>JADGAM010000040.1 GCA_015232015.1 Oligoflexia bacterium | reverse complement strand
CGAAAAAGTTGATTTAGTTGCAATTACTGTTGAAACATTCACCGCCAGAAGGGCCTACGAAATCGCTGACGAATTTAGAAAAAGAAAGATACCAGTTATTTTAGGAGGATTTCACCCTACTCTTCTTCCAGAAGAAGCATTAGAGCATGCAGATTCTATTTTTCTTCATGATGCTGAATGGATGTGGCCTGAAGTTTTAATAGATTTAAAAGAAAGAAAAGCTATAAAACAAATCTACACTTCTAGAGCGGGTATTGGTCAATTTCCAAATTTTCTTCCTCGTAGAGAGTTATTTAAGGGCAGAGGTTATCTACCAATTACTCTTATGCAATTTGGTCGTGGTTGTCCCTTTAAATGTAACTTCTGTGCTATTAGTTCTTTTTTTGATCGTCAACACTACACTCGCTCAGTGGATGAAGTTGTAAGAGAAATTAAAACTCAAAAAAATCGTTATGTATTTTTTGTTGATGATAATATTGTTGCCAATAGAGCACAATCAAAAGAACTTTTTAAGGCCCTAATTCCTCTAAAAATAAAGTGGGTCAGCCAAGGTTGTATTGATATGCTAGAGGATAAAGAATTAATGGATTTATTAGTTAAAAGTGGATGTCTTGGCAATGTTATTGGATTCGAATCTATTAACCCTGTTGATTTAAAATTAATGGGAAAGGCATCTAATTTGCGAAGGAATTTAGTTGAGAATAATAAATTTGATAATTATGAATCACAAATAAATGAATTAAAAAACTATGGATTACAAACTTGGGCGGCATTTACCCTGGGTCATGATTGGGATTCACAAGAAAGCTTAGTAAAGACTTTAGATTTTGCTTTAAAACATAAATTCACCTTTGCTGCTTACAACATTCTTGTACCCTATCCCAAAACTCCTCTCTATGAAAAATTAAAAGAAGAGGGACGCCTCCTTTATGATGGTAAGTGGTGGTTACATCCAGAATATAGATTTAACTATGCTGCATTTAAACCAAAGCTTATGAGTGCAGATGAATTAACTGAAGGAGTATTTGAAATAAGAAAAGTTTGGAATAGTAATTGGTCTGTTCTGAAGCGTTTTTTTGATTTAAGGACTAATATGCGTAGTGTGGAAAGAATGGTAATCTATTGGATATATAATTCTCTCTTTCAAAAAGAGGTTTTTAAAAAACAAGGCATGCATTTTGGAATAAAATAATTAAGAGGGCGTGGAAAATTAATATTAAATCGAGTAATACATCATGCAAATGCAAAAGAAACACTATTTTTTTGACCGAGCAAGCGAAGAAGACGAGCAAAAATTATGTGAGCTATTTAGAAGAAATCCTATGCCTGGAGCTATTTCTCTACTCTATACAAGAGATCCCTCCTTCTTTGCAAGTATAGCGGCCATGGGTAAATCATCAGACATTTTTGTTTGTCGCCCATATGATAATGATAATAGTAATGATAATAGACAAGAAATCGTTGGAGTTGGAGTAAATAGTTATTTAGATATGTATGTTGAAGGTAACATAAAGGAGTTGGGATATCTACATAGTCTGCGTTTTGATAAAAATCATCGAGGGCGCGGCCTAATCTTGCGGGCCTACAACTATTTTCGAGATGAAATTTATCTTAAAAAAAAGAGTCAAATTCCTTTCTACTTATCTACAGTAATTGAAGATAATTTGATGTTTATAAAACTTTTACAATGTAACAGATTTCCCATTCCTACCTATACTGATATTGGAGCTTATATCACATATATTATCTTGGCGGACAAACCTTTTAAAAAAACGCCATCAAAATATCAAAATTCATCTCTTATTATTAGAAATATTAAGAATCAAGATGAATTAGATAAGGCAATTAAATTTTTAAACCATGAAGGTAGTAAAAAAAATTTTTTCCCTCATTACACAAAAGAAGATTTCCTTACATTAAAAAATTTCGAATATCAAAAACATCTTTATGCTATTTTTCTTAATGACCAAGAAATAATTGGCACTTTAGGATTGTGGGATCAAAATTCATTTAAACAAACATTAGTTCATAGTTATGACTCAAAATGGAAGATAATTAAACCAATCTATAATTTCTTCTCTCCTCTTTTAAGATATAAAAAATTACCCAATTGCGGTGAAAAATTTTCATATTATTTTAATTCTTTTGTGGCCACAAAAGATAATGATCCAGAATTACTTTCAATGCTTTTAAAAGAAGTTTACAGGAAAAGTAAAAATTCAAATTCAAATCAAAATCAAAACCAAAATTATCATTACTCCATAATTGGACTTCACGAAAAAGATCCACTAAATCAAGCATTAAAATATTTTAAAACTATTAAATATCGCTCTAGAATGTATCTGGTAAGCTACGATGAAATTGATCCTACTGTTTTACATTCTCAAAAAATACCATACCTAGAATGTGCTAGAATTTAACTTGTAAAAGTGTGTCTGCACGTCCACAAGACTGCAATAGACGCTGAAACCCGGGAGTATAAGAAACCAAGGGAGATGCTTGGAGGTTTTAATGAAAATTAAAAATAATAGAAATGAAATTATTGAAGAAGTTAGAAAAGTCCGCGAGCAACTTTTAAAAAATCTTATTGAACAACGAATGTTGTAAAATATACTGTTTTAATAACAGGAGTTTTTGCTATCTCTTCAACAGCTTTTTTTATCCTTTCCTCAAGTAAAATTTTACCTGTAACTGAATTAACCTCATCTGCTTCCATTGAAGCAATTATTTCAATTATTTTATCATAAACAATATGTTTGTTCTTATCCAAAAAAGCAACAAAATCATCTTTAAATAATAAAAACTGTACCTGTAAATCGATGTTTCTCATTCTGGCCTTTCGAGATTGTAAATTTAAAAACATGCGATCAAGTTTATATATCTTTGCTTCCATGATTTGATATTTGCTATTTTCTTTGAAAGAGACTAGTTCAACCTTATTATCAGGAAGAGGCCTAGTATAAAGGACAGTTGTGTATATGAAAAATCCTAAGACGGCCAGCACACCGACAAGATTAAAGGCCATTAAGACATAATCGATCATTTTAATTCCAGTCATTAATTATGATTTTAACATAATGACTGAAATATATTAAGACCCTAAGTTAATGAGCAGTATTGGGCAAATAATTCCGCAAAAAGTTTAGGCACTAATTGCATTTTCTCAGGAGTCTCTACGTAAGCAACTCTCATTTGAGTTCTACCCATTCTTTTAAGACTTATTTTTTTAGCTTTGTTTTCTTTATCATCTTTTTTATTCTCATTATAAAATTCACCCATGGGAGAAACTAAAAGAGTCATCTTTTTCCTATTGCCTCCCGGGACTTCAGCACCTACAGCGCCTTCAGCGCCCTCAATATCAATTACTCCCTTTTGTGCTATATACATGACAAAATCCAAAGCATCGAAATTTTTATCCACTAATTCTCTCACATCAATAACCGAGTAAATAGATGCGTCTGGACTAGAAATTATAATTTCTGGTAATAATTTTTTCATTTCCGAGGTAAAATTCACAAGCATACTTCTATAGTACTCTCTCTGCTTACAAAACCATTGTTGTAAATCTTCCACAGACTCCTCTAAAAGTCCTGCAAAAATATATTGTCCTATAATATTTGAACAAAGATTAGCAGTATTTTCCGCCACTGATCGATCATGAAAGTCCTTACTATCAGTTATAAGTGCCCCAATACGCAACCCACATCCATTCCAAACCTTAGAAGACGTCTCAATACTTATTCGTCTTCCTATAATTCCTGGAACATCTGAATCGTCTATGGCCCAAATACTTGATGTTATTTTAAATTTTTCTTTACCTTCTTTGTTATCATCATAATATAATTCACGATAGGCCTCATCGCTAATAAACCACATATTATATTTAACGGTAATTTTTGCAATTGCAACCATAGTCTCTCTATCAAAAAATTGTCCGGTAGGATTATCATAGGGAATTACAACTACCGCTCCGGGTTTGTGCAGTTTAATTGCCTCTTCCATTTCTTTTAAATTGGGAACGGAGTAGTTGCCAGCACTATCTAATTTTCTGCCAATAGAAACTATCTTTCTTCCTAATCTTTGGGCCATGGCCTTATAATTAGTATATGCAGGATCTATTAAAAGAAGTGGTGATTTATCACTTCCAGCTGCTCCACAAACTCCAAGTATAATTAACTCCATTGCTTGACTTCCACCATCGGTAATCTGGGAGTAAAGCCCCTCAGTACTAAGTCCACTTGCTTTAAGAACATGCAAAAATGTTTCATTGGTCTCTTTTAATCCCACTGTCGGAGAATATTTAACCACACCATCAGCAAAATCTTTATACTTACTTAAATTATGCATTCGCCTCTGCATCGCTGGATGCATGGGTAGTGAAACGTTTCCAATAGCAGTGTTTACTACACCTACATTATCAGTTCTTTTCATAAATTCAATTTGTGCTAATCGTATGGCCGATGGCCTTCTACTTTGAAAATGTGCAGACATTACTGGAATATTTGCAAGAGTTGAAACACTTGCAGTTTTTGTTTTTTTAATAATTTTTTTTACAACGGCTTTTTTTGCAGACACTTTTTTAAGTGTAACTTTTTTAGTAGGAACTTTTTTTACTTTGATATTTTTTTTAATATTTTTACTGTCTTTTTTTGTTTTAGATTTTTTTTGTAAACTCATAAATTATCCTTATTTCAAAATTTCAAATTAAACTTTTTACAAATTAAATTTATTTAATTAAACTTACTTACAACAAATTCCCTTATATCTTTTACTAAAATCTCAAATTCATCTTCACTCATCCCTGCACCTAAGGCAGTTTTTTTATAACGATCAATTGTATAAAAATCATTGGCAGCATGAGTATCACTATTCAACAACATTTTTGTTCCGTATTTTTTTGCCAATGAAAACACTCTACCATTTGAAAGTGCATGTCCTTTACGACAAGTAATTTCTAACCTAACATTCCTTTCTTTTGCCAATAAAACATCTTCTTCGCTAATAATTCCAGGATGAGCAAGGAAATCAACGTTGGCCATAATAGCAGCATGATTTGTTCCAGGAAAAACTGACTCAGCGATGGTTTCTCCATGAACTGCCACAATTTTTATTCCTTTCTCTCTTGCAAATTTAGCAATAGGAAAAATTTCATTAGGATGGACATGTGTAATTTCTATTCCTGGAAGAGCTTTAAGTGTTGTTGAATGCTTATTAAAACTTTCACAGCCAACAATTACTTTTGCTATCACACCTTCTACATTGCTTTGATCTACATGATCAGTAACAGCAACATAATAGTATCCTTGTGTTTCAGCTCTTCTTAAATGTTCAGCTATGGTAAATTCACCATCACTCAAACGTGTATGCGTATGTAAATCAATAATCATAAAATCATCCAATAAAAAACTAACTAAAAAATTAACTAAAAAACTAATTATAGAAAATTCTTATAATCAAGGATTGTAACCTTACCCCATTTCTTTTTTAATTCTGCCTCTAAAGAAGCACTTCCCACTACCACTATCGTTTGTTGTTCCCAAGGAAATAATTTTTTTATCTCTAAAGAAACATCTTGCTTACTATATTTTGAAATTATATTGGGAAAATCATAAATTGCTTTGTAATTTTGACCTATATGATCTGAATACATTAACTGTCTTAGATAACTATCTCTCTTCTCAAAATTAAAAGGATGCTTACCCGCTAATAGCTTTATGGTTTTTTTTAAGTCCTTCTCTTCATATTGGCCCTCTGATGTTTTTGCTAACACATTTTTAATAACTTCGATTGCTTCATTCACACTTTCATTTTTTGTTGAAGTTGTTATTGCCGAACGACCATAATCTCTCTGAGGGGAGGCAAAAGCAGAGACTCCATAGGTAAGACCTCTATCAACTCTTAACTCTTGCATAAGTCTAGAACCAAAACCTCCTCCACCTAAAAATTCAGAACCCACTTGCATTAAATCTATATCTGCAATTTCTCTTTTGTAAATATATCTTCCAATTCTAATTTGTGCTTGAGTAGAATTTGCTATGGGAACTAAATATAACTGGTATTTTCTAATCTGATTACTATTGCTATTAGCAGTAAAATCTGCTTTTCTAATAAATGTTGATTTTTTTAAATCAAAACCACACTCTTTGCTAATAATTTTTTGTGCTTTTAAGTAAGCAACTTTAGGAGCAGAAACATAAACACGTTTCTTAACATTTTTATTAAAATATTTTAATTTTTCATTTAATGATTTTCTATTAAGGTTTTTAATTCCATCTAAAGAAATATCTGCACTCTTCTGATAAGGAGTATCTTGCAAAGATAGCTCTCTAAATATTCTATCTCCAAGCGCAGAGGGTGAAGCAATAATGTTTTCAATAGTAGTCTTACCTCTAATTTTAAATTTTTTCAACTCATCATCAGGAAAGTTGCTTTTTGAAAAGAGATGACAAATCATCTTAAGCGTTGGTTCAATATCTTTGTCCAAACCGAAAACTGAAAAATATGAGTATTCATGAGTAACATCTCCTCCAATACCAACACCATAAAATTCCAAAAAGTCATTTATCTCTTCTTGCTTATACTTATCAGTTCCAGCAGTAAGTAATGAAAACAATGAACTTGTCTCTCCATAATTATACTTCCTATCGCTTAAGGCCCCATCTGCAAAATAAAAAACAATCTCATAAGTAGGAAAACGCTCATCTGGTAAATAAACAAATTGCAAATTTTTTATATTTTCTTTAACAACTTCATAATTTGCGTTTGTATTTGCGTTTGTAGCTCTAATGGTAGTTCCTAAAATAGGAATAATAAAAACTAAAATAAAAAATATTTTGTATCTCATAAAATTACCTCATTATTTAATTACATAATTATTCAATAATTATTTAGGATGTTTTTCCCAAACTGAAAAGAAACCGTATTTTTGACCAGAAAAAATTTCTTTGCATACATCCATTACATCTTTTGTTGTAATAGAATTTAATTCCTGTAATTCTTTCTTATAATATTTGTGATCATTAAAATAAAATTCACTGTTACCTACTAACTCCGCCACACCTTCATTAGTCTCTAAAGCACTAAAAAAAGCTACCATGTATTGATTTTTTGTCTTTTGAACAGTGTGATCACTTATTGCCTCTTTACAAAAATTTACTTGATTCTTATCCCAACTATTTTTAAAATCTTCTAATTTAGTTTCATTTAAAAGTTCCCCTGCTATCAAATACAAACCATTTTTAGCAAAAGAGTAATTATAAAGAGAAATTGAATTTAAAGTTGGAGTGTCCCCGGTAACATATTTTTTAACAAGATATGAGCTGGCCCCTGCAGAAAAAATGCTGGCCAAAATATCCATTACATAATAGCGTTTAGTTCCTATCTTTTCTCCTCTATAAGCAATATAAAAAATGGGTGTATTTGAATTAGCATTTATTTTTATATTCTCAGCTTCTGCAGGCATACTCTTCCCTTGAAATTTGTACAAATCATCATTATCTAAAAGTGCTTTTGTCTTTTCAACTTGTTTTGATGAAGGAATATTTCCATAATACTTATTAACCAAATCTAAAGTTTTTTTAATATCGATATCACCAATAATCACTAAGACTGCATTATTTGGAGCATAGAATTTGTTAAAATATTTTTTTATGTCATCTCTTTGTACATTTACTATATCATCAACATATCCAATAACTGGAATGCCATATGGAGTGCCTTTATACATGATCTCCGTCATTTTTTGAAAAAGTTTACCAGTAGGTGAATTATCGTATCGAAGTTTTCTCTCCTCTAAGATTACAGATTTTTCTTTCTCAAATGCCTTTTCTTCTAAAAGTAAATTTTCCATACGATCTGATTCTAAATCAAGAACAGTCTCAAGAGCAGCAGAAGGAATTGCCTGATGATAGACTGTAGAGTCTGTAGAGGTATAGGCATTTGATCTTCCTCCATTTTCTTCCATTATCGAATCAAATTGTTGGGGTCCATATTTTTTAGCACCTTTAAACATCAAATGCTCTAAAAAGTGAGTAGCACCCGACATTCCCTTACCCTCATAACGAGAACCTACTTTGAAGTATGTGTAGTAGCTGACAATTGGAAGATGATGATTTTCAGCAAGTAATATGGTTAATCCATTTTTTTTTAAAACAAACTTTCGGATATCTAAATTGACCTTCTCAATATTGGCATCTGCCTTGGCCTCCTTCATTTTATTTGCATCGGAAACCGAAGACATTATTTCTTCAATTTCATTCATATTAACTTTAGCATTTTTTTCTGATGATTTTTCTGCATCTTTTTTATTAGTTTTATTAGTGTACATATGGGAACATGAATACAAAAAAAGCAAACATAGCAAACACATTGAAAAACTGCTTACTACTCTCATTATTATCATTATTTTCATTATTTTAAATTTTTCCTTCATAAACCTACTATCTCTCTTGTTGAAACACCTGTTATTATATAGACTAATTTAAGGATAATATTCTAAAAATGCAAAACAAAATAACTATTTTAGGGACAGGAACAAGCACGGGAGTACCAACCATTGGTTGCGATTGTCATGTTTGTACTTCAGAAGATAAATATAATAAGCGTCTTCGTACCAGCGTATATATCGAATGCGCTAATGGTCCTTCTCTATTAGTAGATACATCTCCTGATCTTCGTTACCAAGTGTTAAGAACCAATATAAAAAAAATCGATGGGGTGATTATAACACATGAACATGCTGATCATCTGCACGGTATAGATGACTTGCGTCCTTTTTGTTTTGCTAGATCACCTCAGCAATCAAAGCAATCAAAACAATCAAAACAATCAAACAAAATAAAAATACCTATCTATACGAATCAAAGGACTGCTGAAGAACTCACTACTCGCTTTCCCTATATTTTTCAATCACACAAAATATTTGATCAAAATCACCCACACATTGGTGGAGGCATTCCTCACTTAGAGTTAAAACTTATCGATACTACTTCAACCACAATTCTTGGAGAAGAGTTTACTTTCTTTCTTAATTCTCATGGTTACACAGAGACAATATCTTTCATTCATCATAAAAAATTGGCATACTTCGTTGATGTTACCCACATTAATAAAAAAACTTTAGAAATATTAAAAAATGCCAATTTAGAAATTTTAATTTTAGATTGCCTAAGAGAAAAAAAACATCAAACTCACTTAAATTTAGAAACTGCTTTAGATTATGCTGAATATATTGATGCTAACTTTACTGGCCTTACTCATTTAGCTCACAATCTGGAACATCAATCCCTAAACAAGTTTTTAAACAAACGCTATAATAACAAAAGCAAAATTCAACCACTCTACGACGGCCAAATCTTTTATTATTAGGGGATTAAGGAATATATTTTATGAACAAAGAAACTTTATTAAATGATAGTGAAAGGCAAATTCGAAAGGCATATCTCTATCTTGAATATAGTTACCACAAAATAATAAAAATTGATTTAGAGGGAAAAAATCTTGATGATTTTGATATAAATATATTAGAAAGTTTGGAAGCGTTTACTTCTCGTTTTTCTAGAGTTACCGATATTTTTCTTTCGAAATATGTTAGAGCATCCATATTACAGACTGATCCTGCGTTTCGAGGTACATTTATTGATTCTTTAAATTATGCGATTAAAATAAATCTTATTAGCAATGTGACAACCTGGATGAGTGTGCGTGAACTCAGAAATGCTTCAGTTCACGAATACACCGAAGATGATTTAATTAAATATTTTATAGCAGTAAAAAATTATACCCCATTTGTGATGGAAGAATTAAAAAATATTTTCAAAAACATATCGGCGTCAACTATAAAATAAGAAACCAAATAAAAAATAAATAAAAAATGAGACTAACCAAATTTGAAGTTAATGCAATAATTAATGCAATTACTTATGTTACAAAAGAAATAAAAATTAATATTTATCTTTACGGAAGTAGATTGAATGACAATTTAAAAGGTGGGGATATTGACCTTCTAGTTGAAGTTGATTCAACTAACGATTATGATTTTTTATCTTTAGAAAAATACACTATGCTTGCAAAAATTAAACAAGAAAAAGCAATTGGTGATCAAAAAGTTGATCTATCTATTGTGCAAAGTTGTAAATTAAAAACCGATCCTTTCTTTTCTACTATCGAAAAAATATTATTAAAAACTTTCTGAAGAAGTTTTCTGATCGGCCATACCTTTATTGATACTATAGAGTGATACTAATAGTGATACTGTGGTCTTAAATTGTATGCCCATCGATATTTAAGGTTGCTCCAGGATAAATAACAAGATCTTTGCAGTTAATTTTACCATTAACAGCAGAGCAAGGGCGAAGTATTACACGACCGTTTGAATTTATCTCTCCATCCACTAATCCAAATATTTCAATATCATCGCTTTGAATTTTTCCATTGAAACTACCATTTCTTTCTATAATTAATTTACCACTCGATTCAACAAATAATTTTCCTTCCATTTGCGCAGAAATTCGCACAACTCCATTTAAATGAAATTCTCCAATTAAACGTGCTCCTACACCTAAAAAAGAAAAATTTTGTTCTTTTATATCCAAAAAATCATTTTTTTCAGGTTGTTCTTCTAATAATTCTTGCTGTTCCAAGAGAGGTTCCTTTTTGATTTTTGGTATTAACCTTTTTAATCTTTTTAACCTTGTTAACCTTTTATAGAGTGCGGGCCTAACATTTTTTTGTAAATCAAATCCCCACTTTTGGAAAAAATAATTATGTCAAAGTAGTATTGTGCATTTCTTTGTAGGGGAAGGGAGAAAGTTGCAGTTACAGGGCGTAACCTGGCCATGCTAAAATGCTCTCCCAAATCGTAGGCGGCCGTTCCTGATGACAATGTATTTTTGAAATTCATGGCCTCCACAGGATACAGAGTAAATAAAGAAGCGGTTCTTAACACCACAAAAATATGACCACTAATTTTTTGTCCACCAGAATTAAGCATGCTGAAAAGTAAATTAACTCTATTAGAATCTGGTAAAAATTTAACATCCACATTCTCAATATCAAGAAGACCACCTTTGGTCATATCTTTTGCACCAGCTATAGGTCTAATTAAAGGAAGAGTAACTTCTGAGGGCCTTATTGCTTTAAGTTTAGACATCAATGAAACATTTATTGCCTCTAGTTCACGATTGGTTCTCTCCAATTCTGTTTGCTTATTTAAAGTATTTGTTCTCTCATTTTGATATTTTTTTAAGATCACTGGCTCTTGATATTTAAGCGCATAGGTAACATTTCTTATATAAGAAATAGTAAAAAGAAGTGCTACCAACAAAGTTAAAAAAATTAATGGCAACAAAAAAATTGCTAATCTAATTTGCCCCTTCTTGATCTCGAAGCACTTTGTTGGTTTTTGTTCATCGTAAATTACAAAAGTTAAATTCTTAGAGTTATTATAAAGCATAAAGCTATCTCCACTAATTATTAGTGAATAGTGAATATTATATTTATATTTTGTTTATATCTTGTCATTTTTTATTTCTTTTGAATCTTTAAAAAATCGCATTGATGGATTAAATGCTACTTCTGATGTACTATTTAACTTATAAAAAAGCTCAGATACAATTTTCCAATCGTAATTTTCATCTTTTTTAAGATAAAGTAATTTCCTTCCAGTATCATCTATTATGTTTGACTTATAATATTGTTCAAATTGCACTACTGCATATCTATCAAAAATTGCAATAGACATTTCTTTTATTTTTATTATTGGTTTACCAGGTTTCTGAAAAACAGACATTTTATAATTTTTAAAACTTCTTAAATTGCCCTTCTGGGAGTCATGATATTCATTATGATAATAACTTATATAACGATTAAACTCTTTATCATTCCATGCTTTAATCCATCCATTTATTCTAGCAGTAATCTCTTCTCTATTTTTTTCCCATGTCTCTTTTCTCAAAAATAAAAGATCTTGAACAATTATTACTTGAGTAGCATTTAATTCTATATAGCGAGATAATTCTTTTAAATTTTGGTTGGCCAAAACCACACATCCTTTTGAATCGAGCCCTTTTAATAATCTTGATTCATCATTGGTTGAATGTAACCAAATTCCTCCTCCTGTTTTTCCATCTTTTTTATCAATAATATTAGGATAATCAGTTACAAAAGCACCGATTCCATATTTTTTTCCATCTTCACCATATTGGCGGATAAGTGCCTCAGATGGCAAAAAACCAGTTAATTGATAAATTCCCTCAGGAGTTTTCAGATCTCCTCTATTACTCTTATTACCCGCAGTTAATCCAGTAGCTATTGGATAGCTAAATAAATACTCTGGATAGCTATTGTTATTTTTATATAAGTGTAATCTATGAGTAGATTTTTCAACTACTATTATATGATGAGAGAAAAAATTATCGAGTAATAGTACATTAACAGGAAAACGCATATCCCCTTCAATAATTCCATTTCCTGTATTTCCAACAATGGTTTTATCCTTAATGACAATGTCACTTGCCATAGCAATAAGTTGATTAGAATTAAATAAAAATAGTAAACTAATGGTTAAAAAAGTTAATGTAGTTAATACTCTTGTTGATAATCTAGATAATAGACCCCGTAGAAGGTATAAATAATTTTCTTGTCTCACACCGACACTCCCAAATATACAATATACAAAACAATATTAAACACAATTTACAATAAACTATAAATAATAAAATATATAATCAATCTGATATTTAATATTTATCTCTATTCTAATCCTATTGATGTATGTTTTAAAGACCCTCCTTGTACAAAAACGTTCGATAATTGCCCCTGTTGCAGATTTTGCAAGGCCTGTTATTATAAAATTAACTGAATCATTAAATGGAATTACTGCAGTGTTTTGCTCTGGGATATTCATGTATGGATTATAGATAGGGGTTATGTAAAAAATCATGAAAGAAAGCAAGGATTCAACAGTAAAGACTTCTGTAGAATCAAAAGAAGTAATTAATTCTAATCTCAATAAAAAGATTCAATCTCTATTTGATAAATATAATAATTCTGAATTCGACAAAAACAACTCTAACAATACACAAAGCAAAATGAAAAAAAATGAACCTGTTAATCAAGACGAAGAAGTAACCAAAACTCATAGCGCTATCAAAAAAATACAGCAAAAAAAACAAGAAATTCTTGCAAGTGATGATATTGTTTTTAATATTGACTCACCAAGAGAGGTGGATTCAGATGCATCTCCGTCTCCACAAGAAACTTTCGGCGAATCCGAAATTTTTCCACCCCTAGAAAAATCTCCAGAAAAAGAAGCAAAAGATGGTGAAGAAAATGATAAAGAAGATGATAAAGAAGATGATAAAGAAGATGATGAGGAAGATGATGAAGATGATAAAAAAACTGTAGTCTTTGATCTCAATACTCTAAAAAAAGACCTACTTTCTGAAGCAACTAATATTTCCAACTCAAATTTCCATCTAGAATTTACTGCAACAAATGCTGAAAGCAATATTGACTTAATTAAAGAAACTGAACCAGCTGATACTGAAAAGACCACCAAAGCTACAACTTCAACTGAAACAATAACTGCAACTGTTTCATCCTTAACAACGTCACCAACGGCAGTAAAAATTTCAAAAACTGCAGAGTTATTAGGGCCACAATCTAAAAATATATCTCAAAACATATCTCAAAATACCTCTCCGTCTCTACCAACTCAACCTACTGCTAAAACCAATGTGAATATTGAAATTGATGACGTTTCCATAGAAAAAAAAGTAAAAGCAGGTGCTACGGATACTATTGATAAATCAGAGATTGAAACAGCAGAAGAGATTTTAGAAAGTGCTGCAAAATTATCAGAAAGCAAGCAAATGACATCACCTATAGAAGGTAATTTTGAAGTTAATTCATCAATTCAAGATTTAGTGATGGAAAATGCCGCTGAGATTACCAACTTTGAACCAAATTCTGCTAATAATACTACTGATATGAATTTAAATACCGAAGTTGATATTGAAGAT
The DNA here is from genome assembly GCA_015232015.1 of Oligoflexia bacterium. Taxonomy (GTDB): domain Bacteria; phylum Bdellovibrionota; class Bacteriovoracia; order Bacteriovoracales; family Bacteriovoracaceae; genus JADFZW01. Next base: position 12,801 of record JADGAM010000040.1, on the reverse strand, counting down.
ATGAATGTAGAAGATCACAGGGTAACAAAAGAGACAAAAAAGAATTCTCAAGAGATTCATCCTAAACAAATTAGCGACATTGAAAATATTCATAAAAATAAAAAAAATCAAAATACTTCCGAAGTTTCTGATGTCTTCGAAGCACCAGAAACATCAGTGACTAATATATCTGAAAGAGAAGAAAATGATGATGATGATAGTAGTATCAATGAAATTCTTATTTCTTCATCTGTAAATACACCTGTAACGGTAACAACTAATGCACCCACTGATGAAGATATGGAAATTAGTAATGAAAGTGCACCTTTAGAAAATCAAAAGCTCCCCTTATTAGAAAAAGATTCAAATACTGATATGGGATTATCTGAAGAAGAGGCAACAGGTCTTTTTACTGTTCCAGCTTTTGCTACTTCTAATAATAAATCAAAAGAATTAATTGAAACATCAGAGGAATTAGATGAGATAACAGAAAAAGTTGAAGAAATTGAAGAAGTTGATAATATAGAAATACCTGTAAAACAAGAGCAAACAAAATATAAAGAACAGGAAGAACAAACTAAAACTCCTTCTAGTAAAAAATTAGTTTCAAATTTAGTTCCAAATTTAGTTTCAAATAAAGAGCAAGAATATGTATCTTATTATGAAGATGAGTTAGTTAAATTAAAAACCTTTATCCGAAATTTAAGAGAAGATAGACAACATTTAATTAAAAAAATCGAAAAATTAGAAAGAGAAAAATCACAAAATGATCAGGATCATCTAAATATAAAGGCATACCTTGATGAAACAAAAATTGAATTAACAATTACGAAAAAAAGATATTCTGAAGAAATCGAAAATTTAAATTATCGTTTAAAGCTAGCAGAAAATCGCAGGCATATTGCTGAAGAAAAAAATAAAAATTATCAATTAGAAATACAAAAACTTGGACAAAAGGTAAAAATTGATTTAAAGGCCATAAAACAAAGGGAACATGAACTTGAAAATCAATTGGAGTTGCTGCGTTCTGACACTGAATCGCAAATGACCACAAGAGATAATAAAATTTTAGAATTGAAACGTCAGATAGACACATTGGAATTTGATATCGAAGGGCTAATGAAAAAAGAGCAAGAAAACAAAAATATTCAGCTTATGTTAGAGCGAAAAATAGAAAAAATACGTAGAAACATTGAAATGACTATAAATATTTTTGATGAAGATATGTTAGATGCTCCAAGTAAAAGTGCACTTCCCAAAAAACTTAAATTTTAATATTATTTATTATTAACTTTTATTATTCGTTATAAAGTATGTAAAATGGATTTGATGTATAACAAGCAAATCAATAAGCAAGTAAAAATCATAGGTCTAAATACTTCTGAAAAAATCTTAGATGATTTTTGTCAATTATATCAGACCATTCTTAATAAATTAAAAATTATTACGGATATCAAATCAAAAAATATCTCTTCAATACATTTAATAGATAAAGATGCTACTATTATCCTCCTCCAAGCAGATCCTTTTATTATTGAAAAAATTAAATTCTCACATTCAAAGGCAGAAATATTATTTGTTAATCTTCAAAAAGATTATCAAGTAGCGATAGATGCTTTTCGTAACGGTATTGATGATGTTATTCACTACCCTTTTGAAGAAAAGGAACTTCTTTCTTACATCTCAGCTGATAATCCAAATATAATCCCACACGCACGCACAAATCTAAAGGGATTGATAATGTTAACTCATATTGATGATGTAACAAAATTATTTAACCAAAGGAAATTGTACTCTGATTTGGAATTTTCAATAAAACGACATCAAGATATAAATGAAATTTTTTCTATTCTTTTTATCGACATTGATCATTTTAAATATGTTAATGATAATTTTGGTCATCTAATAGGCAGCTCAGTACTTGTCGAAATTTCAAAAATTCTAAAAAAGATGATTCGTGAATCCGATTTGATATATAGATATGGTGGCGATGAATTTGTAATTATATTGCCAAACATTGGATTTAATTTAGCAAATAAAGTTGCCTTCCGTATTCTTAAATCAGTTGAAAAGACAAAATTTAAAACCTCTAAACTTACACTTTCAGGTCATAATCATAATCACAATCATCTCAACAAAGATCAACAAGTGCTTTCATTAACTGTTTCTATTGGTATTGCTGAATATCCAAAAGATGCAAAAACCAAAGAAGAGATCTTAGACTTTGCAGATCGCATGATGTATCAAGCAAAAGGAAATGGAAGATCTCAAGTCTATTACACAAGTACAAATCAACCTATCAATCAAATAACTATAGATAAAGAAAGAAAAAGAAGTAGTGAAAATAATAAAAACGTTCTTTAAAAGGAAAGTAACTTAGGAATAGGAACTTAGCGAGTTTTTTAAAAGGCCCTAAACATTTTTCTTTCTAGTTCCATAAACCCATTTATGTTGTTGTCCAATTACTCGAAAAGCTCCACCAGCAAGTGTTAGATTCCATCTGAAAATTTTATCAAATTTTTTTTTAAAATCACTTTCACTCATTTTTAAACTATAAGAAGGGGTTAAAATCCAATTCACTAAATTAATATTTTTTGAAGAATGTGAAGGATGTGAAGAAAGTAAAGAATTAGATAATTGCAGATAAGAGCTATAGACGTATAAAAAATCTTTTTTTGATTCGATGACACTTTTTATTTGTAATTTATCTCGATATTTTTTATTTAAAAATAACTTTTTAAGTAGGTCAAGTGCTGGCACTGCTGGCAGTGCTGATAAACTTTTCAAAGTTTCTCTTCTATTTACAGAGACGGCCGAGGGGGTTTTATAATCAAAGCTAATTGAATCCACTAAATTAAATATCTGAGGATTAATTACGTTTCCTGCTGCCTCAATGTTAATAAAATATTTTTTTTTCTTTAGAACTTTAATTAAATCTAAGATTGCATCTTTATGAGATGGATCAAGGGGATCTCCACCTGTAATAGAAATCCTTTTATTAATAAGCTTATATTTTTTATTTATCTTATTAATTTCCTCTAAAATCTCTTCTATCGTAAAAATTTTATTATTTTTAAAAGATAATGCCTCAGGAGTGTCACAATTTTTACATTTGAGAGAACACCCTTGAACACGAATAAATATTTGCGCTTTTCCAAGATGAATTCCTTCCCCTTCATGGGAAAGGAAAATACTGTTAATATTAATTATCTTTTGCATTTTAAACTTATGTTTTTAGATCTTTTCGGTTAGTGGAACATCAAGACGCTGCTTGGGATAAATTCTTTTTCTTCCAAGAGAATTTGCATTTACTAAATCTTTAACGCTTACACCAAATTTTGCTGCGATTTTTGCTAAGCTATCACCTCTTTTTACCAAATAGGTTACCAATTTTCCATTAGTGCTATTACTTATAGAATTGTTACGTCTAGAGGTTTTAGCAGTTAAAAAAGATTTTTTATTTCGACTGCTTTTACTATAATACTTTCTTGATTTCTTAATTTTTCTATCGTCATTATCTAAGGCTACTCTTTTCATTGCTGATTTTTCAATTCTAGGAAGAGATGCCGTTTGTAATTTTTCAGTTAGATAACTCCAATAGTTTTGTGGCAAATAAATTTGAAATGGTTTATCTTCAGTTGCATCTATATATGCACCCTTTATATCTGGATTGTACTCTCTAAAATCATTCTCTGGAATATTTATAAGTGCTACAATATCATTAACAGCAACTGGATAATTAAATTGATAAGGAGACATCTTTTCGAATTCTAACTGAGAAGTATCATTATTTTTTATTTCATCTTCGGCCATTCCAAAATTTTTCATGTTTTGTTCAACAGTTTTAGCGGCCACTAATTTAGGTAGGTATTGACAAGTTTCCTTAGGTAAAAGTCTCTGTTTTTTATTTTTACTATTTTCTTCATTTGCAAGTCTACCAGTTAAAACATCATAGTCTCGAGATTTACCTTTCTTTATGGCCTTTAATATTCTCGTTTCCCCAGCATTGTAAGCAGCTAATGCCAATTCCCAATCGGAGAACATCTCAAATAAATCTTGTAGATATTGTGCTGCTGCTTCAGTGGCCTTAAAGATATTTCTCCTCTCATCAACATGTTTATTAACTTTTAATCCATATCTTATTGCAGTTCCCTTCATGAATTGCCATGGGCCAACGGCCATAGCACTACTTTTAATTTTTAAATTATAACCACTTTCAATTAGACCTAAATAATAAAGGTCAGGTGGAAGATTATATTTTTTTAAAATTGATTCCACTAATTGCCTATATTTTTGTCCATTTTTCAAATGCCGAATAAAGCGGCCTCTATCTCTTTGAGTAAAATAGTCTATCCACTGATCAACTACATCTCTTTTTCCCTCTAATGGAATAAGTAATGGACCAACTTCAGCAGTCGCTGGGGAAGTTATAGAAGGATTAACTAATGACTGTGATGGAGTTTGAACAATTTTTTGTAAATTTGCAGTTGTACCATATCTAGAAATTTGAGTATTTGATAAACTATTCATATTTGCTAATTCACTAGCTATACCACTACCCTCACTAATTTTATTGCTAACTTGTTCAGGCATGCCTAAGCGACTAGCATCATTAACCTCTAATAATCCAATTTTATGGGTTGCACATCCAGATAGCATCACTAATGCAATCGACGTCGATATCGATATTGATATCGATAATAATAACGATATATTTATTTTGAACATTAAATTCCCCCTAACAAAATAACTGCAACTAGAAACTTAAATAAACTTTCCCATCTTAGTAGCATTTAATAATAATATAATACAGAATATAATTTTAAAATTATATTCAAATTATGAACTAATTTGAAATTCAACTCAATAAACTTTTTTCGTCAAATACTAACAATTACTTTAATCAAGAAATTGAAAAAAAATAAAAGACCATAAAGAAAAAATATTTACATCAATCAGATCATCACGTAATCACGTGATCACATTGACCAAAAACTAAATTAATTGTCTCACATTCTCATTTTTTGTCAATTATATAGACACTTTTTTATTAAACCTTTGTAAAAAAAAAATTCACTTTTTTTATTTTTTCCTCATATAGTGATACTAGTTTCCTTACAATTTTTCATATCGTTGCCAAAAATTAATGTCATTATTATTTACTTTTATTGCTTGTTCTTTTTAGTCAATTTTAAATCCGATTTATCCGATCAGAAATCAATAATAAAAAATCGCAATTAATTTCAATTTTCAACCATTTAATTTCAATCATAAGGTTAATTAAAATGCGAATAAAGAACATAATATCTAAAACGTTTTACTATCTTGTTCTGCCATTCTCCTCTATTTTTTTATTGGTAAATTATCTTCTTTCTCCCTGGGGGCCAAATGTAACAACAATCATGCCAACAAACAATTTAACTTCAAATGATAATATTAACATTAATATTAATATTAGAGATAACACTATTACTAATTCTAGTAACCATCGTTTAACCTCCAGTACTGGGCTTACTAATAGAGATGATGTAAGTGTAAATACAAATGTAAATGTAATTACGGAAGGCGACCTCAATGAGTATAATGGAGATATTGTAGTACATGAATTCTCTCACAAAAAATCTCCTATCGAAGGTCTATCAGAGTATGGTCAAAAAATTTATCAAACATATATTGAAAATCAAGAAAAAAAACAAAAGGAGATGTTGATTAAAGCACATAAGGTTCAAAATCAAATACTTTCTGCAAAAAAATCTAGAGTAGCTCAAATAAGAAAAGAGATAAATAGCAGAGGAGTTGCTGGAGATTTAGGTGAATTAGATGAATTAAACGGTGGAGATTAAATTAAATCAAATTAAATTCCCATTCCTTGGCTCTCAATAACCAGCTCATCTTCATTTACTGTTCTTACTATCTCTTCAATAGATGTAATTCCTTGAAAAAGTTTTGATAAAGCATCTTGGCGCAAAGTACGCATCCCGTGTTTGACTGCCGCTTTTTTAATGGAACCAGCATCTGAGCGTACCAAAATCAGAGAGCGAACGTCATCATTTATGATCATTAACTCAGCAACAGTAGTTCTACCTGAGTAACCTCTATCACATTTCACACATCCTTTGGGTCTAAATACTGTAGCATCACTTGGAATAGTTTTAATTTGCATTAAAGTTAATTCAAACGAAGATGGCGTATGTGGGACCTTACATTCAGGACATAGAGTACGAATAAGTCTTTGTGCTAACACTGCCACAAGGGAAGATGAAATTAAAAATGGTTCTACTCCCATATCAATTAATCTTGTGGGTGTGGAGGCAGCATCGTTTGTATGTATTGTTGAAAGCACGAAGTGACCAGTTTGAGAAGCAGTAAGTGCAATTTCCGCAGTCTCTTGGTCTCTTGTCTCTCCAACCATTATCACATCTGGGTTTTGACGTAGAATCGAACGAAGGGCCACTGCAAATGAGAGATCAATTTTAGAGTTAACATGAATTTGAGAAATGCCTGGAATCTCATACTCCACTGGGTCTTCAACAGTAATTATCATTCTATCTGGACTATTTATTCGATCTAGTAAGGCAAATAAAGTGGTAGTCTTTCCATGTCCAGTAGGTCCTGAAACATAAATCACACCATGTTTTTTTCGAGAAAGATCATCAAGTCCATTTAAGATTAAACCACTAAAGCCTAATTTTTCTAGACCTAAAATAGTATTTCCCTTTTCCAATACTCTCATAACAATACGTTCACCATGCTGTATGGGAACAGTACTCAATCGAATATCAATATTTTTACCCGCCATTTTAATTGGAATACGTCCATCTTGAGGAAGCCTTCGTTCAGCAATATCTAATTTGGCCATAACCTTTATTCTTGATGATACTGCTGCATGAGTTTTTTTAGGTTGTCTCAAAACCTCTTTCATAACTCCATTAATACGAAATCTGTAGGCGGTGTCTTTTTCGTAAGGTTCAATATGAATATCAGAAGCGCGCTCTTTCACGGCCCTAAAAATAATTGAATGAACAAAGCGAATAACTGGTGCATCGTCTGCGCCTGCATCTAAGATATCGATTGGTCCCTCTAAATCTAGTGAATCTTCAAATTCATCTTCAATACTATCTACTAGATTTTGATTTGCTCGCTCATAAACTCTATTGATGGCATCTTGTAATTTAAGAGAGGTAGTAACAACTACTATTACTTTTTTATTAAATATAATTTGAAGATCGTTTACAACATTAAAATTAAATGGGTCACTAACTGCCACCGTAATTGAGTAATCAGTTTCTAGTATTGGAAGTGCCTCATGTTGTTTAGCATAGTTTATAGTTAAATTACGAGTAATGTTGGGATCAATTTCATCAACACTAATTTCATTCATGTATGGAATGTTATTTTGAAAACATAATACCTTAACAATGTCGTTAGGATGAATGAAATTTTTCTTAAGTAAAATTTCACCAATTAATTGCCCTGTCTCTTCTTGAATCGCTAATGCTTGACTTAGTTGTTCTTTAGTTAAAGAGGTATATTGGACTAGCAATTCGCCAATCTTAACTTTGTTATCCTCTATCTTTTCAAGCATGTGCTCTGAAAGTCTCATTTAATTTTTCTCTTCTAGTTTATTTCGTCTGTCTCTTACTTGCAGAATCCGCTGCAATCTTTTTATACTCTGGAACATCTTCTACTGTTGATACCGAAGAAAGAATATCTCCATTCATTACCGCATTTCTATCCTTTTCCTTTTCCTTTTCTTTGCTTTCCTTGTTTTCCGTGTTTCCCTTGTCATCTTTTGCTGGTTCTACTGGTTTTGTAGGTTCTGATGTTGTAGCTGTAGGTTGTGGTTGAACAGGTTCTACAACATCAACACTTCCACCAACATCAGTACTAACATTAGAATCTTTTACTCTACTACTCTTATTGCGCCTGAATCTATTTCTGGTATCTTTGTTAGTATCTTTGTTTACATCCTTATTTACATCCGTGTTTACTTTTACATCTTTATTCATATCATTTACTTCATTATTTCTATCTTTGTTCATATCATTTTTATTGATCTCTGGAGAAAAAGGAGATGAAGTAGAGGTATTAGAATTACTATTAATCACATTACCATCATTAGCATTACGATCATTAGCATTCCGATCATTGCTATTGCTATTATTATTGCTATCATCACCACTTCCCTTTTTATTTTCTTCAATAAATCTACTAGAAGATTTTGTGTCATAAAGTGGTCCTTTTTCTTGTTGTTCTGCTTTTTTATAAAGTGCCTTAACAGTTGAGGCCATTGGATCATTATCGCCCATTACTTTATACAAGTGAGCATTCCTTCTACTTAAAACATCTTTTGTAGTTTGAGCAGTGTCCTTTTCATATGAGGCCAAAATTCTTGGAGTTAAAAAGAATAATAAATTAACCTTTTCTGTAGATTTGGTTTTTTGTTTAAAAAGCCAACCAAGAACTGGAATATCTCCAAGCAAAGGTACCTTTGATTCTGTTTCAATATTTTTATCTCTCATTAAACCACCCATTGCAATGGTATCTTTGTCTCTAACAAGCACCACGGTTTGAGCAACTCGAGTAGTTGTGGCCGCACCCTCAGAAATACCAGTATTTCTTCCTGAAAAATCATCAACCTTTTGATTAATTTTTAATTTAACCATGTGAGTGACTTTATTTATTTGCGGAGTAATTTTAAGTGTTAGTGCAACCTTTTGATCTTGTACAGAAGTAGTCGTACTTCCGTTAGCTGCATTTTCCCTTCGTAAAGTAGGTACTGTTTCACCGGCCTCAAAAACTCCTTCTTCATTATCCATAACTAATAATTGAGGAGTGGCCAAAACATTTGTACTAGAATCATTAGCAATTGCTTTTATCAATGCATTTACAGTATTAATTTTCATCTTATTACCACCACTAGTAATCTCTACTTCTTTACCGCCACCGCCGCCTATAAATAGTCCAGATAAACTAGTAATGTTATTTGTAAGCAAACTTAAAAGGTCCGCCGTTCCTGCAGGAGAAGAAATAATTTTTTGCGCACTTCCACTACCATAAGCTCCAATAATACTTATTCCAAATGTAGTTCCAGAACTTACTTGTGCCTCCATGATAAGACCTTCAACATAAACCTGATCACGAGGGACATCTAACTTTGATATAATATTTCTTATAGTCAAATAATCTGTTGGAGAGGCCATCACTACTAATGCATTGTTGGCCTTATCAGAAGTAATTTTTACAGCAGATGAAAACAGTGGAGGAAGTTCTCCTGGAGATCTAGTAAAGCGAACTGGTCCACCTGGTCCTGCAGTTGATACTAGAGATGAAAGTGTTTTGGCCAAGTTTTCAGAATCACCATAATTCAAATAATAAACTTGAATTTGACCAGCACCATTTGAATCTATTTTTACATCAAGTTTTTTAATTAACGTTTGTAATTGTTTAGCGCCTTCTTCGTTAGTCATAGCTATTATGGAATTGGTTCTTGATTCCGCTACTAATTTGCTAGCATCATAGCTTTGGGGTCTTCCCCCTGTTGGTAAATCACCGCCTCCTCCAAAACGAGATCCAGCATTTTGACTCTTTAAAATTCGATCAAGTAAATTAACTATCTCCGAGGCCGATGAATTCTCAATTTTAAATATATGTAAAGTATTATCGTGCCCTGGCACATCTAGAAATTTCATAAGCTTTACTAAACGATTTATATTTGCACCAGTATCATGTAATATTACTGTGTTGGTTTGTCTTATCTCAATTATTCGTCCATATTGAGACATAAATGTTCTAAAACTACGAGTGATCTCAGCACTACTAACATTTTTTAAAGGCACAATTCTCATTACGTAATTTTCAGTATTGGGAGTATAATTTCCCATATAAATTTTAGCGGGCATATTTCTGATATTTTGTATTCTAGTAATTTTATAAAATGCACCAGCTTTTACCATGGTAAAACCATTAATATTTAATGCTATTAAATATGCTTTCCAAGCATCACCCACCGTAATGGGAGTTGGTGCTACAATAGAAATTTTTCCTTTAATATCTTTTTCATAAATTAAATTAAGTCCTGTAAGTTTTTGCATAAATTTAGTTAGATCAAGTATTTCAACATTGGGGTGATCAAAACTTGTAATTACCTCTGGACCAAATGCTGTCTCCGGATTTAATGTAACAAACTCTTTTTTCTTCTTCCCAGATTTAGCATCATTTATTCCTGTACCTCTGCCAAACACATTCCCTTGAGAATCATCATCATCACTAATTCCTCCCACACCATTTAATCGTCCACGTTTGCCATTTTTTCCATTCTTGCCTCCCGTTTTTCCACCTGCTCCACCATCAGAATCAATACCACTACGATCAGGTGATAAATCTCCTCCTGAATAATCACCTTCGCCCATATCTCCACCAGGGTAGCCACCGCCCATATCCATATCCTCATCACCATCACTTCCTGGAACATATGACTGCCCTATAGGAGCACCAGTATTGGGATCTATCATTCCTGTGCCTGCCTCAGAACCAGCTGCTCCCCCCTCTAACTGTGTTCTTGAATCATACTTATTAAATTGAGAATAAGCATTTTGATGAATCCCTATTGATATAGACGAAAAAATTATAAATAATAACAAATATAAAAATATGAATATAACCTTCATAATAGCATTACCTTACTTTGAAAAAGCATAGTTAAATGTATGTTCATTTCCATCTTCTTTAATCACTGTCAATTGTAATTTTTCAAGATTTTGTAAAGAAGCAAACAAATTCATGATCTCATTTAGTCCGGCAATTTTCTTTCCATTTATTTTTGAAATCTTGTCATTTTCTTCAATGCCAAGATAAGAGTATATACTTCCAGGTACTAATTCAGTTATCTTAAAGCTCATACTACCATCAGGATTTTGTATGGGAACTGCTCTGGCATCTCTTAAAATGCGATCTATCTCTTGTAATTTATCATTAAAAAGTTTTTTGGATATATAGAATTGATCACCATCATTTTTTTATACCTTCCATCTGCTTCATACTATTCATCAGTTTTTTGCCTTCTTTTGCAGATAAGAGTTGTCCTCCGCGAGCTTGTGTCATTAATTCTTCATCATCTGCAACATATTCACACTCTCCCGTTTGCAAACTCCTAAAAATAATTTTTAATCTCTCAATCTTACCTACTATGGCCATATCAGCAATTTTTTCACCCTCTTTTATCGTTTTTAAATCACTTTCCCCGCCACCTGTCATAATAGAAGCAATAGATTTTGCAGAATTTTGTAAAACAATAGTACTTATAATTTTTATGGGCAAAGAGGATTTCGTTTGCGACACTGTACAAATAACATTTTCATTTACAACTTTTTTCTTCTTATTACCGCCCTCATCAATATCATTAACTAACTTAGCATGAAATAGATTGGCCATTTGAATTTTTTCTATATCGCGAATAAGATCACTCTCGACGCTTGAAGGAATGTATATCTTGGCACTCTTATGGGAAGTAATATTAGGAGTAGTTAAAACAACTGCAATAATTTTACCTACCAGATAGGGTAACATTACCAACATTGAAAAAATAAATATTTTATGAATAATTGGTCTATTTTGAACATTAAAAACATGTTTTCCAATTTTTTTTAAAATTGAACCCACTTCATATGAGGCAAAACTCTTTGAAACAAAATTACTTCTTAAATTTTTAATATTTTTAAATTTACTTAAGCGCTTACTTAAACCAGAATTTTCCGACCCAGGGTCTAAGCTAGAATTAGGATAAGCAGAAAAATCTTCTGTAGTATTTTTCTTTCTCCCAAATTTTAATTTGTTAGAAAGTAGATCAAATATTTCGTCAAATTTTTTTTTAATATTTTTCATTTTACTTCAATTGTCTGATTTACAAAGAACATTATCAATTGTGGGCAGCTTTTACTCTTCGATGAAAAATGAAAACAGTGCAATTAATTTAATACACTAATTTTATCTTGTATAGACTTTAAACTAATTGCTTTGGTTAAAATGGCCTTGGCCAAAAAATAGCGAATATTTATTTTTCTTATTAAAGAGATTTCTATAATACCTAATGGTGAAGTGTTTTTATCAAAACTATCAGAAACAAAAATACCAAAGTGATAACAAGAAAATGAATTAGTTTTTATCCAAATATTTTTTAAATTAAATGAATTAAATGAAGAAGAAAAAGTGGCCTTTGATTCACATAAAATTGATTTTATTATTGGGTCCAAAGCTTTGAATGCTGCTTCTTTACAGATCCATAATTTAATCAAATCAATTTTTTTTTCATCAAAATTATTTTTAAACATACGTTTTGTATTTTCGGAGAATCTTCTGTCAATTTTTTCAATATCCAAACCAAACGCCAAAATATTATCTTCATTTTCATCTGCTAAACCGCTAACAACCATTCCATAGGTATGGGTTATTGATGTTAATAAATTTTTAAATTTTAATAAGTTTCTATTATTTTCAATATTCAAGTCACAAAAATTTAAAGGCAAATGCGAAGATATCACATTAGATTTATCTGATTTATTTTTAAACAATCTTTTTAACAATTTTAATAGTGCCATTCTAGAAAACCAATACTCTTTTATCCTATTCTTGGCCCAATTATGAACTGCTAGCGCTCTTTTTTTTGCCTCATCAGATGAATCACAAGATAATAACAAATTTTTTATGTCTTCTATCATTTTGCTTTCATCGATAGCGAAATTTTCATCAAATTTTTCATCTTCATCTGTTGATTCGGTTGATATAATCAAATATTCAAAAATCATTTTAAAACCTTAGATCTAA
>JADGAM010000409.1 GCA_015232015.1 Oligoflexia bacterium | reverse complement strand
TTCATATTTTCAAATTTTCTTTATATGTTACAGCATAACCTAATTGTTTTTAATAAATGCATGCTTGGCATTTTTAAGATAATATTTAAATAATATTCTTATGGAAAGTAAAAACAAGGAAATTCAAAAATATGGAATCTCCTATGACATTTTATTTTAGTTAATAAGGAGTATTCTCTTTGAACAAGTACTCTATTATTGATAATTGTTGCTTTTTCTAACTTTTATTTCTACGTATTTTTTTACTAGAGTAGTAATATCTTTTCATAATAATTTATTGGAGCTTATCAACAACTTTTATCATTCCATTTCAGTTTAACGATGTATTCAATCAATTCTCGAAATTATTGATATTTAAGAGAGGAGGATCTCAGTATCTTGGTTTATTGCTTGGCTCTTTGATAATTTTTTTTGGTCTAATTGATGATATTTTCAAACTCAAACCACATTATAAAATTCTTGGACAGTTGTTATCTGTTGGAGTTGCTTCCTATCTTGGCTTAGTCATGCATTGTTTTTCATCACAGATTGTTTCTCTCTTTATGACAATATTTTGGTTTTTAGCAATTAGTAATGCATTTAATCTTCTTGATAACATGGATGGTTCATCTTCAGTTATTACATTATCTTTAGCAGTAATTCTCGGCGTATTTTTTTCTCCTCTGTAAATGATTGTTTTTTAAAAAAAATTCTGCGTAAAAACTCACTACATCAGAGGTTGAATATAACTCGCTTTATACGATGTTCATATCGAGAATTACTGCTGTATGTTTGTGGTTATAGTTTTAATGTTGTCTCAATGGTACCTTCTTTGGTTGATTTATATTGCAATGTATAATTTAAATCTTTCGATTTAAAGGTTTGAAGTATTTCCATCCATGAGTAGAGGAACTCACAGGAGAGCCCATGAAACAACAAATTTTTAATGCCACTAATGTCTTTGCACGGAGCTGTATTGTAATATTCGTTGATTGACAAAGTAATTATCTCGCTGATACTTTTTTATTTTAAAATATTTAATAATTTAAAAGGATTTTTTAATAACAAAAAATGAGGAAAATGTATGATTAAGTTGGCAGTAATAGGCGCAGGGCACTGGGGTCCAAATCACGTTAGAACTTTTGATTCTTTGGCTGATTGTCAGGTTTGGGCAGTATCTGATCTTGATGAGAAGAGAAGAAAAACAATAGCTACTCAATATCCAAATGTGCATGTTACTGCAGATAATCGCGAGATATTTAAGAATAATGATATTAAGGCAGTTGTTGTTTGTACTCCTACGAAAACTCATTATAGCGTAGTGAAAGAGGCGTTGCTTGCTGGAAAAAATGTTTTGTGTGAAAAACCACTAACTACATTCGCACATGAAAGCGAGGAGTTGCTAAACATTGCTGAGCAAAAAGGGCTCACTTTGATGGTAGGTCATATCTTTCTATATAATTCAGCAATAAATTTTTTAAAAGAGTTAGTTAGTAGAGAGGAATTAGGGGGAATCAGTCATATGACTGCTGTTCGTACAAATCTTGGACCGATAAGACAAGATGTAAACTCAGTTTATGATCTAGCTACTCATGATATTTCAATTTTTAATCATATTTTAAGTGCTCGTCCTATCGAAGTTTCAGCAGTAGGTTTGCCTAAGCTTAACTCTGAAATAGAGGATGTAGCTTTTATTACTCTTAGATACCCTGGTGATGTTTTAGCAAATGTTCATGTTAGTTGGTTAAATCCTAGAAAGGTTCGACAGATGACTGTTATTGGAAATAAAAAAATGGCAACTTGGGATGATTTGAGTTCTACAGGATCAGTTTGGATTTATGATAAAGGTGTTATTAAAGAACCATATTATGATTCATTGGGAGAATTTCAATTATTAGCAAGAGAAGGAGATATTAGTATTCCGAAGATAAAAGTTCAGGAGCCATTAAAAGCACAAGATCAAAGTTTTATAAATATTTTGAAAGGCAAAGAAAAAAACATTAGTGATGGACGAATGGGGTTAGATATAGTGTATATTTTAGAGGCAACTAACAAATCGATGAAAGAACATGGAGTTCCTGTAAAAATTAATTATGGAAAAAATAGCAATGGA
>JADGAM010000408.1 GCA_015232015.1 Oligoflexia bacterium | reverse complement strand
TTTTAAGGTCGAATTTATTAGCAAGGATTAACTATTAACATCGCTCCCCTTGGGGGAGCTCAAATACTCGCCAAGCTCCCTGCTTTGCGGGGAGTGTATGACTTTCTCAATACAAACTTAATACATTTTACTCTAAGATTTTTGGAATTTTATTTCCAGAACCTCTCCTCCCTTGAAAGCAGGATCGTGAAGATTTTTTAAGCAATTTGTAATTCCTCTGATATCAACTCCTGCTTGCCTAATATATCTCTCCATGGTTTTTAATTCCTTCCATCCACCCATCACCATTACTTTAATTGGCTCCACACCTTTGGTAAGCATTAGCGTGGCCCAACTGGCCCGCAGATCGTGAAAGCGAATTTTAGGAAGTCCAATACCACTTAAAAAGAATTGAAGGTCTTGGGCCTGATCTCTCTTGTCCCACATTTTTATTCTTGGTAAAACGAACTCGTTATTTGGTCTTTGCAGTTTTAGTTCTTTAAGAATATAAAGTAAGGGTTCGGCAATCTCTACCATCCTGTCATCGCCAGATTTTGTTTCTTTAAAACCATCTTTGCTATTCCAGGATTCATCGATTTTAATAATCTTATTATTTAGATCGACCTTTGACCATTTGAGAGCGTAGAGTTCGCCAGTACGGCAACCAGTATAAATGGCCGCGGCCCAGATAGGATACCAGGGACTATTGTATGACTTGGCCTTAGTTAGAAAATAATTTATTTGATCTTCATTTAAAACACTCTTAAGTTTATCGCCCGTTTTAATTTTTATTTTTGGTACAGGATTTCGGTTGATATATTCCCGTTCCAAAGCATAATTGAAAACAGCACGAACAACTTTTAACATGCTCTTTTTATGAGAGGGCGACCACTTTATGGTGTTATCCCAAAAATACTTTCTAATCTCATCGGTAGTTATCGAATCAATGCGATGATTACCCCAACATGGAAAGGTATTGCCCTCAAGACATGTTTTATAATTGTGAATAGTTTTCTTCCCATATCCATCGTTAATCATCACCTGAATAAACTCATTCACAACATTTTTCCACAGTGGGTGGGATTCAGAATCTAAATCACCAAGCAATTTCTTTTTAATCCCATCTCTGATTTCTTTAGCAATTTTTAGTGTCTTAATATCTTGGTTATCATCATCTTTAACTCGAATTAAGTTGCGAGGTTTTCCTGTAGTTGGGTGACGTTCACAGAATTGAACAATAAATCGCTTTGTTAAATGGTCAAAATTAATTCCCGTAGAAATTTTTTCGTATCTACTATTATTGTTGATCATGTTATCGATCATTTGCTACTCCTTAGTTTAATTGAATAACAAACGATCAAGATCCTCTCGTCTATTGTCATTGCTATCTATCGTACTTACATACAGAGATAACAATGGCCACTCTTGCACCAGTATTTGAATTTAAAAGAACCATCAAAAGAGTATTTTTACTATTGGTAAAAAATACTCTTTACATCAGAGGTAAACATAGCTTTTTTCCCTCTAATTATCTACGAAAATAATCTAATTTTTCTTTTCTGCTACACTATTAATTTCACGACCTTTATTCAACGTCTCACTCACATGGTCATAGCTGTATTCAGTAAAAACAAGAAGGGATTTTTGATTAACTATGAGCTAAAAATCTTTTCTCTAAAAAATAAAAAAGTATCCGGGATCTCGCTCCATTCGAACTGACCCAATATACCTCTCTCATCCATGCTTTCTTTAATGTCGTCAAGATCCCATATACCACCTTTGTCTTGCTCAATATCGAGACACATCCTTTCTATCTGTTCGTGAATTAATTTTCCACTATATTCATCGATGACAGTCCTTAGGTCAGCAAAGATATTACTTTCAGTAGAAAGTCTCAATATTACCTCTACAATATCAACGAAATCTTTCTTCCTTTCTGGATTGTGGTAATAAGATCTCATCTTTAGATAGATTAGTGCAAGAGGGTTTGGAATAAATATATTGGCGTCAAGATGTAGTGGCGAGTGTTTTGCGAAATCCATTCCCTCAAAATTAAATCCTTCTCCTACAGACATGACGGCCTTTGCTTGTTTTTCAAGGGATGGGTTGGTGG
>JADGAM010000407.1 GCA_015232015.1 Oligoflexia bacterium | reverse complement strand
CCATTGGGATTTCTGAATCTGATCTCAGATCGGAGATCAGATTCAGACTATCTTAGCATCTGAAATCATAATATCTAAACTAAATAAAATTAATTTTTCCCTAAGATATTGAGCGTGCCCACAAAAATGGGCACTTTGCGATAACTAAAAAATTTTTATTTTAAGAGTCTACTTTCATAACTGCTTTAAATAATTCTAATCTAGCATTTTAAAATATTTTGTTGATGTTTCAATAATCCAAAAATATTAGAATAACTTTTTTTTAAAAAATCAAACAGGAGTTATTATATTATGAAAATAGACCTCTCTTTTATAAATTTAAAAAAATATTCCAAGAAACATTCTCAAATTGTAACTAGTTTAATTCTGACTGGAATTATAGTTTTATTCTTTTCATTTACTTTATTGGCATTGGATAAACAAAGTGCTTTTGCTAGTGATGAAAATAAAAGTGCTAGTGTAATCAGTTCAAGCTGTTCTGCTGCTAAAATTACTACTCTAAAACAGTTAGAAGAAGAGGTATCGGGATTAAATTTTTGTGAACTGGTTGATAGATCTAAAATCAAGCGCGATTACAGAAGAGAAAAGCGAATGAATCTTCCTGAAATAGATATATCTCAGGATATATTAGCAGGAAAAGAGGTTGAATTACAAATTGAAGATATTCATTACATGCAGGCCGGGTGTAGTAATAGAACCAAAGATGGCGTTTATACTGTAGTACAAAACGCTAAAGATATCAAATATGGAAAATTAGATATTAAGGCTATTCCGAAAATAAGAGTGTGGAAAGATATTTATGGCAATATATGGACTTTGGATCATAGAAGAGTGGCATCCTTTGTTTTGTCCGGTGCTGTTCAAAAAGTACCTGCAATTTGGGTGAGCTCGAATGTTGTTATTCATGACAAATTTAAATTTAGCAACAGTGACAATGGTGATAAAATGATAGTATCAGTAGATAAAATGGGCGCGGTTGTAGCAAGAAAAAATAAAATAAAATAAAATCGTTATTAAGGCCGTTATAAGTAAGTAGTAATAGGATGTGATTTGAAATGAACACTGAATTGTATAAAATGATGGAAGGAAGCAATTTTCTTATTGATGAAATTAGTAATGAGATGGTTAATTTTGATTCAGAAAAACATGTATTGATAATGAAAGTTAATGTCGTTATTTTTGAAACAAATGCTAATGGTGCTGATGCTGACGAAGAAGGAATACGAGGAGAATTTGTATTTAGTGGTTCAGTTTATTTTGATTATACTCCTTCAGTTCTATATGATAGAGAAAAATTTTTTGAGAATGATGAATACCTGCCAACTTTATATATTGTGCTTCAAGATATTCTACAAATCTCCCGCCACGATACCAAAAATTACACATATACTCTTGTGTGCAAACACAGTATGCAGAAGTGGCGGTTTCAAGTTGCACCCCAGTGGTTTTAGAAACCAATTTCCCATTGTAACCACAATACGGATTTTGAGCAGCATACGGACTTCCTCCGATATATTGGTATGCCTGACCTGTCGGACATGAAACTGATGCGGTTTTTCTATCCTGGCAAATACACCAATCGGAATCCCGATGTGGAGCTACTCCATCCCAATATAGTTGACCTTGTTGATTACAATTAACGTGTTGACTCTTATCAAGGTAATCAACAAAACGGCCTCCACGATACCAAAATTTACAATCATATTCGGGAACACACGCACAATATTGGCTTGTGGCCGCCTCTAATAAAGTTCCATTTTGAGCAACTAATTTTCCATTATATCCGCAATACGGTGATTGACTATCATATGGACTGCCTCCTGTGTATTTGTAAGTTTGTCCTTGAGGACATTCTATTGCAGGAGTTTTTCTATCCTGACAAATACACCAATCCGAATCTCGATGTGGAGCTACTCCATCCCAATATAATTCACCACTCTGATTACAACCTACATGCTGACTCTTATCTAAATAATCAACAAAACGGCCTTCTCTATACCAAAACTTACAATCATACTCTGGAACGCAAACACAATATGCGCTTGTAGCGGCCTCAATTAAAGTTCCATTTTGAGCAACCAATTTTCCATTATAACCACAATATGGTTTCTGACTATCATATGGACTACTTCC
>JADGAM010000406.1:1676-2141 GCA_015232015.1 Oligoflexia bacterium | reverse complement strand
TGAGAAACTTTTAATCGCTGTCTTTTTTCCTTTAACTCAATGTTCTTTGGGATGCTTTTTGCTGACATAAAAAACTCCTTGCTCTGTTGTTGCTTCTGTTGCAGGAATAGAATATAAAAATACTTTATTGATAAAAATCGCTCATTCTTTCCTCTTTTTTCTGAGAATAAGTGATTGACTTTTTGCAACTATGTTTTGTGAAACAAGGCGAGACAAAGATGAATTATTTTCCAAGTAAAAAAGAAATTGTCGCTGCTATTCAAGATGAAATTAACTTTAGTTTATACATAACAAACGGCAAACCATCTCCTTATTATAAAAGGGAAATAGATTTTCTTAACAATTCTTTGGAAAGAATCGAACATAGTGATGATTTTAAATCTTTCGAGGAAATCATTGTTGAAATCTTAAAGCCATTTGATGATAAAATTTTTGAATCTAATTTCAAAGAACTGCTTATTGGAG
>JADGAM010000406.1:0-1613 GCA_015232015.1 Oligoflexia bacterium | reverse complement strand
AAAGATGTTATCGAAGAGAGGATTAATGGAAATAACAGAGAGATTAAGAGATTAGATAACCATAAGTTAGGAAATAGTAGGCATAGTAAAAACACTTATCGCTCTGATCTTGAAAATGAAATTAAACAGCTTGGATTTTTTCAAGATCATTTTTCAGGAAAAACCAGAGATGAGATGCAAATTCATGGTTTCTTCACGTTGTTATTTTTATTCGATTTTTTAGTTCACTACAAACTGTTTATTACTACAAAAATAATTATCCCTCCAAATTTTCAAGATTTATTTAGGAATAATTCCAAAAAAACAATAATTACTCCTGCTATTTTAATATCAATGTTTTCAAAAACAATCATCACTGATCCAATCCTGCGCATGAACGAAATTCATAAAATTATTAAAGATGATAAATATAAACCAATGGTAACAGGAATAGTATTATCGGAAATGATTTCACAATCTAAGTATCAACCTTTAATCGATTACTTAAAACAACAAGTTATTGCTGTCTCAGGAGCAGAAAGAAACTTTGTTCAATTTAAAATACCTCCATTGATTACGATAAAAAATACAAGTCCAACTAAATTTTTATAACGTTAAGGATATTTTATTGTTTTTAAATACTAAGTTTATTCACAAATGGAGCAACCACTTTCTCAAATTGAATCATTGCTTCGATCATCTTATCCTGAATACTTGACCATTTTGATTCATCGCTTTGATGACCTCCATCCGGCAATAGTTTTATAATTCGACATGCTCTTTTATCATCCAAACGTTCCCATGAAAGAGGCCCTAATACAGATTCAATTTCTTCTTTATTCTTTTTTAACTGCTCGAAAATTTCTTTATTCTCTTCATCGGAATTACTTCCTCGATCAATGTATAGTTCAACATGTGAATCGCTTTTGCGGATATAATATCCCCAGTGCAATCCTCTCACGCCAGTACGATCCCATAAATAACATCTACTGGAAGGGCCACGACTTGAGTGAAGTTTTGTCAGCAGCTTAGCTTTTTGTAATAATTGTATCCAGAATTTTTTCAAGATTGGATTCCCATCAGAAATTTCTTCTTTAGTTTCCCCTATTTCTTTTACCTCTTCACTAGGCCCAACAATAAGAGTGAAGAGAAATGCTGGCTCTGATTCATTTATCTTGATGGCCTCCAACTTTACCAAGTAAAAACTAGAAAGACGAGTTTCATTTAACCATCCAATTGCATTTATATGCTCTGGCCGAGGGTCTCCAACGATCCAGATTGCAATTTTGGCATCAAGATTTGATAAGTAGGTTAAAATTTTTCCGAGGTGATCGTGATCGCTTTTATAAAGTTGATTTTCTATGACCACTGTACTGCCAGATTCTTCATCTACCGCCAATATATCTGCTCTGAAATTTCCGGCCTTTTGTTCTGAACAAGCATTTGTTAAATTCAAACCTACAGCTTCACTAAGATCATCTAAATTATCAACAAGTGTTTTAGTCACAAATGCTTCATTTTCTACAACTTGATCTATCGGGATTTTATTAATTTTTCCAATCATAAAAATCTGCCACCTTATTCTACTTCAACTTTGTTTTTGGTTATTTTGATTCTGTATTGGGCCTTCCCAT
>JADGAM010000405.1 GCA_015232015.1 Oligoflexia bacterium | reverse complement strand
CCTTCTATATTTACCTGGTAATGGGTTTACTCTTTCACAAATATTAAATGAATCTCCGCTTTGACCTCTTGTCGGCCATTAAAATATTGGGTCTGAGGAATTAAAAGCTTCGCGAGAGATACTATAGTGATGTCGATCATAATAGTTAACAATAAAGTTACTATTTGAATTTATGTAATCGTAAAATTCATTTACTAATTTATACAATTTATCTTTGTTATCATATTTATTTTCATTATCTGGATCTAATTTAAAAGTTAGATTCTCTACGTACTTCAGTGCCTTAAATACGTTACCATGCCACAAGCACCATTTTATACTCTCTAAGTGATCCTTTACATCTTGTTTATCGTTGTTACTGTCGGCCCATCCGATTACTATTTGGTTCATAACCGTTAATCGCATAGTAATGTGAAACCAGTCAAGCACATGCTCTGCCTGTGGACTCATATATAATTGAAGATCTCTAACATTGTCTCCACCATCTGAAAGAAATGTAATCCTTTGGTTCATCTGCAATCCTTGCCCTTTCAACATTTCATATAGTCTACGCTTAGATTTTTTATCATATGTAGTAACAAAACCAAATCTTTTCGTTTCCTTGTTCTCTTGTAAGCTTTTACCAACTATAACTTCAAACCAACCCGCTTTACAATTCTTACCTTCACGAGCATGAACATATCCTCCATCTATGCCAACTGTTAATGGTGCTTCTGGTTTTGGTAGCTCATCGAACTCGCGCTGGCAACCATTGATGAAAAATACTTCTTCATCGCCTATTTCTGCTTCTAATCGATTAGCTGTTTGTCGAGCATTATTAAAAACAGAGGAGATGTTAGCATTTAATGGAAATACTTCCTGGAGTAGGTCAGTTGTCATTCCATAAGACATCAAAGATGCCCACTTCGATTCTAAATAACTTAATTCTGGTGATGTCCTTTCAGTTAATAAATAGACCAAAGGACTATATGTTTTTGTTTTCTCTTTTGTGCAGATACATTGATTTAAGCGTGGACTTTTTAATTTAAGTTTACCAAATAATGTTCTGTAAGTGATGTTTCCGTAATCCTTTATTGATCGCTGTTTATTACAGTGCGGGCATATTTGATTGGAATTCAAAAATTCTTTTAGTTGATAAATAGCCATTACTTGTTGAGTACTAGATGTTAGTTCTTTTGCCTCTTGCAATGTCAGACCTAAAGTTGCTGATGACAAATCTCCTCTATGAATATTTATAATATCTGTGGTGATAATATCATGTTGTTCAGTTTCAATAACAATTTGTACTTTTGCTTTCATAATAATATTACCTCCTCCATGTATTCTTTCCACTCTGGATCTTTGGTTGCAAACTTTTTTAAAATTTTGTTCGTTTCACGACGATCAAATTTATGTCTATTGATCCAGTAGTTTAAATTTCTCAGACCAGCTCTAAAATCAGAGTTATCTATTTTTTTGTTTTTATATTTTTTTAACAAATCATAGAAAATTTCCTCTATACGCCAAACAGAATAATAATCAGCTAGTTTCATAAATTCCAATGCCCCTTTACAATATTCAGGGGGAGAGGCCATATGGCCGTCAATACAAATAGGATATAATTTATTAGTATCTGGTATTAATTTTTGTTCTAACCTTATTTCGAGTTCCCAATTCACAAAAAAATTATATTGATATATAAAGCGTTCATTTAAGCAAAAATGAAAATTTCTTAATAAAACATTTTTTGGATTATCACTAAACATAATTCCACTATCATATGTAGTGCCATATGATTTGCCATAAATTATGAATTGATGCAAATTAGAATTGGACTAACCCATTGTTATTTGAATAATGTGGTGAAAATCTGCAATTGAAGTAGTATTATTAATTAACAAACGTCGCCAGATCATAGGGCTAATTCCCTTTAACCAAAACCGAATTTTATAAATTTCTGGTATTAGACTGTCCATGTCTGGATCCTCCAGGCCAAACAGTATAACATAATTTTCAGATAAAGTCAGCTAATGAAGGATGTATGGTTAAGGTAGCAGCATGACCCCGTGGTTTTGAATGGTCTCCACAGTGAGATTGGTTTATAAATTGGGACTTCGGCAAACAGAAGGCTTTTTGGAATCAATTAGCAAGTTAATGAAAATTGATATCAAAATTCCTGATC
>JADGAM010000404.1 GCA_015232015.1 Oligoflexia bacterium | reverse complement strand
TTACAAGAATAAATCAGTGCCGGTGAATATTTTGGTATCTTCTTAAATTCTTCTTCAGCTTTAGCAAAAGAAGCAGCTCTTGCATTTTTAGTTGTATTAGCTTTTGTTCCATAATCAGAAGCTTTTAATATTTGAGCAATTGTGTTTGATAAACTTGCCACAACTTCCAATCCAGGTAAAGCTCCAGCTCCACTTCCAGCTCCAGCTCCAGTCCCAGGTTCAATCAAAGAACAAGGTGCAGGCACATAGGGCAAACTAGTTTGCCGTGAAAAATCTGGTATGGCCGGTTTTGGTATGGGCAATAATACTGGAGGAGGAAGTGGTAGAGGGGGAAGAGGAGAAGGAGGGGGAAGAGTAGGAGTTATTACTCCTGCATATATTTGCTCTTCAGAACTCAAAGTTATGATATTATTCTTATGCAATCCCTTTAAAATGGCCTTCAAATTTTCTACTTGAGTAGAATCTAATCCTGCTAATAATTTCTTATTTCTTGTTGAGTCTTGATACATCTGACCTAATATTATTTTATCCGCCTCAGTAAGAGCGGCAGGATTTGTTTTTAATTTATTTACAAGCATAACATTAAATACTTTTGAAATGAGCGATGATGATTGTCTCTCAATGCCAGTAGTGGTACTAGCACTAGAAGTTTTTTCAAGAATATAAGAAGGCCTCTTTGCACTATCCATCTGTAAAAATGCCCTAGGCGCTCCATATCTCGCGTATCCCTCACTAGCACCAACATCTACGTAGAAAATTGGATCAGTCTCTGTTGAGTGCTGATTAATTTTATTAAGCTCTGTCACATCATGACCTTTAACTTGACCAAAACCCGCACAATTAGGCATGGCCCGATTCCACATGACTCCACTATTACCACCATAATCTTCAGCACCTCCATCGCCTCCCCTAAAAATAATTGATGGATTTGTATCTTTAAAACCAGCTTCAGCTTCTCTTTTAACTTTATCATTTAACCATTCAGCAAGTTCTACAGGGTTGATTGTAGTTTTTGGAGATGATTCTTTTGTATATTCATCACAAACTGCTTGATTTATACCTGCATGAGTAACAACCATGGGTTTTTGAGTTCCATTCATGTCTTGTGCTTTAAAATGATAAGCAGTTCGAAGATCTCCTCTAGCAACATCAGCAAGCAGTCTCGCACGAAATTGGTCAAACTTCTTTCTAAAGACGTCTGTATCAAACATGCTACCATATAAATCGCAATCTTCCTTTTTAAGAGTTTTTTGGGAATTATCAAAGACACTAAAATCAAAATATCCAAGAGGTGTATATTCTTTAGGAGGTGAACTTTTATCGGAGTAGAAAAAAACAGTATGATTATCAACTCCTCCTAACTTCAGCACAGGGTAGTTAGAAGGATCACCAGGCAAAGCAGTAGTTGATGATAACATTGTAGCTTTGCAGTCGGCCCAAGGATCTGCATTCCCAGTATGATTTTGTAACACTTCAAGCTCATGATTACCAATTATTCTGATCACTCGATTTGGGTCACCAGTCTTAACTGCCATGTATTTCGCAAAATCATCAAGGTATTGATAGACTTCGAGGCTATGTTCTCCTCGATCAATATAATCACCAGCAAAAACAACACATGTATCATCAGGAGGATTCGTGGTAAATTCACCAGTATCTTTATCAACAAATTTTGCATTAACTAGATAGTCTATTGTGGTTTTCATACTTCCATGTAAATCACCGATCAAAACATGCTTTGTACAAGCTTTTCCATAAGCAGAGATTGTTAACAACATGGAAAGCAACAAAATAAATAGTATTTTTAAATTAAAAATCATAGTTACCCCTTTTTTTTAACTTATCGTCAAAAAAAGGAAAAAAAATATAATTGCTTTAAAAATATTTAAAAAGATTTGAAAAGATTTTATAAACACGAATACGCTGAACACGATTTAGTAATGAGAACTTAATAACTTACCGCTTGCAAGTTGCAAACACGAGCTACAAATATGAGTATGCAAACAGCAGTAGCAACAAAAGTGGGCAGTTGATATTTTACATGCACAGTTGATATTTTACAGAATCTGCTATGGTAAGTCGGAAGTAGAGTAAAAATCATTAATCTTTACGACTTTACTGTTTATCACCTCTTGCTTTAGATAGGCCCCATTAACAAAAAAACCTTCTGCGTGAGGAAATTCTCTTATCATGGCATTGATATTTTCAGGTTCATTTTCAACGACAATTGCAACCATACCATTATTTTTTTGAG
>JADGAM010000403.1 GCA_015232015.1 Oligoflexia bacterium | reverse complement strand
CTTTATTTGATGATTTATTAAAACTTTCTACGATTGAAGTAAAAAACAATCTTACATATGAATTACTATCAACCTCGTCGATAGTTGAAGATGTTATTAGTTTATTGGCTCCTATCTATTCTGACAAAAACATAAAAATTACAACACATATTGAAAGTGATGAAGAAAATATTTGGGCCGATGGTGCTCTGTTGGAAAATTTGCTAACCAATCTAATTGATAATGCTTACAAGTACACTGAAAAAAATGGGACCATTGATATTTTGTGGAAAAAGAATTTTACTTATACAATATTGGAAGTAAAAGATACTGGTATAGGTATTCCATTGGTTTATCAAGATAAAATATTTGAAAAATTTTATAGAGTTGATATTAATCGTTCTCGTGATCTTGGCGGAACTGGTTTAGGTTTGGCCATAGTAAAACAAATAGTTTTAAAACATAATGGTCTAATTGAAATAGAAAGCAGTGTTGGCAAAGGAACAACTTTTAGGGTTATGTTTTTAAATAAACAAAGCAATATTTTGGAAAAATAATTATGCCAATGTATTCTAAATTTATTTTTGCGCAAGCTCTTATCATTCAAGCAGCTCGATTTAATTTTTTATTTAAGAACACATCGTTATTTATTTGTCTACAAAGTTTACTTTCATCTTCTTGACTTAAATTCAAGAATTTTATTCCTAATTTAAATGTTTTATGTGCTTTGTTTGGAATTATATTCACGATTTCACATAGAGGGATAGTGTATATAATTTTATTTAATTCTAAAATGCATCTTAGAAATTGTTTATTTTTCTTATATATTTCCTCTTCTGCCTCTTCAACAATTAAACTAAGTCCGCCAGTTGAGATATCTTGAACTGAATATGTTTTTTCATTAATAATAAGGGAAATTGAATTATATTGATTTGCCTTTAATCTAAAACTATTTCTCTTTTCACACTTAAAAAGATCATTGCTAATATCTACGTAATATTCTTGATTTTGATTTATTTGTAAAATACAAGTTGTAAAATATTGACTATTATCATAGATAAAATTTAATAGAATTTCGAAATTTAAATATCTAGTGTGCATATCTATAAGATCCAAAATTATTCTTGAATCTCCTTCAAGATCAATAATTCTGAATTTTTCGATATTTTTAGAGCCTTTTTTCCAAATTTGTACTTCACTATGAGTTCTTATTGCATTTTTGAGTAATGAAACTTTTTCATTATTAGGAAGATTTTTAAAATAGGCCTTTCCTCTGCTCATAGATGAATCCTTAATCTTTGTTTGGTTTATGAATATGCTAAGTACCCGATCGAATGTTTTCAAGGATTTTATTCTCAGATATCAGAGGGATTGTAGCGTTTAAAATCCTTGAAAACTTCTGCTTGGGTACTTACGTCTACAGAAGTTTATCGTGAAATAAGGTTAAATTCTTTAAGAAAGGAATATTAAAGAAAGATATTAAATATAATTTATTTAAAAAAAATATCTAAGAAATTTTTGAAAAATCAATATAGATAGATATAAAAAACCAGCAACTAAAACAATGGTTGCACCAGTTGAGATATCAACATAATAAGAAATTAATAATCCTACAACACCAGAAAATAAAGCGACTAATATAGAATAAAGATGATAATCTTTCATATTTTTTGAAATAGTGCGTGTGGCGGCCGCGGGTAATACAATAAGCGAATTAATTAATAATATTCCAACCCAACGAATAGAGATTGTAATTACAATTGCAATAACAATTGTAAATAGTAATTCATAAAAAATAACATTAATATTTTTAGATTTGGCCAATGAATAATTTAAGCTTAAAAGAAAAAGCTTATTAAATATTAATGGCCAAATTAAAAATATTGTCACAACAGTTATTAATAATAATATTAGATCTTGATTTGTAATGCTTAAAATATCTCCGATTAAAAAAGCGGAGTATTTACTGAAATTACCTCCACTAGATAAAATAACTACTCCGAATGCTGCTGCTATAGAAGCGAAAACACTAATTAAGGTATCTGTTGGGGTTAAACTTTTATATTTAAATATTGTAATTAATATTGCAAATATAATTGAGAAAATAATTGCTGATAAAGATAAATTTGATATTCCAAGAATAGTACCTATTGCAAGTCCTGTGAAGGTTGAATGTCCAATAGCATCTGAAAAAAAGGCCATGCGATTATTTACAATCATTGTTCCAATTAGGCCAAGCATGGGTGCCAATAACAAAATTGCCAACAATGCATTTTTC
>JADGAM010000402.1 GCA_015232015.1 Oligoflexia bacterium | reverse complement strand
TTTAATCACAGTGATTTGTAGTTTAATTATAATACAAGATTTTTCATATGCAATCTATGATGGAGGCACAGGTTTAAAAGTAGATAGGGTAGAAGTTAATTGTATAGGAGTAAAAATATGTGATCAATATATTGATCGATGGATGGCCCTAGAAGGTGAATATCGAGATCTTTCTCAATTGAAAGAGTTAATTAAATTAATGTTATTTCAGGTTAATGTTACTAAATTTGAATACCACTTAGAAAATGATAAAAATCAAGACACAGTTTTATTTATAAGTTTTTATGTTCCTCCTATAGTATACGAAATAAAAATAATAAGCAATATTTCGGTAGATGTGACTTATTTTAAAAGTATATTGATGCTAAAGGAAGGAGGAGTATTTAACGAAGAATCATATTTGAATAATAAAGAGATTATTAAAAATTATTTTAAAGAACGAGGGTATTTTAATGCTAATGTTATGGCACAATCAATTCGAGATAATGATTTTAATAGAGTAACTCTCATATATACAGTTGAAGAAGGTAGTCCAATTTTAATAAAACAGATAGAAGTAACGCTAGCAAATAAAAAAGTACAAAAAAAAATATTAAATCAGCTTAATGATTTATTTAATCAACCATATGATTTACTGAAGATAAAATTAAAAATTGATGAAGTAGAAAAAAGTATGAGTTCGAATGGATATTTGTTTTCTCAAGTACAAGAAGTTAATTTTATAAAACAAAATGAAAAATCAGGAAAATTATATATAAAGTTTGATCTTGGAGAAAGATTTATGTTTACTTTTCTGGGTAACAAAATCTATTCAGTTCAAGAACTTCGCGATTATGCTAGAGAACAAATGAAAAAAGGTCAAAAGGGTTTTAACTCTAATCAAATAAAGAAAATAATAAATGATTTATATGAAGAAATTGGAATACAAAATAATGAAATAAAATTTGATGTAATTAGAAAAATTGATAAAGAAGATGAAAGTATGGTTAATAACTATATTTTTAATATTAAAGAAGGAAATAAAATAAAAATTGATAGTGTGATAGTGATTGGAAATAAACAAGTAGATACTGAGAAAATTTTAAATCTCTTTTATAAAAATGCTTCAATTTTAGTAAAAAGAAATTTTTATGACAAAAAATATATCTATGACTTTAGAGATATTTTAAATAGTTATTATATTGAGAATGGTTATATGTATGCAAATATTGATGATCCAGAAATTAAATTCACAGAGGGGAAACCACAAAAAGTTAACATCAGCTACACTATAAAAGAAGATAATCAAACTATTTTAGATGAAATTAATATTTCAGGAGTTCCTGAAGAGTTAATAAAAAAGATATTAGAAATAATGACTAATAAATTTCAAACTCCTTTAAATACTGCCATTATAGATCAAGATATAAAAAAAATAATTGAATTATTAAAAGAAGAAGGATTTTATTATGCATATTTAAAGGATAATAATCCTGAAAAAATTGTAAACTTTTCTTCTAATTTAAAAAGAGCAAAAATTATATTTAACTTTGAAACAGGTGATAAAATTTATCTTTCAAAAGTAATGGTTGCAGGTAATGATAAAACTCGAGATAAAGTAATTAAGAGAGAAATTGAGTTGAGAGAAGGAGACATAATTACTCCTTCAAAAATAGACAAGATAAAAAATGACTTACAAGGTCTTGGTATTTTTTCACAAATAAATATAACCATCCTTTCAGAAGGATCTGAAAGCAATCATGTAAATTTATTAGTCAGCGTCCAAGAAAAAGATTCAGGTTATCTTGAATTGGCCCCTGGTTATAGAACTGATTTAGGAGTTAAATTCTCTGCAGAGGTTGGACACAGAAATATGCAGGGATTAAATAAAACTATAAGTTTTAAGGGACAAGTAAATCAACGTACAGATTTTAGTGCCTTCGATGAAAATCGAAAAGCAAAAGCACAAAAAAAATTGGAATATTCTGCTAGGACCAACTACATTTTGCCTTATACTTTTAATTACCCGTTAACATTTCAGACATCAGCTACAGGATCTAGGAAGCGATATTTTTCCTTTGATGCCGACGCTCTGCAAGCGCAATTTTCCCTCTCGAAAAATTTTTCTGAAAAATTTTATTCAGATATAAGTTATCAAATTGAAGATATTGTTCAAAAAGATGCCACTGATGTAAAAGACAATCGACATCTTAGAATTGGAGGAATTACTCCATCATTTACTCTTGATCTTAGAGACAATCATCTTTCTCCTCAAAGAG
>JADGAM010000401.1 GCA_015232015.1 Oligoflexia bacterium | reverse complement strand
ATAAAATCCAAATTCTTAAGCATTTTTATTTTGGATCAATTGTTTTGCCAAATCACATGATTTGTAAATTATATAATCTTCTTTAATTGTAGATAGAATAGTTTCAGCATGTTTGATTTTTAACTTTTGAGATTTTTTCAAACCGGGTCGATTATGAATTACTAAAGGTGAGGAGTTTGTATCGAGTATATCAACAGCATGAAAAGCATAATTTAAATATTTTTTCTTCATAAATTTATATAGCCAAAAACCAAAGTAAAATAGAGGCAATCCAAATATATTAATAAAGGAAAAGTGAAATGGTATCCTTAATGTCGGCATGGTAGAAACAGGTAATTCCCATATTTTTAATGAACCACGTTTATAAACATCAGTATAGTTAGGATGATAAGGATTAAGAGGTGCAAAAATTGATTTCGAAGAGCCAAATTCTGCTACATCCCGCTTGTATTTCAAAACATATAACTGAAAATTTTTTATAAAATTTGCTAGCACATTGGGACAAACTGATGAATCATACAAATAACCTTTGTGTTCTAAATAATTTATTATTTTTAAATTTATTCCATAAGCAGGACACTTGAAACCAACACATTTCACGCCAAAATTATCAAGCAATATTTTTTCAAATAAGTCTATTTGTTCCATAAGATCTTTACTTGGCAAATTTTTTAGGTCAGTTCGATGCTCATAAGTATGATTTGCGATTTCGTGTCCGTCTCTAATAATTTTTTCTATACATGGATGATTTCGGCCATCATGTATATCTTTGCCGATAATAAAGAAGGTTGCTTTTATTTTAAGTTTATTAAAAAGTTCAAGATAAAGTGGTATTGCCTCCTGATATATTGTTTTTGAAAAGTTGTAGCTGTCAATTTTTAGGTTTTTGTAAGCACCTGCTATGAACCAAAAAGGATCACAATCTATCTGTATTGTTGCTAGGCCGTGACGCAATGGATTCGTGTAGAATATTTGATCCATTCCTAAATCACCTTTTTTTCAGCGACTACGATCATTCCATTTTTATTCAACAAAGGTATGTTGTTAAAAATGGAATATATTTTTCTGTTTCCTGGAATATAAAAAACATTTTTAATAATGAAATGTTTTTTAAGAATATTTTTAATAGTATTTCTATCATGCCACATGGTGTGAAATCTGGATCCTTTTGACAAAAAAGATAAAAATGGCGCAAGACTTCTAGCATTTGGAGTTGAAACAATTAAGATTCCGGAGTTTACTAGGTGCTGAGCGATATTTTCAACAAAAATACCTTGGTTTTCCACATGCTCAATCACATCCCCTGCAACAACAACATCAAATTGTCTGTTTAAATTACAATATTGCATATCTGCAACGATAATACTCTTGTCTTGACCTTCCCTAATATCAATTCCAATGATGCTTTTGCAGTAAGGTTTAATGGAATAAAATAGACTGTCGTTATAGTTACCAATGCTTCCAATATCTAGAACGTCTTTACCTTCAACATATCTTTTAATAATAGAAAATCTTTTAGTCATCTTCTTTCCCATATCGATAATTGGTAATTAACAAAAACAACGTCGTTATTTAAATTCGCAATAAATGACAAAAAGAGCAAGTTGTTTTTTATTATTTTTCAATTGTGGTATCAACTTTCCATAGATGACTTTCTTGCATTTTTTGGGAATAAAAATTACACGATACTTGCAATCCCACTTCGAATGGGACAAACTCTGATTACCGGACATTAAGTACTGCTTACGATTGTTTCTCACCAAGCCACTGTAAGGATACTTTACTCCGGTATTGCTAAAAGCGTAATCAAGTCTCACTAGTAAACTAGTGGATTACCCACCAATAATTATTTAATTGGGATGTTGTTTCTAAATCATATTCTCAACGAATTTAATTATCTAATCAATCATTAGTTAGATTGATAAATAATCTGCTCTGAAGGGGCCCTATGCGAAGAAAACATTTTAACATTCTATTAAACAAGATAATACGTGGAGAACTAATCTGGCCACTGCAACAATTCTCAAAATTTTGTCTTGTCCCTACTTCATACTATTTTAACAAACCATTAAATAAACCAATTTTTGGAGGTCTGGTAGTTACCTATCGTTGCAATGAAATGTGCCCCATGTGTAGTGTTCGAAAAAATGCCGATCATCACAAGGAAATAAACACCTCAGAATTTTTGCAATTAGTAGATCAATTTGCCGAACTAAAGATCTCGGGAATAGGTATCACAGGTGGAGAACCACTTTTACGAGA
>JADGAM010000400.1 GCA_015232015.1 Oligoflexia bacterium | reverse complement strand
GCTTGCAAAATTAAAATGATCTCTTGGTCTCTGATTTATATCAAAACAATACATCCCACTACTTTCGCTAATATCTGTACGAAAGATGTGTAATGGGAAATATTTTATTCTACTATTTTTATATTCCTTTAAATTTCTTGCTGAAAGATAACTTAAATTTGTTGCTTTAAAGGGAAAGCTCTCTTCATCATCTTTGGTGGAAAATATGGCCCCGGCATTGTATTCTGGGTTTAGTGCTGTACCATCAATATTTAGATATTGAATACGCTTAGCTGCAGTTGTCGATGTAAATATGAAGCTAAGGCAAGAAATGGCCGTATTTGCAATATTAATTTTTAACCAGCCTTTATCAAGAATTTTATCATACAAAAATGGGTCAGCAGAAATTCTTCCTGAAGAATCTATCTTTTCTGGATTTACACAGTGATCAGTATGGCCAAAATCAAGATTATTACTTAAGTCTAGAGAGAGCAAAGCATCTTTATTAAAAGATACATTGCCAAGATCAGATTTCGTTAAACGATTTTTAGATGCATCTAATATTGCAATATTAGAAAATGTTTTTAAAAAAGATAGTTTTGTTAAATTGTTATTGCTCACATTGATATGTGATAATCTATCGTATTTTTCACACCCTTTACATATTTGGAAAAATTTAAAATTATCATCTTCAAGATTACTAAATGAGACATCCAAGACATCAATGGGGAGTCTCGCAATGACTCCTAAATCATATTGCTTAGCAATTCCTGATAGGTTTACAACGATACGGACAAATTGAGATAATTCCATAATTGTTGAACACCATCTCTCTCGATTTTGAGCAGTATGATCTTGAAGTATTTCTAATTTTTTATAATCGATATCTATTTTTTTTAAATATGCATCTACAATAAGTTTTTCAATAAGATTAAAACTTTTTTGCATACTGGTAGTTGGATTAGTAATATTACATACTTTTAAGAAGTCATCACTTTCATTATAAAGTGATGCTTGAGCTGTCTGCATAAGTGAAAAAAGTAATACTACAAAGTTAAGATAGATGTAATTTTTTTTAATCATTTTCATCCTCGTTTTAAAAAATACATTTCTTTGTATTTGTTTGTGTAAAAGGGCACTTTGTTATTTCTGTATCTGTAAGAATTAATTCAAATCTTTCTTGTTTAATATTTCCAAGTATAGAAATATCCTTTAAGGGATTATTAGATAAGTCCAAAAATTCAATTGTTGAACTTGGTATTTTCATAATTTTATTTATCATATTCGAAGAAAGGTTTAGGTTTTTTATTGTTGTGTGTGAAATAAAATCATCAACACTCTCAACATAGTTAGTGGAAAGATTAAGTTCATTAAGTGCTTTCATATTCAACAACCATCTAATATCAGAAACTGCTTGATTAGAGAGATCTAATTTTTTTATTTTATCAAGTGATGATAAAGGCAGTATACTTGTGATAAAGATTTTGTCCGGATTGTTAAGTGTCAGATCTGTTGTTTGCTTAGAATAATATTCTTCAGCTAAAATGCACTTCTCTTCAATAGAAAGGTTAGCAGAAAGGTTGTCGCTGGGATTTGAAGTAGCATTAACAGCAGTTCGAGTTCGAGGCAACAATAGCTTGTCCTCCTCTCTCGCATTTTTGACTAACTCTAATTCTTCTTCTGTTAAACCAAAGTCTGTCTCTGCAGGGATATTGCTATTAGGTGGTATAGGCGTAGCATTTTGTAGAGCTAAATTCACCAAATATGAAGTAAGAGAATGCTCATAGTTGTCTTTTAGTCGATCACTATTTTTGTAATTTAAAATACACCAAGATGAAAATCTTTCAGGGAGTGGATCAAGGTTTAACAGAGTATAAAAACACTCCCCTCCTTCAGCTAGCATATTTTTAAATTTATTATATTCTTCTGAGCAATTTTTTATTGTTTCGCTATTTACAACTGTTGGCCAGCATGAAGTTGAGATCTCATCACTTTTTAAAAGGGCATACTTTAGGGTGTTGATTATTTCATCTATTAATACTGCAGTCCGAGCAGAATTTACAACTTTAGATGTATTCTTCACCTCCTGCATATGCATAAGATCGGCCGATAGTTGTAAAACCTTGTCTTGTAATTTCAAGCGATAGAAATCTATTTGGGATTTTAGAGATTGATTAGAGAAAGTATCCAAGTTGTTAGCTAAAATACTCATTGCTCCTCCTCTATCAGGATAAGCAGATGTTTCAAGAGTTAAAGGAATTAGTGATGAAGGAGGGATGGTTACAGTACCGTCATCA
>JADGAM010000003.1:20571-66184 GCA_015232015.1 Oligoflexia bacterium | reverse complement strand
ATGATGATGTAGAATGTTTAGGGGCAGAAGGCACTTATCGTAAAAAGCATTATGCCACCAAAGACATGTATGAGTATTTTTCAGAAGGTTTGGCCGCTTTCTTTACCAAGCATTATTGCTTCCCTCACAATAAAATAGATCTTAAAAAAATTGATCTTAAACTATACGACTTTATACAAAAAAGATGGGAATAAGAATAAGCACTGAATGCATTCGTTGGTAAAAAAGATATTAGTAGATTATTAAATGGTGCCTCTTCGGTTCGTTCTCAGAGACATGGCTTTGATTATTTTGATTATAATGTGCACTCCAATAACTTGCTGTAACTTGAAAAATTTTATGTTGAATCAACGCCTGACAACTTTGAATAATTATTCAAACCATAATTGTTTTGTTGTAATATTTAATTATGCTTCAAGAGTGTAATTAAATTATTAAAAGAGATCAAATCCACTCATCTCAAAGATGGATTTAATCCTATATGGTTAAGAAATGGAGTATTAAAAATGCCTATACTGTCAATGTTCTAGGAAATAATAATTTATATGTTTTGCGAAAAAGATGGAAAACATACATTCCACATATCCATACTGCATATCAGGATGAGGAGATAGTTATTTCTCTGACGGGCGATGTTTTAGATGGTTCATTGCCATCTAAAAAACTCAAACTTTTGCAGGCATCGATAACAATACACGAAGATGAGTTAATTGCTGACTGGAAATTGTTGTTGGAAGGGAAGGAGTATTTCAAGATAGATCCGCTAAAATAGGAGGTTTATTTATGATAAAACCTAAAGTAATTAAAGTGGAACCTACTTCTGATTATAAATTAATTTTAACTTTCAATAACGGCGAGGAAAAACGGCGAGGAAAAAATATTTGATGTTAATCCATATCTAGAATTACCAATGTTTTTGGAATTAAAAAATATACACTTTTTTTATACCGTCAGAGTTGCGGGGTTGAGTATCGCTTGGAAAAACGGTCAAGACCTGTGTCCAGATGTTTTGTATCACAACAGTAAAAAAGCATGATATGTATTGATTATCGAATTAGAACGATCATTCATTAGTAGAAGCTATTCACAAATAGTATAAAATCTTCCTTAAAAATAGAGTAATATTCTGATTAAAATTTTAAATTTAAAAAGAAGAATGATAGCAATAGCAATATTTTTTATGATATTCACTGTTGATTATATGGTGCCCACAGAGGGACTTGAACCCCCACGCCTTTCGACACAAGATCCTAAGTCTTGCATGTCTGCCAATTCCACCATGTGGGCACAATGAGCGCTGATATAAGTTAAATATAAAATATTTTTAATATTGGAAAGGAATATTTTTTAAAGTTAATAAAGTTAATAAAATTAAAAATCTTTAATATTAAGTTTAAACTTTGAGTACAAAATAATATTATTTCTTCCATACTTAAAAACAAGTAAGAATATGACGAGAATTTGACCATGAAAGCTGGCGTGTTAACATTAATCCCTACTCCAATTAATGAATTGTTACCTCTAGAAAGTGTTGCAAAAGAAAAAATTGAAGCTGCAATAAGAGGGAAAAGAAAAAGCACAGATGCAAATACAGATTCAGAGATTAATAGCATTGGCAACGCCATTTTTGTTTTTGAAGAGCGTTCATGTGCAATAAAACGTTGGATAAGATGGGGATTTTCTCGAGATGTGATTGATGATTTTTATTTTTTTAATGAACACAATCAAAAGGTCGAAGAGGTAATAAAAGATCTTTTGCAAAAATTAATATCAGGTCAAGATATTTTTTTGATGAGTGATGGAGGTCTTCCGGGTTTTTGTGACCCGGGAGTGAATTTAATAAATTTAGCTCATAAAAATAAGATTAAGGTTACTTCAACTCCTTTTGCAAATTCACTTATGTTGGCCATAGTTTTATCTGGTTTTTCCTATTCACGTTTTGTTTACGAAGGATTTGTTCCTCATAAAGATTCTGAGTTAAGAACACAATTTTTAAAAAAAATTTTAAAATCAAGCAATATGAGTATTATGATGGAGACTCCCTATAGATTAAATCGACTATTAGATGAGATTCGAGAGTTAAAAGAGTTTACAGCAAAAACAAATGCAGATGCAGATATAAATAATCGTCAATTTTTTTTGGCATTAGATTTAAATGGGGAGAAAGAAAAATTATTAAGAGGCACAATTGATTATTTATGTGAAAATATCAGTGAAAAATTAAAAGCTGAATTTGTATTGGTGATTTCGGAAATAAAAGACAAAAAAGACAAAATAAAAAGGTGAAAAGTAATGAGGAGAGATTTAAGGTGAAGGTGAATGATAGGAAGATTGATCATATTAGATTAGCGGAAAAATCAAGAATCTCTGCTGAAAATCAAGATCATCGCTTTAATTACGAACCTTTTCTTTCGGCCCACCCTATAAATTTGCAAAGTAATTGTAGTATTAAGTTTGCAGGGTACGATTTATTGGCACCAATATGGATTTCAAGCATGGTAGGAGGAAGTAGCGGTTCTAGAGAGATCAATTACCGATTGGCCAAGGCAGCTAACCGCTTCTCTATAGGATTGGCCACTGGCTCATGTCGCAGACTACTTGAGTGTAAAGATAAGAAAAAGAAAAAAGAATATTTGAAAGATTTTGATTTAAGAGATGTTTTAGGAAAGCATTTGCCCTTTTATATTAATTTGGGAATAGCGCAAATTGAACAATTATTAAAAGAAAACCGTAGCTCTATGATATGCGATTTAATGGACGAACTTAGAGTTTCAGGATTAATTATTCATGTAAATCCTTTACAAGAGTGGTTGCAAAGAGAGGGAGATCTTTTTACAAGACCACCTATAGATACAATTAAGGAATTTTTAGAAAAATTTTTATCTGTTTCTACTACTACTACAAATAAAAAAAGTTACTCTTATGTGGATTGCGATCAAGTTACAAAATGCAATATTATTATTAAAGAGGTGGGCCAAGGAATTGGGCCAAAATCAATTGAAGAGATTTTAAAATTGCCGATTAGAGCACTAGAATTTTCAGCGTTTGGTGGAACTAATTTTAGTAAATTGGAAATTTTAAGAGGGAAAAATCATACTTTTAATAAACAAATGAGCGCGCTGGTGGGAGTGGGCCACTCTGCAGAAGAGATGGTGGAAATGGTGAGAGAGTCAATTGCCAATTTAAAAGAGAAAGCACTCTGTAAGGAGTTTATTATTTCAGGAGGCATTAAGAATTTTTTGGATGGCCATTATTTGATGAATAAGCTAGGTTACACATCTATTTATGGGTATGGGTTTAATTTGCTTGAATTGGCCAGAGTTTCCTATGACAAGTTGCACCTGTTTATAGAAAATGAGATTAATGGTTTACAAATGGCAAAAAATTTTTTAGCTGTTAAATTTTAATGAGTAAATATATTATCTTAATAATTTGTTAATTATTGTTAATTATAGTTAATTATAGCTAATTATATTTAATTATCTGGGGGACATTTGCTTTGAATGGCATGGAAATAAGTGGATTTTCAAAATTTTCGCAAGAACAAAAAATCGAATATATTGCCAAACGTTTAATGGCCAATAGTCGTGGTAACTTCTTGAGTGAGAAGGAAATAATGACTTACATTCAAAGTTTTTTTCATCCCAATCAACATATTAAATCTACATTTAATAATTTTAGTGAAAACACAATATCTAGTTTTCATCTTCCCTATGGAATTTGTCCTAATTTTTTATTGAACGGTCACTTATATACTGTACCCATGGTAACAGAAGAGAGCTCAGTAGTTGCGGCGGCAGCAAAAAGTGCAAAATTTTGGTTTAAAAGAGGAGGATTTCATAGTGAAGTTGTCTCCACTACAAAGATTGGCCAAGTTCATTTTTTATATGAAGGTGGTTTTGATAAAATCTCAGCACTAGTCGAGAGCAATAAAAAAGTTTTTTTTGAAGATATTTTAACTCTAGAAAAGAGTATGCGTTCGAGAGGTGGGGGAGTTAAAGATTTTGAAGTAAAAATTGGAGTTGTGAATAATCACTATGAATTGCGAGTGTTTTTTGAAACAGTAAATGCTATGGGTGCTAATTTTATAAATTCTATTCTTGAACAATTAGCGGTATCACTAGCTCACGCAATACCTAGTGTCTCTATAATCATGGCCATTCTTTCTAATTACACTCCAGATTGTTTAGTACGTAGCTTTGTAGAGTGCAAAGTAGAAGATCTTTGGCATGAAGATTTAAAAGAATCAAATATGAGTGCTAAGGATTTTGCTAATAAATTTAAATTAGCAGTAGATATTGCAAGGGAAGATAGTTATCGAGCAGTAACTCATAACAAAGGAATCTTTAATGGCATCGATGCCTTAGTCGTTGCCTCTGGAAATGATTATCGGGCCACCTCGGCCGCTGGACATGCATATGCTGCCAGAGATGGAAAATATCGCTCTCTAAGTTTTGTAGAAATAACTGAAATTGATAATAGTTTAAATTTTAAATTTTCTTTAGAGATGCCACTTTCTCTTGGGACTACTGGAGGATTAACTGCACTTCATCCTTTGGCCGAATTATCCTTAATGATTTTAAATAATCCAAATACAAAAGATTTAATGAAAATAGTTGCTGCACTTGGTTTAGCACAAAATTTTCAAGCGGTACATGCGCTAATTACTACAGGAATACAGAGGGG
This sequence comes from Oligoflexia bacterium, assembly GCA_015232015.1. GTDB lineage: Bacteria > Bdellovibrionota > Bacteriovoracia > Bacteriovoracales > Bacteriovoracaceae > JADFZW01. The sequence goes on along the minus strand of JADGAM010000003.1, from coordinate 61,498 downwards.
GCACATGAAAATGCATCTTTCAAATATGCTCATGGTTTTAAAAGTTACTGAAAATGAAAAAAAATGCATAGAAGAATATGTGGAACAAAAATCACTTAATTTTGCAGAGATAAAAAGTTATGTTGAGGGATTAAGGTATGTGTAGAACACAAAACTTTTATGGACATGGAAAACTTCTTTTGACAGGAGAGTATTTTGTTCTTGATGGTGCCTTAGGTTTAGCGTTACCAGCTACTGTAGGACAAACACTCAATGTAAAATACCTCTCATCATTTACCACCCACCTTGATTGGAAGGCAATTACCTCTGAAAACGGCAATTGGTTTAATGCTAAATTTGATTTGTGGCACTTTGATATTATTGATAGTTCAGATATCAAACAAGCAGAAACATTACAAAAAATTTTAAGACAGGCCAGAATTCAAAATGCTCATTTTTTAAGGGATAGAGAAGAGGTATCGGTAGAAACAAAGTTGGAATTTCCCATAAATTGGGGATTGGGAGCTAGCTCTACATTAATCTACAATGTTGCTCAGTGGGCGTATGTTGCCCCATTCGAGCTTCTTTCAAAAACAGTAGGGGGCTCTGGTTACGATGTGGCCTGTGCTCAAGCAACTGGACCAATTCTTTACGAAAGAAAAGATGAGGAAACCAGATGGTCGCATGTAAACTTCAATCCAATTTTTAAAGACAAATTATATTTTGTTTATTCAGGGAATAAACAAAGTACTGCTGAGGCCATTACATTATATCAAAATGCACCTAATAAAGATAAAAAAATTATTGAAGATATTAGTAAGATAACTCAAGAATTAGTTATTACAAAAAGCTTTAATTATTTTAAAAAGTTAATTGTTCAACATGAAAATATTGTCTCTAAGTTTTTACAGAGAGAAAAAGTAAAAGATTTATATTTGAAAGATTTTCAAGGAGTAGTGAAGTCTCTTGGAGCGTGGGGTGGTGATTTCTGGCTTGTGGCCAGTGATATGAGTGCTGAAGAAACTGTAAATTACTTTTATCAAAAGGGCCTTAAGACAATTATTCCATATTGTGAATTAGTTTATTATGCAGATTCGTGTAAATCGGATAAATCGGATAAGTCGGGTGAATCGGGTAAAGAAGTTGTTTGAGCTTTTAAAAAAACAATCAAGTAAAAATGGTATTATTCGTTGGCGTGCACCCTCTAATATTGCTTTAATAAAGTATTGGGGGAAAAAGAATTCATCTACCACTGCCATTCCATCCGAGCAGATTCAATTACCAGCAACTCCCTCTATTAGTTTTACTCTAAAGCACTCTTATACAGATATGGTTTTTCAATATGAGTTGAGAGATGATGGGATTCAAAGCAAAAAACAAAAAGAAATTTGTGCTAACTTTTCTTTTGATTCCTTCTTGGGAGAAGAGGACCATAAAAAAAGCGAAGATGCATTTGCTAAAAAGATAAATAAATTTTTTAAAAATATTGAGAGTGATTTTCCTTTTCTTAGAAATTATAAAATTAATATCACTAGTTCCAATTCATTTCCTCATTCTGCTGGGATCGCCTCTTCTGCTTCAAGTATGGCCGCACTTGCTTTAGCAGTAGTCTCATTAGATGCAATTATTTCTAAAAATAAAAAAGTAAATTTTAATATTGATGATTTTTTCCAGAGAGCATCTCAGACTGCTAGAATTGGCTCAGGAAGTGCCGCTAGGTCTGTATATGGTAATTTTGTATTATGGGGTGAGAATAATTTATGGTCCACGTGTAGTGATTTGTGGGCCACGCCAGTAAATAATTATATTAATATTCACGATAACTTTTCACACTTGATGGATGCTATATTAATTGTGGATTCTTCTGTAAAGAAAGTTTCTAGTAGTGTTGGTCATTCACTTATGAATGATCATCCTTTCAGAGAAGGGCGCTATCAAGATGTAAACAAAAAACTGAAAGCACTTTGTAATGTTTTGACCTCTGGAGATTATTTAGAATTTATTAAAATTGTTGAGAGTGAAGCACTAACATTACATGCTTTAATGATGAGTTCAACGCCCTCTTATTTACTATTAAAAGCGGAAAGCTTAATTTTAATGGAAAAGATAATCGAATTTAGAAAAGAAAGCAAAATCCCCGTATGCTTTACAATCGATGCTGGCCCAAATATTCATCTTATTTATCCTGCAAATTATCATTCAAAAATAAAAGATTTTATTGAGTTGGAATTGGCCCACTATTTAGATAAAAGAAGTTGGATTAGTGATGAAATGGGTGAGGGACCAAGTTATCTTACATGAATAGTAAAAATAAAAGCTTTCCATCAAAAATACTTCTTTTTGGAGAAGATAGTATTATTTTTAATTCTTGGGGATTGGCAATTCCTTATCACCACTATAGTGGTGAATTAAAATTTGATACCTCTTTATCATCATCATCGACAGATGACAAAGTCATAAATAGCAATAAAAATCTTATATTATTTAAAGAATATCTAAAAAATTTTTTTAATGATGGTGATTATCATAAAGTTATGAATAATTTTCATTTTAGTTTTAATTTAAAATTATTTGAAAAAGATTTATTAAATCATAAAATGTATTTTGATTCTTCAATACCTGAAGGATTTGGCGTTGGTAGCTCAGGCGCTTTAGTGGCGGCGGTTTTTGATCGTTATGGAAAATTAAATAAAAATAAAGATGACAATGTTTTAATTGATTTATTAAATATTTTTAGTCACTTTGAGGCGCATTTTCATGGAAAAAGCTCAGGGCTAGATCCCTTAATTAGTTTTTTAAAAATTCCAATATTAATAAAATCCAAAAATGAATGTGGACCCGTAATAATGCCAGATTTAGAGGCCACAGAAGCAGAAAATAAAAGGCCAATATTTTTTTTCATAAACACCAATCGTTCAAAAAAGACAGATGTTTTTGTCTCAATGTTTATGGATAAATATAAAAATGATTTGTATTTTAATAGATTGTTTATTGACGAATATATTCCTTTGAACGATCAAACCATAAGATTATTTCTAGGTAAAGAATGGGAAAATCTTTATAATAATTTTTATAAAATTTCTAAATTTCAATATGAACATTTTTCTCCTATGATTTTACCAGAATATAAAGAATTATGGAAAAAAGGACTTGATTCTAATGAATATTATTTTAAACTTTGTGGCTCAGGAGGTGGCGGCCTCATCCTTGGAATAAGTAGTAATAAAGAATCTGTTATTAATAGATTTAAAAATGGAAAAATTATTTATAAATAAAAATTATAAATAATAATCTACCTCTAAAAATAATCACTTTTTAATTTCAATTAAAATTATTTCATAATGGATAACTCATTAATAATAAAAGTTTAATAGAAATAATTTAAATTTTTTTCAATTCATGAAAGATAACTTTAGTACAATAATACAATAATATTACGAAAGATCCATTCAACTTTGTTAAAAATTTAAATAAAAATAATTTTTACTTGATTTAATTAAGTGAAAAAAGGATTTAACTATGAAAAAGTTATTTTTGTTAAAAAATAAAAGCATGATAATTACTACAGCAATAAGCAGGTCCATATTACGATTTTGCTGGATACCAGCTATAGCTGTTTTGATTTTGCTTGTACCTACTTTTTTTACTTCAAAAGAATTAACAACAATAAAAATTGTTAGTAATGCTAGTGGTGTAGCGTATGCATCGTCTGAGATAATATTAAAAAAACCAATGGACAGACCAGCAGAGAGTGAGCAACAAGTACAACAGGTACAACAAACATCACAAGCAAGCACTGAAATTAGTGCACCAATAGATGTGAAAGCAGAAAAGCTGGAACTTTTGGATAGGATGATATCTGCTTTTGAAGACGTCAATAGGAGTAACCTCGATAAATTTAAGAAAGATATTTATGCAGAAATAAAAAAAATCACTAAAGAATATAATATGGGATTAAAAGATCTATTGCAGTCTTCTCAGATTTCCGAGAAAAGCCGAAAAAAAGTTCTATTGGCAGCTCGCTTAGAAGGTGAAAGTAAAAGTACTTCAACAACCACAAGCACACCATCGACCAAGTTAGTATCGACTAAGGTACGGCAGAAAGAAAAAGTGCCTGTTAAAAAAAATTGGGAGGAAGAGTGTTCATGGTATATTCATCCTATATCTGCCACATCTAGCTACTATGAATTTACACAAGACTTTATAGATTTTGTTAAGCAAGCATATAATAGTGAGATCTCTAGCATTCAAGTTCGTTTTGAGAATGTGAGCAAGGGTATTATTCCTGGTACATTTGTAGGCACAAGACCATACATATTAAGAGAAGATAAAAATGGAGAAATGAAAAAAATTTTTTATGGGTTAGAGGGAACCGATCCTGAGGAAGTTATAAAGCGTATGGGTATTATAGGAGAAGTGCTTACTGACGAAAAAAGTAAGAAGAAAGCGAAAATGGTGACACCTACTAATGTTGGGGGATTTTGGTCTGGAGAAACGCTGGTGTTTGTAAATGATGGAAAAACAGAATTTAAGAAAGATCGAAAGATGATAGAGACAATAACTTTTAGACCGTTCAACATAGCAGAGATAAAAAAGAAAAAAAGACAAGAGGTTGCAGAGTTGTTAGCACAAATAATAGATACTAACGACATTTTAAGAGCAAAAAGTCTCCTTGAAAAGTTACCCGAAGAATTGAGTATAAGCAAGGTGGATGATGAAATACAAAAAATTGATCAAATAACAGAAGAGCAAACAAAAATTTTGATGACAAAAATGGATGAGAGACAAAACTTGATGGAGAAATTTTTAATGGCCTGGAAAAATAGCAATGCCAATACCGAGGTAGAGAAGTATAAACTTTTATCACTTGCGATTAAAAAGCTATTGCAAAATATTCAAGATAGTGAAACAAAAAGTGATGTTTTAGCTTTTTTAAAGCTTTCAAGCGTAAGTAAAAACATAGAAAGTGGAAACAACTTACTTAGCAGTGCTATTCTTTCTGGCGACAAGGAGATGGTCGAAATATTAATGAAAAAGTATCCCTTAATGTTAACCGATGATGATCTCCGCTTTAATAGAAAAAACGAAAATGCTAGAGATTTAGCAAAGGCCGCACTTCTTAAAATAAAAAAAGAGCAACCAACAAATAGTGCTGAAATCATAAGCAGGAGGGAGATAGCGAGTATATTGGATGAATATTATAATAAATCGCACGCTTCTATCAAACTGTATTTTAGAGATTTAAAGCACATCAAGGATGTTTCTCCTCTAGATCTTGCAAAAATGCAAACACTCCTAGAAGAGATCAAGAGTGCAATCAAGGATAAAAAGATTGATAGTACTGAAGAAGTAGAAAAAATGATTGCCGACGAAGATAAACTAATCAAAGAGCTATTAGCGGCAAAGGAACTTCAAGAAGCGAGAGAAGAAGAAGCGAGACAAGAGGCGCTTAGAAATCCGGTAATAACGATGAAGACAAAAAATGGAGCGGCAATATACACATCTGCCTTGAATTACACGATCGGTGGTATAACATACAAAAATACCTGGAAGAATTTGGATGATCGCCTTGTTTGGTTGGATACGCTTCAGTCCAATGGCATTGACATACAGTTATATCCTGACGATGCTATCAACTACTGTGCTAATTTGGACAAGGTCGAGCATAAGTGTCGCGTTCCAACAGACAAAGAATGGTACAAACTTGCTTTTGATTTAGGTTATACAAATGATGGTTATGATCCCCAATTCATACACCATCTTACTGGTAGATACTTTCACTCTATGGCGACAACTACGATGCATAACCCTCGTGACGTCATAATCTTCAATGGCAAAAATGGTCACTTAGGCATAGATATGCGCTACTTCCGTCATTCAGTACGTTGTGTTTGTGATTTATGATTTGGGATTTATGACTCTGATTTTTAAAAGACTGTTTAATAATTATTTAAAGGCCGTCTAAAAATTGTCTAAAAACTGGTTTGAAGCTGCCAACAATAATGGGCACAGAAACCTCAAAAAATGAATTCAAAATGTGCTTTTGGGATTAATTATAAAAATCATGTATAATATATTTCCAATAAAATTATAAGTAGCATTTATTTAAATATTTTAATCTTAAACCTTTTAGGGAGAAAGGAGAAAATGCGAGGCAATTTATTAATCATATTTTTATTTATTTTTACTTTCAAGTCATTGATTACCATAGCTCTATCAGCGACAAAAAGGGATAATGAAATAAATGCTACATATAAATTTGTAAATGGAAAGTGCCAGAAATATTCACAGAAAAATATTTTATTATATGAAAATCTCAATCCTTTGGAGTGCATTTGGGATAGTAGAGAGATTTTTATTTGGAAAAAAAATTCAAATTCAAATTCAAATTCAAATGATAGCAAGATTAGTTGTTATAAGTATCAACTAACAGAAAATAATTTCAGAGGTAAAAAAGTAGTAATTAATAAGAGAACAAAATTTAATAAAACTAATTATAATGATTGTATTACTAATAAAGCAATAATGAACGATGTGATAACTTATGAGGATCATTTAAAAGATCTGTATAATAATTATACAGAATCAATTTTAAAGAGGGGAGAAGGAAATTGCACTACTAAGCAGATGTTACAAGAGTTTCATAACCTTTATCAAAATACTATCATTCCTGTTGTTAAAAAGCTGGACATACCTAAATGGTCTGTAGAAGAGTTGGTGGGCGCAAATCAAAAACCAATTAAGCTTTATGGTTTTTATAATAAATTTAAAGATTGGATGACTGGAAAGAAAAAGGTAGAAGTTAAAGATTTAGCATTAAGATTTACTTCCACTGATAATAATAACTTTGATGTTTTTAGAGATCATGAAGGTTTTTGGCCGGAGTTAGTTAAGAGTGTGAAGGCAGCAAAGGAGAGTATTAATATTCAAGTTTTCGGTTTGCAAGCTGATCCCTGGGGATGGGAGTTTGGGAAATTATTAGCAAAAAAAGCTAGAGAGGGCGTAAAAGTAAAAATATTAGCTGATAGTTTTGGAGCACGTATGACATTTTGGAGAGGGAAAAAAACAGCACCATTAATTAAATTTTTGCAAGAAAATGGTGTGGAAGTAGTTTTATCAAGCGAAATGGTAAACAAGGCATCTTTTCATTATGATCATCGTAAATTTTTTATTATTGATGGTAAGACCGCTTATAATACTGGTTACACAATTGAAAACCATATGAGACATAAACACTTTGATGTAGGATTAAAGGCCAAAGGTGATATTGTAAAACAGATGCAAGCGAGTTTTTTTATAAGCTATAATTACTTTGGAAAAAAGAAAATTAGAGAAAATGAATTTGCTAATTTTATTAAGACATATTTTCCTGAAGAAAGTCTCTATGACAAATTAGAAGCTATTGAGAGTGGTCGAGATAAAGAGCGGGCAAGGGCAAAAATTAATATAAATATACCTAGATATCAACATCCGATAACTGAAAACTATTATAATAAAATTTGGAATGCAAAAAAATCTGTGTGGGTAATTAATCCTTACTTTAGTGATAAGAGAATAATAGAAGCATTAGAACATGCAACTAAAAAAGGAGTGAAGGTTCATATTATTACTCCTAGTAATCCTGAGAATGTTTTATATAAACATAATACTAAATATCATTATCAGAATTTATTAAAATTAGGTGCCGAAACACTTCTTTACGATGGGCCAGATAAAAGCGATCCAGAAAAAGTGGGCTGGTTGCATGCAAAGGGAATTGTAATTGATGAAGGTGATCCTACACATTGTTTTGCTTCCTTCGGGAGCACAAACATGGATGCCTTTGCGCTTTATCATAATTATGAACAAAACATTGAAACAAGTGATTATAGAACAGTAAATAAAATAAAAGAGAAAGTTTTTGATTATGCTAAGAAATACTCTCATGAATATGAATTACCAAATACTATTTGGAGTAAATTTTCCCAATGGTTTATGGGCGGAGTTACTGACTTTTTTAAAAAAGTGTTGAATCCTCGTCCATATCGTTATCAATTTACTGAAGAAGAAGATCTACAAAATGTGGCAAATTTAACGAATGATGATACTGTTGGAATAGATAGTGATGTAAGAAGAAGTAAATTATAGTAACAAGTAACAACTTTACAAAATATTTGCTCTAAGATAAAAAATACCTTATGCGAATTTTAATAAGTATAATCTTTTTCTGCATATTTCTAATTCCCTCTTTTGTTAATCTAAATAGTACACACAATTGGGGCAGTGATTTTGCACAGTATATCCATCAAAGTAAAAATATTGTAGAAGGATTACCTCAAGAAAAAACATATCTTTATAATCCTGGTTTTTCGGAAAATGGTCCGCAAGTTTATCCTGTAGGATTTCCTTTATTATTAGCACCAATTTATTTTTTTTATGGAAATAATATTTTAATATTTTCCATATTTATTTCTTTTTGTTTATTCATCTTGAATTTATTAATTTTTTATTTTTTTAAGAAACGATATGGGCCTTTGTATGCAATACTACTTGCTATAATCTTTGCATATGATCCATGGATGTTATCTTTTAAACAGACTATTGTATCTGATATCCCTTTTACATTATTTGCATTTATAACCATGATTTTGTTTTTTAATTTTGATGAAACAAAAAATAGACCTTTGTTAAATAAATTTGTAATTTTAATCTTTGGAAGTATTTTTCTAGCAATGACCATTCTTACTAGAACAATAGGGGTGGCATTTATTCCTGCGATGATTCTATTTGTAATATATAAATATAAATATCAAAATACTTTGAATGATCATACAGCAAATGTTTTTTACTTTGAAAAATTTGAATTAAAAGAAAATTTAAAAAATTTATTTATAATTTTTCTTATAACTTTTATTTTAATTTATATTGTAAATAACCTGATATTTAATATAACAGCTAAGGGAAATTATTCGGATCAAATTACTTTTGTAAAATTCAAAGAATATATTTATGGACATATTTTTTATTATATTGAATTAATAAAATTTCATTGGTCGAAAGAAGATACTTGGAGAGTTTATCCAAATGTTTTAAGAACACTCAGCATGCCAGCATTAATTATTGGCATAATAGTTAAGATAAAAGAAAAAAGATTACATATATCAGATTTTTTCTGTTCTATTTATATGTTAATACTAATAATGTGGCCTCCTTTGCAAGAATGGCGGTTTATATTACCAATAGCACCTTTTATATATGAATATTATTTTGAAGCGATAAAATATGCTTTAAAATTTATTCGAATAGATTTTTTAAAATATACTATTATTGCAATTTTAATTATTTTTGTAACCCTAACTTACTCTCGAAGTTTTTATAGTAAATATTCTTTTAAAGAGTTATTTTCCATTAATAATTCTATTAGGGGACCAAATTCAGAGGCCGCTACCAAATTATTTGATTATATCAAAAAAAATACTCCAGAAGATGCAACATTTGTATTTACGAAACCACGGGCCTTAGCACTCTACGCTGGAAGAAAAAGATCAATGATTCAAAATGTAACCTATAATATAAATGAACAAGAAGAACTTTTTAATAAAAAGAGAGTTTGTTATTTTATTGAAGCACCTGAATTACATTTAAATAATTATTTAAGTTATTTTTTAGAAAAAAAGAAAAGTGAAGTAGCGATGATTTATGAATATGAAAAGTTTAAATTGTATCGGTATGAAAAATCATATTGTAAGTAAAGTAAGGTGGTCTAAGAGGTGGAAGCTTAATCAAAAGTATTTTTTTCTAAAATTTCAATTAATGCTTCTAAAGGAATTCTGAAATTACCTTTGGAATATTTTTCTTTATATTTGAAAATTAAATCCTCTATAAATTCATTGTTAACTTTATTATAGTATAAAGTGTTAGCAAGATCTTCAGCAATTATAAATGTGCAAGTTATTTGTGGAATACGAATGGCATTAATGGCAAGAGGAAAACCATTGCCATCAGGTTGTTCATGATGAGCAAATACTATCGAGCTAACATCAGGTAAAACATTAGGCGATTGATCTATATGAGAAGCAGTATTAAATGGGTGAGTTAAAATTTTTTCTTTTTCTTCGTCTGTTAACATGTTAAAAGCAGTTGTATTTTTATTTGATATGGCCGCCAAATGCTCTTTATCTAAATATACATCATGAAGCATCGATGCTAATCCTAACTTTTGTAAAGTTGTTTCTGTTTCCCAACCTAGTTCTGTGGCCAAATTTCCAGCAATTAAAGCTGTAGTTAAACTGTGTTCAACAAGATAATCCTGCTTTTTCATCATGGTAGAAAGTAATGTAAATAGATCGTAATTTTGATATACAGTATTTACTACTGAATTAGTTGCTATAGTCATATTTTCTATTACCTCTTTATCAATACCAACAATCTTGGCCCTTTCTTGAGCGAGATGTAGGAGGTCACCTTGAATCTCTAAGCGTTCGTTTAAAGGAATGTTTGCTTTAACTAAAGAGCTTTTAAGTAATTTGGAATAATTGGAGGTGAATGAATCTATTTGAGTTTTAAGAATATATAAATAAGAAACTCCCTTGTTAATATATTTTGAAATTCTTTCTGTATCATAAGGCTCGTTATCGTTTATTACTTTTACAAACTTCTCTTCACCTAATTTAAGATAGACTTCGCTGGAAACACTATTCATACGAAGGAAACGTTTAATACCTATTTTACGATAAAGACTTTCATCTTTGTGAGTTGAGACTTGTAAAGTAAGAGATTGAATAGAGGGGATAGTATTATCTCTTATTGTAGATATACTTATAGATGGATCAGTAGCAGATAACAATGGCGAATTACTTTTATTTTTGATTTGAGACTCTTGTTGAGTAATGATATTTTCAATGGCCTTTACAATAGAATGTCCTTCATTGGGTTTTAATATTATTTGATTTAATGGATTATCTATCTTGAAGTTTTTAAAATCGATAATATCATCAATTTCACCTTCGAATGAACTGTTGTGAATAAACACAATAGTTTTATTAAATTTTTTAGTAAATAAATAAAGTTGATCACTGTTACCATCAATAAATTTATGTCCACTAATTATAATTTTTATATCTTTTTCTTTTTGAATAACATTTACTGCTTCTTTAATGCTACTTGCACCTAGTATTTCCCATTTATCTTTTCCTTCAATGTCAAGCGCGTAAAGCTCACGAATAAGCTCTTCATGTTCAACATGTAGTATTTTCATTAAGTACTCCGCAAGTTGTGTTTTAAAAACCGTTAAAAGCTGTTAAAAACTGTTGAAAACCTATTAATATTGTCAGGAATTAAAAATAAAAAACAATACTATAAAAGTAGATATTTTCTTTATAAATACTCTCTATTAAAATGATACAATCAAAAACTAAATAATGAAATACGTAAAAATTTTTAGGAAATACACATGGATTATCTATTGTCTGAGGTGATTAATTTTTTAAGAGAAAAAAGTTCGCTAGAGTATGCAGATGTTCGTTACAGGGAAACATTAAGTGAGGATATAATAACCTTAAATAATGTTTTGAAACAATATAATAATGTTGATGAACGTGGTGTGGGTATAAGAGTTTTAAAAAATGGTTGTTGGGGATTTGCTGCTACTTCAGATTTATCAAAAGAATCTCTTCTAAAAAGTGCAAAATTGGCATTGGAAATTGCTGATAACTCTTCTGTCTTTCAATATAACAAAATAAAATTAACAAAAGATAAAATTCCTATGGAAGGGAAATTTAAAACTCCAATTATGATTGACCCATTTAAGGTAAATGCTAAAGATAAATTAAATATTTTATTTCAAGTTTATGAGCAAGTTAAAGATAAAAAGGCCTTTAAGCGTTTAGATGGTCAGATGAGATTTAAAAAATATCATCAAATGTTATACAATTTAGATGGTGCCAAAATTGAAAATGAGATTTACTTAAATGATATAAGTTATACTGTTACAGTAGTTGATAATGGAGATTTTCAAAGTCGAACGTTTTATGGAATTCCTAAAAGCGCTGGTTATGAGTGGATTTTGGCCCAACCAGTAGTTGAGAGTTCTGCTTTAATTGCAGAAGAGGCATTAATCAAGCTTAAAGCAACTAAGTGTTCTTTAGGAAGAAAAGATTTAATAATTTTACCTTCAAATTTATTGTTAACTATTCATGAATCAGTAGGACACCCGACTGAACTTGATCGAGTATTAGGTTGGGAAGCAAATTATGCAGGAACATCATTTGCAACAATAGAAAAGAGAGGAAACTTTAAGTATGGATCAGAACTAATTAATTTTAGAGTAGATAATAATTTAGAGGGAGGACTGGCCTCAATTGGTTTTGATGATGATGGAATTCCTAGTAAAAGTTTTGACATAATTAAAGATGGAATATTGGTTGGGTACTCATCTACCAGAGAAACTGCTTCAATAATTGGAGATAGTGAAAGTATGGGCTGCAACCGCGCAGACTCATTTTCTGTGATGCCAATAAATAGAATTCCAAATCTATCTCTGATGCCTGGAAAAAAAACACTTAGCTTAGATGATTTAATTGCTGATACCGAAGATGGTATTTTAATTGATGGCAGAGGTAGCTTTTCCATTGATCAACAAAGACTTAATTTTCAATTTGGAGGAGATTTTTTTAAGCAAATTAAGAATGGAAAAATAGTTGCAGCATTAAGAGATGTAACCTATCAGGCAATTAGTTATGAGTTTTGGCGAAGTTGCGATGCTATTTGTGACAAACGTTTCTGGCAACCATATGGAACTTTAGGTTGTGGTAAAGGAGAACCGACTCAATCGCAACATATGACCCACGGGAGTGCTCCTGCACGCTTTAGAAACATTTCAGTAGGAGGTGCCTTAAATGGATAACAATCAAGATAATAATCAAATAGACATAAATAATATAAACATAGATAAAATTGCTGATAAGGCCAAACAACATTACGATGATTTTATAATTAAATATTATAGTATTAATCGTGGTCTTACTCGTTTTGCCAGTAATACTATAACTCAAAATATTTTTTCAAAGAATATAAATATTTCTTTAACTGCCTATCAAGATAATAAAAAAATTACTCTTAGTACTAATGATATAACTGAGAATGGAATTACTCAATTGTTTTTACGTACAAGTGAAATGTTAAAATTCTCAGTTGTGGATTTGGAATATGTCCCAACATGTGCTGCTAGTGCTAATGATAGTGATGAAAATGATAATCGTGCTTGTGATAATTTGTGTGACCAGCAAACATTATTTGATTTAAGCGAAGAAAATATTAAAGAAGCAATACGTATTAAAATGGCAGGAGAAGCACTTGCTAATATTAAAAATTATACAATTAGCGGAACAGCTGAAAGTGTGATTAAAACTTTGGCAGTAGTAACCAAAAATGGCGCCAAAAGATTTTGTAAAAATTCTTTTGCCGAGTATTCAAACACAATTGAATGCAATGGAGAACGAGCAGCAGATAGAGTTAGCTCAAATAAAGTAAGCAGTATTGATTATTCACAAGCATTTAATCGCGCTCGCAATGATGTTGAGATGATGATTAAAAAAGGTAAACGTTCATTCAATGCCGGTAGATATGACGTTTTATTATCCTCTAAGGCCACTTCAGAATTAATGAATTCACTTTTTAACTACGATATTGATAGAAGAGCATACGATGAAGGTCATTCACCATTAACTGGTAAAATTAATTCCAAGATTGCTGATTCCTCAATAACAATCTTTACTGATCCTGGAAATTTATTATTACCATCTATCTCCTTCACTTCAGAGGGACGACCAATAAAAAAGAATTATTTTATTAAGAACGGAACATTAATTGATCTTCCTACATCAGCTTTTTGGGCGAAAAAAAATAATTTAAGTGAATGGAGTATGGGAAATGTTATTTGGGAAGACAATAGTTTCCAAGGTGAAAATGGTCAATGTAATCATGATGAAAGAGAGTTACTTAAAAATTTAAAGAGAGGATTTTATATAAAAGATTTTTGGTACATAAGACTTGTGAGAAAAAATGATCTTACTTTAACAGGTATGACTAGAAATGGAATTTTTTATGTAGAAGATGGAGAGATTGTATCGGCATCAAATCATTTTCGTTGGAATGAATCTGCAATTTCAATTTTAAATAGAATAACTGCTTTTTCTAAAGGATGTGAGCGCAGGTCTCTTAATGGTCGAGATAATTATTTTCCAGCGGTTTTAGTTAAGGATTTTTACTTAAGTAGTAAAACTGAATTCTAAAGGTCAGAACCCCTCTGCAATCACACACAATCTAAAAATTATTTAAGAATATTTAATCAATAACCGATAATTCGTAGATAGATATAACTAAATAATAGTTAAATGGATGGCCATTGTAATATTATTTTCTAGAGGGAGAATCTAATGTCAATCTCGAAAAACGAAACTAAGATTAATCAAAGGAAAATATATTTAATTAATCCTTCTTTTCAATTAAGGGTCTGCGCATACTCACTAGCACTCTCATTTATCATTATCTCAACATTTTATATCAGTATTTCATTATTTTTCTATAAGTTTAAGAATCAAGGTATTACACTTCATCTTCCCCCAGATCATGTTTTCTTCAGATTTTTAGAAGTCCAAAATACAAATTTGAACATGACACTTTTAATAGCAAGTATTGTTATAACATTTATTACTATCATTCTTGGAATAATTTACACTCACCATATTGCCGGTCCTCTTTACAAATTAAATAAACATTTTACCTCGATTGCTGAACAGGGTGGCCCCATGAAAGAAGTTCGCTTCAGGCAAGGTGATTGTTTTAAGGAGCTAGAAGAGAGCTTTAATAAAATGGTAAATAGTTTGAATAAAACAAATCAACAATAAGATTAAGATTAATTTTTCTACAGGACCTATAATATATCTCAATCGGAGGTAATAAAAATATGAGTACTTTTTACTTAAAAACTAAAATGTTTATACTGGTTACTTTTATCTTTTACAGTATTGTTATGCTTTCTGGATGTAAACCTGGAGTGTCGCTCATTATAGCTTCAGATCCACAATTTGTATGGAGATGCTCAACTCCTGAGTGTAGAAGTGTGGAATCCTCGGATAAAAATAAACAGTCCTTTCTTAGCAATTCATGGCAGTCTACAAGTATTGCTAAACTTAGTAGAGAACTAAAATATACTACCAACAATATTTGGAAAAATTATGCATATGAGGGATTGATTATCAATGGGGACTTAACTGATTTTGGTAATCCTGGGAAAGGAGTACTTGATAGTGCATTTACTGGAAGAAATGTAAGTAATCTTGGCCACCTTATGTCTTATTATAGTGAGAATCCAAGGATAACAGCAAATGGTCCGGTAATGTTGGGATTAGGTAATCACGACTATAGAAATAATGTAAATGATTGCGGAAATGATTATGGTGGAAATTTCGGTGTTACTAGACCCAAGAATGCATGTGTTATAGATATGATAGATTACTTAGACAGACAGACCAGAATAAATATTGGTTATGCCAGATCAGCAGGATTTTCTATGGATTTTAAAATAGAAAAGAGTTACACCTGTGCTTTTGCCCACTGGGAACTTCGAGGATGTTCAATTTTAAAATGGTGGGGATGTTCCTTGGTTAAGGTTTGTGATTGGCAAGTAAAAAGTGGAGAAACACATAAAGGGAGTTTGGCATATTCTTTTGATATTCCTCTAGACCTAGAAGGTAAGTCTAGGATTCATGTCATTCAACTTAACGAAACTCCCGGATATAGTACTAAATTTAGCTCTTATCAATTTCCAGTAAATTATACTTATGACATTACTAACTCAATAAACTGGCTTAATGCAGATTTGATGAATCAGAAATTAAAAGGAGGAAATGTTGGAATTATTATAAACATGCATGACATTGGTGAACATCCTGATGAATTGACCGGTTTTAAAAACATCTTAGGTTCATATGCTAATCTTTCCAATATGAATTTCCTAGCAATTTTTGCCGGCCATTTTCACGAAATAAGCGGTTACATTGCCAATTATGACGTTATCCCAACTAATAGTAGGATCCGTATTCCTGTCTTTTTTTCTGGTTCAAGTGAATACAATCGTTATTTGCGAGTTAGAGCAAAATGGAATGAGATAGTAGTTGAGTTTATTTCAAGTGTTCAAGGAAGTGCTAAAAATGTTCCTCAAATGGGGTATGGTGGAAATGTAGATACAAATGGACCTCTAGGATACAAAGTTGAATATTCTGGAAATAAAAGTATAAGCATGACCCCTTTACAACGAGGATTCAGTACACTTCCTGATATAGATTAAACAAATTAAAAGGATATTAAATAAAATGAAATATATCTTGTCTGGCCTAAGCATATTTGTTTTATCTTTTATTTCTTATGGAGTTTATAGAGAATGTAAATTTTTTTACAATGATTTTAATTTGCAAAAGGAGCTTGAAAAAGATCCAAATGCAGGTAGTAGCTTGGCCAACTCTTTAAGTAAGGTTACCGAATATAACAATAATGAGAAAATTACAAAAGTGGAAAATCAGAATAAGAATGTCGATACTAAAAATTATATCAGTATAAAAAAGAAAGTGGATCAAATGCCTCTTAGTCAAATACATAAAAAAATAAAGGAAAATATTTTTAAATATCCAGAAGGAGAACAGCTATTTTACTTATATCACATTTTTAATGATAACATTGTTCATAAAAATAATACCAGTCCCTCAGATCTACAAAATGTTATAGAAAGCTCTTATATCTCTAAAACTCTATCTAAGATAAAATCTAATCCTGATGCTTATTCTGCCATTCAATATCTTCGCTCTCAATTAAATGATGATGATACTAACCCAGAAATGGAAATGTTACTTTACAGTTTAGCAGCAAAAACGAGCAAGGCCAATCCTGATCCACAAGTCGAGCGTGATTTTGAATTAAAGGTATTATTATCACCTATGGTATTAAATGAAAATTTTCCTCAAAAAATTCATATGATAATCTCTTCTCACCAAGAATTGCTTTCAATGTCTAAAACTGCAGAAGAAGCAATGGAGATTACACTAAAGGGAATGTCTGCTCAAAAAGATCCACAAATAATCAATGCGCTGGCCACACAATTTTATAAAAAATTTCCCGAAAAACGTATTGAATTTGAAAAAAAGATAAATGATAACAACTTGGATCCATCATCAGAAACTTACGATGATCAATATGATGATAATAACAATGAACAAATAGAAAATCAAAATCCTACTAACAACGAAATTCAAACATCATAATGCCGTTTATAGAATCCTAATGGATTACTTCAGTGTTGGATTGATCTACAAGTACAAAAAAATCATAAATATATTTTCTTAAGAGTCTGAAAGATTCTTGACCAACATATCGAGATTAAGATCTAATTATAAAATAACTATCTTCAAATATTAATATATTAAAATATTAATATTAATTTAATATCTAACTCAAGTATTAACTTATGGATTGACCATAATAACAATTGGAAGTTATTTATGACCTACAATTTATTTGGATCTGAGTTTATTTTTGTTTTTTACGCCTTAATTTGGTTAACTTTGATATTTTTTGTATATTTTTTTGTCTATGAACCTATTGAACCTAACGGAAAAATTAGGAATA
This sequence comes from Oligoflexia bacterium, assembly GCA_015232015.1. GTDB lineage: Bacteria > Bdellovibrionota > Bacteriovoracia > Bacteriovoracales > Bacteriovoracaceae > JADFZW01. The sequence goes on along the minus strand of JADGAM010000003.1, from coordinate 43,861 downwards.
AAAGAGAGTCTTATTGGAGATATCTATTATTCTTCATTACATGTTATGGTCTAGCAGATGTATTGGATCCACTAATTAAGTATGATGGATTAAATGCTCTAACTTTTTTCAATACAATTTATGTTGTGCCTATTCTATGGATCTCTTCCTTAATTTTTTTACATTTGTTTTTGATTAATGCTAGTAAATTTTTGATACCACGTTTGAAATTAACATATAAGACATACTTGATTGTAGGTTCATCAATTGTTTTACTTGTAATGTTTTATGATCAGGCCGTGTGGCAAATAAGTTCATATCTTCTTCTGGAATTAACAGGCATAGCATGGTTATTTGTTTTATTGTTTAAATATCAAAAAAGAAGTTATGTGAAAAAAATGAATTTAAAACCAGCAGTTATTACTGTTGCTATTTGGGTATTTTTAAATTTCTTGATACATATTAATTTTTTTGATTTGTTATTATCTCTCGATAATTCCAATATTAAGCTAATAGATAAGATATCGAATGTATCCATTTTATTTTTTTATGGGGTAAAATGTCTTGTGCTTTATTTAATTGTCTTTTATTTTCATAGAAATATCTCTTTACTACAATCATCACAATCATCATTTTCATTACAAAAAAAACTTGCGATTAATCTAAAATCATTTTTAGTAATAAGTATAATATTGGCCTTTGTAGGTGCTAGTTGGATTAATTCAATAAAAAATAATCGTTTAACAATATTACAACAGCAAAATCAACATGATTTACTCATTATTAGAAATATGTGGGATACACATGTAAAGTTTGCTCAAAATATTGTTTATAGCATGGTTAGATCTCCTATTTTTTATGATATTGAAAAAAAGATGTTGTTAAATATTAATACCATTGATTCTATTAATAATGTTTTAGATCGTTATTGTAGAACAATAAGTTCTATTACAGCTGATTGTTATTTTTTAAATTTAGAAGGTAAAATTTTGGCATCTTCTAATCGGTTATCTCAAAAAAGTTTTGTTGGTAAAAATCATATTCGAAGAAAGTATTTTCAAAATGCTATAAAGGCAGGACCCACTATTAGTGAACTTTTAGAATCTCATTACAATAAAAGTGAATATTACATAACTCATTCTGTTTACAATATAAGAAAGGAAATGATAGGGGTCGTGACCATCGACTTTGACTTTGATCAAAAGATACTAAAAAAAATTGATCCTACGTTGGATAGTTTGATTTCTATAGTAAATAATGTGGGAACCATTCTTTTTTCTAATGAAAAAAAATATAATTTTAGAGATCTTTGGCCATCATCATTATCTCAATCTCAATCTCAATTAAAATTTAAAATAGAGAAAGATATAGTTGATAACAATGAGTTACTATTAGGACCAATATTTAGTAAAAAACCCGACAGTAATAAAGAAGTATTATTTGAAAAAAAAATTCACACCATATTTTTTAATGAGAGTCAATTGACGCCTCTTTATTTTGTGGCCATATCTTCTTTGAATGAAGTCTCTTTGATAAGCTTGATTGGTTTTGTAATTGTAGTTGCTGTTGGAATTATGATTTTTATGACTACGATGTATTTTAATAAAATAAGTTTGATGAGCAAAATATTGCATGATAAAGAACGTAAATTTCGTTTAATAATTGAAAATAGTACTGATTTTATCTATCAGGTAGATACCAAAGGAGGTCTTATATATTGTTCTCCAGCAGTAATAAAAGATTTAAGATATAATCCCGAAGAAATTATTGGAACGAATTTTACTCATTATATCTATTCTGAAGATATAGAAATAGCAAATAATATCTTTTTTCAAAACATAAGAGGACATAAAACATGTAATAAATTAAGGTTAATTTCAAAAACTGGAGAACTAGTTTTTGTTGAATGCAATGCCGGCCCAATTCGTGATGAGCAAGGAGACATTCTAGGGGCGCAAGGACACATTCGAGTTGTTAAGGCCACGGTCATCCCCACCTCTTTTTTTGTTTATGACCAAGCTAACGAGCAGGCAATAACACTTTAAATTAACGTCTATTATAAGTACTATTGAATATTATTTTGAGAAAGTGTTTCGATAGTTTGTTCTGTAATTGCAGGATTAAAATGAAGAGGATTTGTTTTATTTAATGGAACATTATATTCTGCAATTGTGGCCTCAAGGTCACGAAAGTTATTCCAATTGATACCTACTACATGAGAGCCTCGTTGTTTTAATTCAATCATTAACTCTCTATGAAGAATGTGCAGGCCATCTAAATATTTAAGAGGAATTCCCTTTTCACAATCACGACCACGCATATGTATTCTATCGAGACATATCTTTGGGTCTGCATCTAAAAATAAAGTAATATGAGGGATCATCAAGTAGCGAAACATCACATCACGATGTTTGATATAACTTTCATAACCACGATCATCGATATTTCCATCAAGCCAATTTTGTTTAGCAAATATCCAATCACCATAAATACTACGATCGATGATTGCACTCTTGCCACTATCCCAAATGTATTTAATTGCTTCTTGATGAAGCTGAAAACGAATAGACATTAGCCAAAATTGCATCTCAAGCGCATATCTTTTTGGATTCTTATAATAATCTTCTAGATAAGGGTTATCTTTTACTGGTTCATAATATAATTTAGCATCAATTAATTTACTTAATTTTTCAGCAAATGTAGTTTTACCTGCACCTATAAGTCCCTCGAGAATAATTAATTGCATCTTAAATATTACCTCCCAATATGTATGTAGATTGTGTTTATGTAAGTAAAAGCCTGACATTTTCATTAGGTTATGTCAATCACAGAATATGTTTTATTATGGAAGGTATGGTGTTAGAAAAGAGAGATCATTTTCAACATAACAATCATTATCATCCCTATTACTACTGCTATTATCATTACTCTTATTATCACAATCGCCATCACTCTCATTTAAAAGTTCATACAGATATTCATCTGTTAACATTAAAGCGTTATAAGCTTTGCGTATCATGGTTGCTTTTTCAGGAAATACCTCCGGAGGAAAACGCCTAATCATTTTAAGATATGCATTTTCAATCTCTTGATTGGAAAAACCAGAGGGTAAATGTAAAATTTTAATGGCCTCAATTGTGGTCAACATAGTTTAATACAAACATACAAATAATATAAACATACAAATTAGAAGAGAGAGAGTTGTTCTTCTTTTATTTTGTTTTTTTCTTTTCTTTTTATTTGGCAATTAGTGGATTCTGTCAACCATTTACTGTATTTAATTTTATCGCTCAAATTTTTGTCAAACAAAATCAACTGATGAATAATTTCAGAGATGATTTCATGCTTAGAATTAGAAGTAAGATTATCATTTTTAAAAATATTTTTTATGATTAAAGTAAGATCATTTTTTTTAATTATTCCAAGAAATAAATTTTTAGATATTATTTTTAATATGGTTGAAAAAGATACTAGAGGGAGATTTTTATTTTTAATTATAAGAGATGTACTTATATCAACAAGAATATTCTCACACTCTTTAGAAACAGATTTAATAAAAAGGTTGTTTATAAAAGAAATTGTGTTTTGAAGATGAGTATTATTATTAAAAATAATATTATTAGGATCGGTAAAAAGTTTAAAGAAGAAATGTATTGTAGTTTGCTCTGATTGCTCAACTTTATTGTTTAAATTTAAATTAGTATTACTAGTAAGGTTGCCTATGTATTTGAAAATTTCATAAAGTTGTGTTTGCTTAAGTTGATAAAGTGATTTTATTAAATGAATATTTTTGCATTTTCCCTGAAAAATTATTTCAATAATTTCAGACAAAATATTTATTTTTTGATTTACTGATAATGGGTGAAAATAATACGGAATAATTTTTTTAAGTAATAAACGCGAAGGGAAATCAGATTCTTGGTTATGATTAATAGATAAAGTTATAATGATGTAAGCGAATAATTGGATAGAACACCCACTTAATTGCAGATTTGTAGTAGAAATTTTTTTGGCAAATAAAGTGTTAATAAGTTCTAAATTGAAGTCTTGAGTACATTCTTTCTTAAGTAATTTTGTTATGTCGCTATAATAATTTAAATTTTCAACGTTAAAATTTTTTGTGAATTTTTCAACAAAATAATTTTTTAAAATGTTTATAAGCTTTAATTTATCACCGGTTGTATTTTTTAAAATGTGAAGTAGATATTTCCAGCAATTAATATATTCTTCAAAATACTTATGAACATCTTTTTCAAAAAACTTCAAACGATAGATAGAGTATTTAAGTTTTTCAGCATTGGGTAGTTTATCAATATTTAGTTGAGTATCAATAAACATGATTTGTTCAAAGGTTGTTTTGTTAAGAAGGTTGTGATTCAATCCAGTCATAAAGTTTATTTTCTAATAAATCAAGGTTTATATTTATTTGTTCATCTGTAGAACAATCTGCAAGTAATAAACGGTATTGTTCTAATATGTCGTTGATTTCTACTTGAGATTGTTTTTTTAGCATGCCTTCAATCTTAGCAATTAAATAATTAGTGGGTTTTGGTGATGTCTTTGTTTCTACCTCTGCCTCTGTACGTATTGTTGGTGGTAAAGTATGTGAATGTAAATTCATATGGTAAGAATTTACAATTTTTTCTTTTTGTAATGAAGACATTGAAATTTTGATAATACCATTAAGATCATATTCCATACTTAAATTAAGAGGTACAATCTTTACATTTGGTTTTAAATTGACAACGAAGGAACCAATAAAGATATTCTCATCTGTATTTTGAGATTCACCTTGAAAGATATTTATTTCAATTTGATCTTGATGAGGGAAACTTGTATAAAATGTTTTTTCAAATATAGCTGGTAACTTGGAGTTTTTGATAATTACCGGAATGAAAGTCTTTGGGTATTTGCCACTATTTTTGTTATCTTCTTCACCATGGTCACTTTCGTTATCTAGATAATTTTCATAATTTGCATAATTTTTATTTAATTGTTGAATTAGATCAATATGCCCAAATGCTGCTACTCCTAGTGAGTGAGGAGAAACATCAATAATAATATTATCAAAATTTAACTTTGCACTTATTGCTGCTTGAACAGCGGCCCCTAATGCCACTGAAGTATCTGGATCAATGTAACTATCTCCATGTAAACCTAATGCTGTGAAAAGTTTTTCCTTTATTAGAGGGATTTTAGTAGAACCACCAACTAATAATAATTTTGAAATTTCTGCAATTCTACAATTTGCTAATTGTAGCGCTTGAGTTAGTAATTCAATAGTTGAATCTACCAGTGGCTCAATTAATGCTTGAAATTTATCTCTAGAGATGGAGAGCTTTATAGGTATTAAAATATCAGTATCAGTATCAGTATCAATACTTAATTCTAAAAAATCATTTATCTCTTTATTAGAATGAGTAGAAAGAGCAATTTTTATTTCTTCTGCTAAGTTTTTTAATTTAGCTTGAAGAGAGAAATTATGAGTAAGAGCAACTAAGTGGTCATTTAGGTGAGGATTACTCTTTATGATTTGCTCTAATAAATGACAGGCCAAAATATTATCAAAATTATCTCCCCCAAGGTTGTTGTTGCCTGTGGAAGCAAGGACTTCTTTGTAGTGGGCCTTGGCCTCAATAATTGATACATCAAAAGTACCACCACCAAGATCATAGACAATCCATTTTTCAGAGTTAGAGATTTTTTGTATGAGTGGGGTTGTCTTTGCAGATGTTTCAGGGAAAATTGATGTTTGGGATATTTCGTGTATCAGTGCTGCGGCCGTAGGTTCATTGATTATTCTTAAAACATTTAGCTTGGCCATAATGCCAGCATTGAGTGTGGCCCTTCGCTGAAGATCATTAAAATAAGCTGGAACAGTAATAACTACATCGTTAATTTCAATATTTAATTTTTCTTCGGTCTTTTCTTTTAAGTATGATAAAATTTTTGAAGAAACCTCTTCTGCATTTAATGTATGAGGACCTAATTTTATCGAAAAATCATTCTTCCCCATCTCTCTTTTTATTGAAGAGATTGCATTTGATGGATAAATTTTAGAGTAATTTTTAGCACTTTCACCAATTAACCATTGATTTTTTATTTCATCATATGCAACTACAGAAGGAACTGTTTTTGCATTATCAATTTCAATTATTTCAAAAGTATTGATTAAGCTACAATCGAATCGTGCGATACAACTGTTAGTTGTTCCTAAATCAATTCCAAAAACTGTTTTTTGTTCCATTAAAATACCTAAGTCTAAGTACTAACAAAGTTTAAATACTAACAATTACTTTTGCCTTCTTTAATAACTCATTTCCATTTTTAATATATCCTTGAGAAATAATATCTATGATAGTTCCTTTAGCGGTTAATTGATCGCAACTTTTTGAGGACATTATAATATCAGTATTATTATTGTAAATATTTCCAACTATAGAAGTAGTAGAGAGATTACTTTTATTACAGATAAGATCAATGCGTTCTTTTAAAATATTACAAATGGCCTCCTTATTGTTGCTTTTGTTTAAATCAATATTAGAGTTTAAAATAGTAATAATTTTATTTAAACCATCAACAACATTAATTGCATCGAAATAATTTAGAGGTATATTAAATATATTTTTTTGATCGTTATTAATTTGATCATTATTAACAGGAGAAGATGATGAAGATGTTGTTGTTATTGTTGCAACTTCAATTTTTTCTTCAATTTTTTTTAATGAATTTACCAGTTCTTCATTTATCAAAGAATTTTTTCTACATAGTCGATATATCTTTTCGATTATATCAGAGCCTTTGTCAGAGTCATTATTATAGTTGTTATTAGGTGTTGTTTGAGAGGTATTTTTATTTTTTCTTGCAAATGAAAAGCAAAGTAAAATCTTTGTTAAAAAAGACCTAAATGTTAACACTTTACCCTCATAACTTTATAACATTAATGAATATAACATTAATGAATCCGTACGATAGTTTTAAATACTTGGAAGTAAAAATCATATTTATATTTTTAATAAAAGACAATAGTTTAATTTTTTTTTATTTATAATTACTTAATAAATAAATTACTGTCATAGATGGGTGTAGCTATAAGAAAAAACATATGAAATTGCTGCTTAAGATATGCGCGCAGCTTAAATGAAAAAAATAACTTTCAAGCATAGAATAGAAATTGTCGATGCAATATTTAAGATAGTTGCGGGTTATAAAAATATTTTTTTTACAAAAAGGAGTATTAGAATGAATTCGAAATTTAAATTTACCTTTGAGTTTACATCTGCGTTTAAAATTACAATAAATTTAATTTTATTATTGACAATGAGTTTTACAATTAGTGGATGTAAAAATCCATTAGAGGGTTTTTATAAATATGTTCAAAATGATGGTTATCTTCCTTATCGTTTTCCATTGGCCAAAGCAGGACCAGGGACATTGATTTCAGGAACACCTGCTAATCCACTTGTGATGATTCCTTCAGGATCAAGTAAATGTTTTCCTAAGGTAGAAGAGGCTTTAGCAAGTGGACTTATTGTTGATAATCCAGCTGCTTTACCTTCAATAACTCATTCAATGGATTTGAAAGCGTATACAAATTTTTCATTAGCACAAGAGGGACTTGATATATCTGCAGGCGCAGAGTTTGGCCTAGCAAAATCTGTTTCCATGTATACAATAAATCCTTCAGTTGTAACTTTTGATTTTTCTGCTTTAAGAGAACATTATGCTTCAATCTCAGAGGAGTGCAAAAATGATTTAAAAAATAAACATTTAGTAATTGAAGCTTTAAAAGTAGAAAAAGTTCATTTTATTTTTAAAGATAATAAAAATAGTTCTTTTTACGCTAAGATGGTTTTAGAAAAATTAATTAATGTTGGCGCAGGATATGATTTAAGTATTATGAATGAAGTAGAATTAACAGTAAACACTCCAATGTTTATTGGGCTGAGATTAGGTAAATTAGATGCCAATGGTAGAGTGATTGCAATATCTAACAGTATAAAAAAGAAAAATTGGTATTATACTTCCATAGATAAATTGAAAAATAGCATTTTTAATACTGACATTGGCACTGATACTGACACTAGTGCTTTAAATGGAAATAGTGATGTTGCTGATAATGATAATGATAACAATGTAGTAGGTAATGATGATGATGTTAATGATATAAACGATACAAATGACGATGGTGAAAATAATTTAGATAAAGCAGAGGGAATTGTTGGTGGTACCTCTATCAGATTAATTCAATAAAAATAAAAACTAATCAAACTAATCAAACTAATCAAACTAATCAAACTAATCAAACTAACAATTGTGATATCAAATTATTTAGTTTAAGATTCCAGCATCTTTTATTTTTTTATGAAAATATGCTGGAGAAAAACTAACAATGAATAAGAACAATTGCAAATATAAACTTACAGAATTTAGTCCAGGTGCTGGATGTGGATGTAAAATTTCACCTAAAGAATTAGAACAGATCTTAAGTGGTGCCAATGCCAAAACATCACAAAACACAAATGGAAAATATATAAAATTTCCAAATTTGTTAGTAGGAAATGAATCGAAAGATGATGCTGCTGTTTATGATTTGGGTAATGGAGAAGCATTAATAAGCACTACTGATTTTTTTACTCCAATTGTAGATGATCCTTTTGATTTTGGTAGAATTGCCGCCACTAATGCTATTAGCGACATCTATGCAATGGGCGGGAAACCAACTTTGGCCATAGCAATTTTGGGTTGGCCATTATCCAAATTACCTGTGGAAGTTGCAAGTGAAGTTGTAGCAGGTGCGCGTACAGTTTGTGATTTGGCCAATATCCCTTTGGCCGGAGGTCACAGTATTGATATTGCTGATCCCATATTTGGCCTAGCAGTAAATGGGTTAATAAAAACTAAAAATATAAAAAGAAATGATAGGGCAATAGCAGGTTGTAAATTGCTTTTAACTAAACCACTAGGTGTGGGTATTATTACTACTGCTCAAAAACGTTCTTTAGCATCTGTTGATGATGTAAAATTAGCAATTGAACAAATGACAACTTTAAATAATATTGGTTCAGAGTTGTCAGAGCTTAGCTGTGTACGAGCTATGACTGATGTGACAGGTTTTGGATTACTTGGGCATCTCTTGGAGATGTGTGAAGGAAGTAATGTAAATGCTATCGTTGATTTTAAAAAAGTTCCAATAATAAAATCTATTGAAAAATATTTAGAATTAAAAACAATTCCTGGTGGAACAAAGAGAAATTGGAATAGCTACGGTCATAAGATCACAAAAGATATAAGTGAAGTACAAAAAAATATTCTTTGTGATCCTCAAACTAGTGGTGGCCTATTAATTGCTGTAGACGATGGTGATAATGAATTTAAACAAATATTGCAGATATTAAAACAATACAATTTATGTATTGATATTTGTGAGTTTGGAAGATTAGAAGAGAGAAAAAATGAAGATGAAGTTTACATTAAAGTAACTGATCAGGTCCCTGGTAAATTTTGATCCACTTCCCTCGTCATTCGTGCGGCTTGCAGGAAGCAAGCCTCCTCTTTCCTCTGAAACTGAATCAAAATTTCCTCAGGGCCTTGACCAGTTACCAAAACTCGCTGACTAGTTACACATTAAATTGAATTATTAGATCGAATTAAGAAAAATAAAAACAGGTTTTGAACACATAATTTTCAAAGTACCATTTACCTTATTTGAGAGGGTATAACTTGATAAGGGTTTTATCTTCTTTAATCGCTCAATTTTATACAAAATATCACCACTAAATTTTAATTCTGTTTTTTCAAAAGCAATAATGCTAAATATTGATTTAGAAATTTTAAAATTATATTTACCTTCGGCCACACCTAAAATTTCAGAATCAAATTGTACTTGAAGATTGGACTTGGATTTTAAAAAGTGATGAGTTTCTCCAAGATTAATGATCTCATGGTCTTTCCTATTTCCCAGAAAACCTCTAAGTAATATCTTTTTTAATTTATTATTATTAGTTTGTTTTAATATTTTAAATGCCATTGATAGATCAGAAAAATCTTTGATGGGATTAAGAGGGATATCTATTTTTTTATTTCCCTTATAAGAATCATTATCTCCTACAGAGATTATTGCGTTAGCACTGATATTGAAAGGTTTTAGCAATTGAGGTTTATTAAAGTGCATACCTCCATCAACAAATATATGAGGGATATCGTTGGGAGGGATAGTAATATAATTTTTATTAAAATTAAAATTATGAAAAGATTTTGTAGGACCTACAATTATTACTGATTTTTGTTTTTCTATAAGTTGTATAAATGAATTTATTTTAGTATTAATATTAACATCTCTCATGAAATTTATAATACATACTACGAGTTTATAATATGGAGGCAAAATGAAAAGAGTAAAATTTAAATTACTTTTTATTTTATTTTTATTTGGCATGTTATTTAGTTCATGTCGTAATAACAAAGAGATACCTTTGATTAGGATAGGCGAAGATGGAATGGATAAAATTGAATTTCTACCATACACTGGATATACAAAAGAATCCGCAAACACATTAAACGAAATAAGTCTTCATACAATCAATTCACTCAACTATGTTGAGAGTCGAAATCATCAAAAAATTGAGGTCCCTCCTTGGGAATTAAAGACATTCTTTATTGGACTTACTTTAGTAGCAGGAGTAGGGATAGGTACTTTAGGAGTAGAGGCGCAAGGAACTATTAATCTATTTTTTGATAAACAAACACGGAGATAACATTGAAAAAGTTTTTAACAATATTTGTTACAATTTTATTTTGTCTGTATATTATTTTTGATGGTTTAATAAAAAATTCACAAGCAGAAGCATACCTGCCTAAAGATTGGTATGTACTTCCAGAAAACGATAATAGCAATAGCAAGAGTAATATTGATAGTATTGACAGTATAGATGCTTCTAATTTTGACATTAATTTTGAAAAAAAATTAACTACAAGCAGAGAGGAAAACAGATTAAAAGATTTAAATTACTCATTTGATAGAATAGTTAGTACCAATGAAGAAATCTTTGAAAATCTAAACAAAAATCTATTTTCAACGGAAGATAGTCATAATACAAAAAATTTAAAAACATTAGATATTAGTGAGAGTTCAAACAAACGTTGGGCGCTAGGAAAAATTGCTGCTAGTTTTACTGTAGGGACATCAGGTATGCTTGGGTTAATTAGCGGTAAAGGAAATAGTTCTCTAACATTGTGGTGGTATCCAAAAGCTAAAGAGAAGGCCAATATTAGCACTAAAAAAGAGGAAGAAAATATTGATCTAATAGATAATGTTCCTACTATTGCTATTTATGAAAATCAAAGTGATAGTGAATTAAAAAAAGAGTTAGCACCAATAATAAAAATGGTAAAAATAAAAAATAAAAAACTAAATAATAATTTTGATAGTGAAGAGATGGAAAAAGGCCTTATTAAGCGGGCGCGAGAGTTTAGAAAATTAGCTTATTCCTTATCACTTGTTTCAAATAATATTGAATCAGAAAAACAGTTTTGTTGGTACCCATATAAATTACGAAACGATGTCAATATTGGGGCAAGTGGAAAGGTTTTACTTGCTCCAATTACTGTTTCAGTAGGAGGAGATGTATTCGTTCGCATGGAATGGGTTCGCTTACAATCTATGAAAAGTCAAACAACAACAAAAGCGCTTTTACCAATGGATAAATTACAATTAGAAATGCAAAAGATGGCCACTATGATATCGAGAAATTTAGATAGAATATCAAGCAAGATGACAGAATCAAATAGATTTGATTTTGATGGTTTAAGAATGGCCATAGGATTAAATGCTAGTGGAAATATTTTTGTGGCCAAAGCATTTGGATCTATTATGGGACATATTTATTTTAAAAAGGCCTTATGTGAAAATCAAGATAAACGAATTTTAGCAACAATAATAAAAACAGAAAAAAATAATAATACTAATAATAATGAAATTATTGATAGTGATATTTTAGTTGAGGGGGATGCAAGTCCCAAAAGTTTAGAGATAGCAAAGACATTAAATATTCCTTATATTATTGATTCCTATCCATCTAATGCTGATACTAACAATAGTAATAAATCGATACTTAAAAGAACATTATATAAACCTAGTGCTAAAAGGTTTGTTGCCGGTCTTGAAAAATCTGTCAAGATTTCAAGATTTTTTTCAAACGCAATTGTTAGAAGAGAAGATAGATTAGGAGATAAAAAGCGCTGGCAAATAAGTAAAGTGTGGTCTGCTTATGCTCTTTCTCTTACTGGCACAGTAGGAGTTGCAACTATTACTGGTCCTATGCAGATGGAATTAGAATTTAGTAGAAAAAAATAATCTTTAAAGTAAAATTAATATAAGTTTAAAATTAATAAATTTTTAGAAAAGTAAAAAATTAAAAAGGAAGTGATATAAAAATGAAAAAACGAAATATTTTTTTGCTAGCAATTTTTATGTTTATTAATTGTTTTTGTTATTTTTGTCTTTCAACTTATGCCTACTCCTCTATTGGTGGAGTGTCTCATAAAGATTTAAAACACCTTAAGGCGGAAATTGATGAAAAGATTGTTAGCATGAATGAGATGATGAATTCCATTAATGATAATTACACTGATAACGATGATCGCAATATTGATAACAATAAAGATCTGGTAATGAGAGGAGCTATTTGTGCTAAAGAAAAACAAGATGAAATGTATTATTTAAATTCCATTTGGCTTAAATTTACTGCTGAAGTTAGTATAAAAGTAGCAATTGTTTCTCTTAAAATTGCACCTTCTTTTGGTTTTATTTGGGGACGGAGTAATCCTAAAGATTGGAAAAATTATTAAATCTGAGGCACTAATAATTTTCTACGAATATTTCAAAATATTCTTTTGCATGTAAGCAGGCAGGACATTTATCTAGAGCAGAATTACTTTCATGGATGTATCCACAATTATCACATTTCCACATAGTTTTTTCACTACGCTTGAATACAGTTTCATGTTGAATATTGGTTATAAATTTCGCATATCGGGCCTCATGCCTTTTTTCTACAGTGGCAATTAATTTAAAAGCGGTGGAAACTTCCGGAAACCCTTCATTTTCTGCAATTTTTGCAAATTCTGGATAGAGCTCAGTCCATTCTTCTTTCTCACCATCAGCAGCATATTTAAGATTATCAATAGTCTTAGATTGTGCCACAGGATATGAAGCATTAATATTGATTGTTGCAGGAAGTTCTCCGTTAAGTCCTTCTAGCAATAATTTGTAAAATCTTTTAGCATGCTCTTTTTCATTGTCAGCTGTTTCAATAAATATTTTTTTTATTTGCTTATAACCTTCTTTATCAGCAATCGATGCATAATAAGTATAGCGGTTTCTAGCTTGAGATTCACCTGCAAATGCTTTTAATAAATTTTCTGCTGTTTTGGTACCCTTTAAACTTTTCATTTTTTACTCCTTGGTTTTTAAAATTATTAAACATCATTAAAATTAACAAGGCAATTACCTTGAAGAATAAATTAATTTAAAATGAAAGATTGTTCATAATTTATAATTAGTATTTTATATAAAAATTTTATTATTTTTATCGCAGCCTTTTAAGCTATAAATATCCTAAATTTTATTATAAATATTCTCAATTTATAAAATAAATCAAAAAAAATCATAGGTATGTAATTAATGAATGGATTTGCATTATGAGTTATCGAAAAAAAACAAATAAAATCCCCATTGGAGAAACGAAATCCTTCGAAGAAACGATAGAGAGTGAGAGTAGACACATTTTTAATGAAGATACACAATATCGCTTGTTTTTTGAAAATTCAGATGATGCTATGATGACTTTTACGCTTCCAAATTTTTATTTTACATCTATAAATAAAGCTGCCATTAAGCTTTTTGAATTAAAAAATGAAGATGAGTTGTTAAAATATAATCTTGAGTCAGTATATACAGACAAACAATTTGATAGCGGTGATTCAATAATAATAAATACAAAAGAAATGATTCAAATTGCCTTACAAAATGGTATTAATTTTTTTGAGTGTATACATAAAAAAAGTAATGGGAAATCTCTTTTTACCACTGTACTTTTAACCAGCATAAATATTGATGGAAAAATCACTCTTCATGCCACAGTTAGAGATATAACAAGTCAAAAGAAGACCGAATTAAAACTTCTTGAAACCAATGCTTGCTTGGATGCAATTACTAAATCAGCACAAGACGCAATAATTACTATGGATTCTGAGGGGAAAATCTTTTTTTGGAATCCTGCCGCTGAGAAAATATTGGGATATACATTTCAAGAGGTCGTTGGAAAAGATCTACATTTAATTTTAGCACTAAAAAATTTTCCCTCCGCTTATCAATCTTCATTTCAAACTCCATTACAAAATTTTATAGTTAATGGGCGAGGTAAAAACATCGGTAAAACGTCGTTACTACTTGCATGCACAAAAGATAAGAGAGAAATTCCTATAGAACTCTCCTTATCTTTCATGCAATTTCAAAATCAGGGGTATGTTGTCGGAATTTTGCGAGATATTTCAGAACGTGTACGCTTAGAAGTTGAAAGAAAGCGGGCCACTGTTCAATTCATACATGCCACTAAAATTGCTTCAATAGGAACATTAGCAGCTAGAGTGACCCATGAAATTCTAAATCCTATAACAGTTATTTTATGTGCAACTGAAATATTAAAGAAAAAATTTAGTATTTCTGATGATAATGATTTTGAGCTGATTGATGATGTTTCAAACTCGGCCCAAAAAATAACAACTATTATGAAAGAGCTTAAATTTTACTTTCGTGTTGATAAGGATGTTGTTGAGTCTGTTGATGTTCATAAATGCATAGAGGAAACATTAAAACTTTTTAAGTATCTATGTAGAAGTGATCATATAGTGTTTGAGACCTATTTAAACGCTCGTGATTATTTTATTGAAGCAAATTTTGGAAAAATTCAACAGGTAATAATAAATATTATCACTAATTCTAAAGATGCTATAGCAGCAGCTTCATCGATTAATAATAAACATAACAAATGTGATAACGTAGATGGAATGGTGGTGATTATTACTAAGAATACCTATAAAAATTTAATAATCGAAATATCTGATAATGGAGAAGGTATCCCAGAGGAAATTATTACAGACATTTTTGAACCATTTTTTACTACAAAAGATTTAGACAAAGGAACAGGTTTGGGTCTTTCTATTTGCAATAATATTATTAGTTCTTATGGCGGAGTGATTGATGTGGAAAGCAAGGTTGGGGTGGGCACGACATTTAAAATAACACTTCCTAAAATTTCTTATTTCCCAATATGCTCTTAAGTTAAGATATTAATTTTCTAATATAATTGGCAATAGCTGGTGCAGCAGTAAGTCCTGGAGATTCAATACCACAAAGCTCAATGTAACCATCAAAATTTTTAATCCAAAAATCATTATATTTTTTTTGATTAAATTTAATTTGAGGTCGAATTCCGCAGTAGTCTGGGTGAAGTTGTTTATAATCGATATTTTTAAATCTAATTTTAATTTGAGGCCACATTTTTTCAATGATGCTGTCATAAACATGATAATTAATTTCATCAGTATCTTCAGCATCTGGACCAAAACGGAGAATACCAGCGTGATCAAAGGTTGAATGAACTCCTAATATTTTTTCATCTATTGGGGGAACTGGATAGATTAAATGCTTTTTATAAAATTGTTGGTTAGTGGCCAAATAGTTTCCTTTTACCCACATCTTTTCTAATTCAATTAACGCCAACTGTTTTCTTAAATCGACAGCAAAGCATCCAGCTGCATTGATGAGATTTCTGCAGTAAAAAGATTCTCTTTCAGTTTCAACATAAAAACGATTATTGTGATTTTTATCTCTTTGGGATTCGATATCAAGACGAACTATTTTTAAAACTTTATTTTTTAACATTAAAGCGATGTTTTTTTTATATAAAAAATCAGCAATAGATTTTAATAGGGTAGATGTTTCAATGATAGCAGTGTTTGGAGAAAAAAATGCTTTTTTTACAATCACATATTCTTGTAGTTCTTTAATCTCCTTTGCAGTTGCTAAGCGAACATCAGTTCCATTATTTTTTGCTTTTAAGAAAAGATTATCAAAACGTATGGCCTCTTCTTCTGTACTTGCAATAATAAATTTTCCACAACGATTAAGGGGAACATTGAGTTCATGTGTCCACTGATCCCACAAGTGATTTCCTTCTATACATAGTCTATGTTTTAAAGAGTCTTTTTCATAATAGAGACCAGCATGAATAACTCCACTATTTCTACTTGAAGTATGATGTCCAATAAAATTTTCTTGTTCGAAGATTGCTAAGTCAATATCATTATCGTTATTATTATCGTTGTTATTATCCTTATTATCAATTAATGATTTTGCTATAGAAGTTCCTATTATTCCAGCACCAATAATTACTGTTTTTACCTGTAACATAATTTATTTCACCCAATATAAATTAATTTTGAATCTGCACCCACGAGTGATAATAAGCAGTTACTTTTATGTTGTCAATTTAAGCATTTCTTTGATTTTAATTATCGTTTGAGAAATGACTTTATTTAAAGGACCTTTTATGATTGCTGCAGCAGAATGATTATGTCCTCCACCTCCTAATGCTTTTGCCATTTCTCCAGCATCAAATTTTTTAATCTGAAAATTTGAACGCAAACTGATTTTTATATATCCTTTAGGTTTTTCTAACTCTCTAAATAGGCAAACGATTTTTATTTTATCTAAAACTAAAAGGTAGTTTACATAAGAGTATGTATCTTCTTCGTCGACATTATATTTACCAAGTAATTTTTGAGGAATAGTAAGATAAGCAATTTTTTGATCATTAGTGATTTTTACATTTTCTAAAATTTTTCCAAGCAGCCTAAAATGTTTTAAAGATTTTGTTCCATAAAATTGATCATAAACTTTTGCTGGATTAAGACCAGTTTTTAGAAGTTCGCTAATTAATTTATGAGTGTAAGCAGTGACATTAGGATAACGAAAACTAGATGTATCGATGACGATTGCAGAGTATAAGGCGAGTGCCATTTCAATTGTATATTTAATATGAAAAGATTTTATGAGCTTAGCAATTATCTCTGCAGTAGCGGCGGCATTGGTATCGATATAGTGAATTGCTTCGATTAAAGAAGAGGATGATGGATGATGATCAATGCAAATAAAATTATTAGAAGATGTTAGTAGCTTTTGCATATTAGGTCCAATTCGTTCTGTGGAATTGGCATCAACAAGAATGAATAAATCAATGCGATCATGATTGTAAATAGAACGTTTAGTAGAGCATTTGTTAGTATGTTTTTTAGAATGTTTTTTTAAATATTTTTTAAAGCATTCCCTTTTATTTTTTTGAAAATCGGAGAAAGAGATAGGTGTTATATTTCCGTATATTTTAATCCACCTTTCGTGCAATTTATCTTCGTTAACAGCATAAACAGTTTTTCCAATTTTTTTTAAGGCCAAATAAAGAGCAACTTGTGCTCCAATACCATCAGCATCTGGCATAATGTGAGTGGAGATTAGTATACTTTCAGCATTGCATATTAATTTTTTAAGTTCTTTCATTTGTTTCATCAGTAACAATATCGGTAAGAATAGTAAAAGTTTGACCTTTAAGTTTGATCTTTAATTGATCTTTAATACTTTGATGAGATAGGATAACAAATAGGGGAAAAATAGAAATATAGGAGGAGAATATAAGATGGAAAGCTTAATTAATAATAAATTTTTTGCATTTAATTTTTGTAATATTTTTGCATTTACATTCATTATCTCATTTCAAGTGATGACGGTCCAATTTTGTTTTGCCGACGAAACAACTCAAGTATTAGAACAAGCACCATCGTTATTACCATCGCAAACAGCAGAAGTAATGCCTACGCCAACTACTGCTGCTAGTGCTCCTGTTAATAATTCAATTAAAAATGTTGCTAAAAATTCTTTCATAAAAAATACTTTTTATCAAATTATGCTTAATGCAGGAACTGGAGAACAAAAATTGATTTTGGATTCTTATAGTAATATAAATGATCAATATGGGTATGCTGGATATGATATTGTTTTTCAACATCCTATTGATGCCAATTGGTGGCCACATCTTTCTTTTTCAGGAGGAATGATGTTTGATTCAAAAAAAGATGCAAGTTCTACTAAGTGGTCAATGGGTGTTGGAATGAATCGAGTTTTTGAGGAGAAGTGGATTTTAGGTGCGGAGTTTGGTTTTAAGAGAGTTAAATTTATTGTTTATAGAAATCAATTTAACAGTAGTACAGGTCAAGATGAGAGAGAAGAAAAAACAATAAGAGAAAATAATTTTTATTTGTTATTTGATATTGAACGATTTATTTTTCATAAAGGACCATATTTTTCAATGTGGGGAATTGGTTCAGCAGGAATTCTTTTTCCTAACAATCTAGATTTCAATAATAAGTCAGGTAATTATTGGATGCTGGGGTTTAAAATGAGATTTAGTATGCAAAATCGTTTTGATCAAGAAAAAAATATACCGGCCGTTTCCTTAGTTTATGATGAAAAGAGTAGAGATAATTACATAGTTTCTATAGTTGCTGATAGAGAGATAGTTTACGATGATTATTTTGATGATTTAAGATACTCTTTATCTCTAAGAGTAGGAAAAGAATTTTAAATGGTATAAAAATTGAGGAAAAAAATGCAGGGAACTCAAGAAATTGCTTTAAATATAGTTGATCTAAAAAAATATTATCCCGGTGTAAGAGCACTTGATGGATTATCTTTTAAAGTGCAGAGAGGAACTATTCATGGTCTACTAGGACCTAATGGTGCTGGTAAAACTACGACTATGAAAATTATATCTGGACTTATTAAGGAGAGCGCTGGGAGTTTTGAAGTTAATGGGGAAATAGGTTATTTAGCAGAAAATCCTCCTCTTTACCAAGATATGATTGTTGAAGATTACTTGAAATTTGTTGCTCAAATTTTTGGGGTTGCTAAAAAAGAAATTAAAAAAAATGTTGATGAAATAATTAACAAAATAAAAATTACAAATGTTAAAAAACGAATAATTGGTAATTTGTCCAAGGGACAAAAACAAAAAGTTGGAATGGCAATGGCATTGGTTCATAAACCAGAGATTTTAATTTTTGATGAGCCAACAGTAGGTTTGGATCCGGCATCAGTTATAGATATAAGAGAATTATTTTTAAACTTAAGAGGAGAACATACTATTTTACTTTCTACTCACTTACTTCATGAAGTTGAAAATATTTGTTCACATATTACAGTGGTTAGTGAAGGAAAGGCATTATTAAGTGGAAGTATCGATCTTATACAAAAAAAGATAAAAAATGAAAAATCTATTACTACTATAATTGCTCAAGTTAGATCATGGAAAAAAGATGATGATGATTTTTTTAAGGCATTGACATTTATTGATCGTGTAGAGCATATGGAAAAAAAAGAAAATTTTATTAAATTTCAGTTAAATTTGTCTGCTGATATTAATGAAGATCCAAGAAGTTTATTAACAAAATATTTAAGTGAAAGAAATTGTGGTTTATTATCATTTACCGAAGAAGAACAAAAATCTTCATTGGAAGAGGTTTTCTTAAAATTGGTAAATAAATAATCATATAAATAATTTAAAAATAGGTGAATTAATAATGAGTGCAATTTTTAATATATATTTTTTATCAAGAAAAGAATTGAAATCATATTTTCTTTCTCCGCTTGCGTATCTACTTTCAGCATTTTTTATTTTTTTGATGGGTTGGATTTTTTTTCATTCGCTTTTAATTTCTAAAGAAAATTATACTCTATCACTAACAACTTCAGTTATTAGACCAATTTTTGGTAATATGAATTTTTTATTTTTAGTAATCGCCCCACTAATAACTATGCGGTTATTTACCGAAGAAAAACGTGATCATACAATTGATTTGTTATTATCTTCGAAATTAACCCATTTACAAATAATTTTGGGAAAATTTTTAGCAGCAATTGTAGTGGTTTTATTTATGATAATGTTAACTATGATTTTTCCATTGATACTTGCAATTGCAGGTTATAGTGATTGGCCGATGATTATTACAAGTTATATAGGATCAATTTTGAATGTGATGGCTTATCTTGCGCTTGGAATTTTTATCTCTAGTCTTACTGAAAATCAAATTGTGTGTGCTTTATTAACTTTTTGTGTTTTAATTTTTTTAGTTATTGTTTCTCAATCTGCAAATATTATGAGTAATTTTATGTTAGCACAAATTGTTTCATACATTGGATTACCGACACATTTGATTCCTTTTACCAATGGAGCGATAGATATATCATCGACAGTATATTATTTTAGTTTTATTGCTTTTTTTCTTTTCTTAACTCATAAGGTTTTAGATTCAAGAAAATGGTAAGGGGCCAAGGGGTCCTTAAATTTAACTTAAACAACAAAATACCATAAGAATAAAATAACATAAGAACAAAACAATGGATAAAAAATGAAATTGGCCATAAAGTATATTTTATATTTTATTAATTTTTTACTGTATATTACCTCATGTGTGAGTTGGATTGCTATTCCAGAATATCTTACTTTTAATATATCCCTTTCAATAACTGCCATAGGAATTACTTTGTTGTTAATGTTACAATATAGGGAAAAATTACTGGTGTATGCAAATAGTTCTCAATTTAAAAACCTAATCTCAACACTGGTAACCGTTGGATTACTTTTTTTTGTATTTTGCTTGATAAACTATTTAGGATTTAAACATAACAAGCAATGGGATTTGACTAAAGATAAAAGCAATTCGTTATCATCTCAATCAAAGGAGATTATATCTCACGTAACTGCTCCACTTATATTTAAAGTATTTATTAGAAGAGTGGATAAGGATAATGTTTTTCCTCTTTTAGATTTATATCGTTTGTATAAGAAAGACATTGTAATAGATTTGATTGATCCAGATATAAAACCTTCTATCGTTAAGGAATATAATATAAAACAATATGGAACAATAGTTGTTGAGTATAATCAAAATCGTGCGCAAGCTTTAGAGGTATCAGAAGCAGCAATTACGAAAGCTATATTAAAAGTTATTAAGAATAATAATCCACTAATCTATTTTATTAATGGACATCAAGAAGGCAATTTGGAAATGGAACGCCCTGAAGGTTTTTCATATCTTAAGTCTTTAATGATCGAAAATCAGTATGACTTAATACAATTAAATTTGACTACAGTTCCTGCAATTCCTTCAAATGCAAGTGCAGTAGTTATTTGGGGACCAAGATTAAAGTTTTTAAAAGATGAGATCATAAAAATAGAAGAGTATTTAAATAATGGTGGACATTTACTAATTGCTATTGATCCAAGTTTAGGAAAGAATGATATTGTAGATTTTACTAATATTTTTTTAGAAAAAGGAATTAATTTTACAAATAATTTGGTCATAGATAATGCAAGTTATGTAGATGGTTCAAAATATACTGTACCGCTTGTAACTAAATATAATAAAGAACATGCTATAACTAAAGGTTTTGATGCTCAAACTTTTTTTCCGTTAGCAGCAGCAATTACAACAAATAATACTAATAATAAAGAGACAAACTTTAATATTCAAAAATTAATCATAACTAGCAATTTCCCTCATAGTTGGGGAGAAAGTAGTAATAGTGAAGTACTTAAAATGAAATTTGAATTTAATGAGGGGAAAGATATACCAGGCCCTATCACATTAGCATTGGCAGTGGAATCTTTCAAAGAAGCGAAAGATAGTAAATCATCAAATATGAAAATTGTGGCCTTTGCTAATTCAAGCTTTGTTAGTAATGT
The DNA here is from genome assembly GCA_015232015.1 of Oligoflexia bacterium. Lineage (GTDB taxonomy): Bacteria > Bdellovibrionota > Bacteriovoracia > Bacteriovoracales > Bacteriovoracaceae > JADFZW01. The sequence goes on along the minus strand of JADGAM010000003.1, from coordinate 22,025 downwards.
ATATGCTAGTTACAGAGCTAATTTTAATTTATATTTAAATGCTTTGGCCTTTGTTTGTGATGAAGAATTTTCAATTGCACAAGATAGACCTTTAACCAAAGAAGAACCCACCTTTTTAAGTTCACAGGAATTAGGTATTATTTTTTATTTTTCCTTAATAGTTGCGCCTCTATGTTTAATTGCAACAGCAATATATTTATATAGAAGACGAAGTAAATTATAAACAAACCAATCATCAAAAAAATATACGGAAGACTAACTATATGAAACTTAACTTGACACTGCTTACTTTGTTAGTGGCAATACTTTTTTTTGTTTATTATTTTGAAGAAAAAAAAACAATTGAAAATCAAGAAATGGAGTCGAAAAAATTTGCTTTTCTAGATAAAGAGATTTCATTAAAAACTCTTAAAAAATTATCTTTACCAAATGTTTTGTTGCAAGAGGGATCATGTACTAAAGGTTTAAAACAAGCTTATTCGCCCGATTCAAATGTTAGTGTTGATGATAAATGTTTTTTTATTGTGAGTTCATTTGAAAATAGTGAACAAGAATATGCTGCAAATTCCTCGAAGGTTGATGATTTTTTACAAGTTTTATCAAAATTTAAAGTAATGAGATACTTGTCTGTTGAAGAAAAAAAAGATCTAAAAAGAGATGAAATATTTCCTAAAGATTCAATAACTTTTTCGCTTTATTTTTTAAATAAGAATATTACTTATACTCTAGGTAAGCGTTTAGATTTTGATGAGACATTTTATTTTGAAATAAAAGATAGTGAAAATTTAAAAATGCCAGAAAAAGTAGAATGGGTAATAGTAAAAGATGAAGCAGAAAAAAGTGGCCTTTATAGCGAAGAGGAAGATAAAAAACAAGAAGCATATCAAAACTTGAAGGCCTTGTTATCAAAACCTATGACTGACTATTTAGAGAAAAATCCACTTTCAAAACACTTTTTTCATCATGATGTGGAACAATTTAATTTTCAAAAAATTACTATAAGTAATAAGTTTAATCGAGAATTTTTTTTACAGTGGCAAGGAAGTGATATTAAATCTTCGCCTGAAATATTAAAAGGTATTGCCTTTAGAAATGAAACAATAGATGAATTTAAAAAAAGATTAAAAAATTTACATTCAATAGATGTATATTTTAATGGAAAAAATGATAAGAAAATAAAATTTGATGAACTGGCCTCAACAATAAAGGTAAAATTATTTAATGGTCAAATTAATCAAGATGTGGATTTTCAGTTATTTAGAAAAATAGAGATAATATCAGGGATTAAAAATAAAAATAAAATATCTAGAAAAGGATATTTTTTAATAACAAGTCTAAGTGACAATGTTTTTGAGTTATCTGAATCAGACTCAACTATTTTCTTTGCGAATGTACAAGATTTTTGGGATAAACGAGTACAAAAATTTTTACAATTACAAAAATTACAATTGATA
>JADGAM010000003.1:0-20542 GCA_015232015.1 Oligoflexia bacterium | reverse complement strand
GAGGATTTTTCACTTTATATTTCAAAAGATTTGATTGCAAAACAAGCATTATTAGAAAATGATTTGCAAGTAAATCTAAGAAAAATATTAATGGGAAAGAATCATATAAGATATGTACCGAAGGCCAAAGCATTTTCATGGTTGTGGAATTTATTGATGGGTAAAAGTACTACTGTTGGTAATGGAAGAGATAAACAAAGAGAGGCGAGTAGGGTATCACCACTTAGTGAAACATTTAAGCAAGTAGCTAAAAATAATTTGGGAATAGAGTTAAAATTTACAGATTTGATACTGCGGATTAATGTAGTTGGTGATGAAATTATAGTAAGTAATTTGACGGATGGGTACCAATTACATTACTTTAAAAGCAAAACATTTAATTTAAATTTTGATGTTGGTACATTTTTTTATATGCTTGCTAAACAGTAAACAGGGACTATATGAGAGGAATTTTAAAAAATTATTTTTTGCTAGCAGCTCATCCATTCAAATACCAACGTTATTTTAGAAAGAAGCGTTTAGGTGATTTGCACAATATGGAATTGCCGGAAGTAGTGCCAGAGAAACAAAATTTTTTAAGATTGGAGCAAGCGATTTTAATTTCCTGGGTACTTGTAATTTTCAAATCTTTTTTAATTTTATTTCTTTTTAATATTGCCTATAAAAGTTTTATTAATGATTTAGGATTATTTGAAGAAATTTTAATTGCTCTTAAAGGCGATATTTCTGAAAGTGATCTTATGCCTATTTTTGCCTATATTGTGATTTTTTTTAGGGCCGTCCATACAATATTTTTTCCCGTAATAGCTTTTTTATGTGCTTTTATAGTTGAGATCCTCATTTCATTTATGGTGAGATTAAGAGGCGATGAAGATAATATTAAGGAAAACCTTGCTTCACGAGAAGATGTTCTTTCAAATGTATTTTGTTCTTATCTTTTCTATCCCATACCAGTCATAGGAAGCGTATTACAAAAAATTTCTTTTATAGTATATTTATATGCTGGTTTAAAAAATAATTATAATTTTTCTAGAAGCTATATTTTTTTAATTACATGTATTCCATTTTTTTTATTTTTGGCCTTTAGTTTATTATTTATGATTCTAATAAAATTAATTTTAAGCTAAGGGCCTTATAGACCCTAAGCAATCTAAAATAAAATGGAGAAAAATAGATTGAAATATTATCACAACCATGATTTTACCTATAAAAAATTATATGCTGATAATTTGCAATTACAAAAATTTTTATTTCAAGAAGCAGAAAATTTTGATTTTCAAACAATGGAGGAAAATTTAAATTCAGTTGGAAAATTTGTGAAGGATATTTTACACATGTCTATGTTTGTTGATATAAAAAATATCTTGATTGTTGGATGTGGAACTGGAGATTTGGCATTTTGGTTAGCATCACGGGGATTTAATGTTTTAGGAATTGATGTGTCTATAAGGGCCATAGAGATTGCTAACCAGCGGTTATTATCACTACCATTTAGGAAACGAATAAATTTTCTTAATATGGATGTTACTTTGTTATCGATCGATAACAAATTTGATTTGATAATTGATGATCATTGTTTGCATTGTTTAGTAGATAATACAGATCGAGCATTATATTATCAAAAAGTTCGAGAGCATTTAAAACCGAACGCCCATTTAATGATAGAAACAATTTTTCATGAAGATAATTTTATTCCACCTGAAAATTTCATTCTAGATGACGGCCTTATTCTTTGGCAAAAAACAAATAATGAAAATGATTCTTACTTTAATAAAGTTATGTATAGAGAAAGTTATTATATTCCTGTGAGAAAATTAATTAAGTCATATGATTTTGAGCAAGAGATATTAAAATTTGATTTAAAACTAATTTATTTTGTTTTCAGGAGTGACCTTAGGGTTCAATTACAGACGACCTCCTGCTCATTGCAAGATCCATTGCAAATACCAGCACAGACACAATCACCAGCAGTAGTTAGAGCGATAGCTAGTCGCTGTAATCATAATTTATAGTAGTAAGAGGCCTTTTGAACCGGCCTTTAAGAGATTTTTAATAATGAAGAAAATTAATATAGAAGTAGTTTTGGCCTTTTTGGTTTTTAGCTATGTTATAGTACTTAGCAATTTTTTTGATTGGGACATGTTTTATTCTTTTTTTGAAGTTGATCGTCGTTCATGGCTTTATAATTTTGAAGTGCCTATATGGTCTTATCAGCTTTGTTCAGGTGTTACTAGAATAGGGGATGCGCAAGCATTTGGAGTCTCTCCTCTTTTTATATTCCCCCTTCTTTTTGGGTCCGTTATAGGAAGTAAGATTTTAATTATTGCTAGTGCAATATATGGTTTTTATTTTATTAAAAAATTTATCGAATTAATATATAAAACATATTTTCCTATTTACAGCGTTTCGGCCTTAGCGGGGCCGCCCGCGGCCGAAACTGCTTTACTAGTAAAAAGATGGTTTAATCTTATAGCTCTATCATTTATTTTTTCTAATTTCTTTTTATGGCATTTTATTTTTGGGCATGTTTCTTTCCTGCTTTTTTATTTGGCCTTAGTATATTTTTATGTTACCACCAAGTCGCTTATTGGAAAACTTGAGAAAGAAGATTTTTTTCACGGATTATTATCTTTGATATTAATTTTTACTTCTGGTTTTTATCACGTAACGATATTTTTTTTACTGCCATTATTTATTACATATTTATTAACAGTAATAAGCTTAATTATTATAAATTGTAAGCAAGTAAAATATTCACTACTTTCTAATGGGGTTATTGTTTTTTTAGCACTTTTAGTTTCATCATATAAGTGGGTTCCTTCTATAATATATCAATTAAACCATTCACGCATACTAACAGAAAAAATGTTAGATGTTAGTTCAATAAAAGAATTTCTTATTGATCAATTTTTGCCTACTATAAACTTTAAATATCTAGGGATATTTAATTATATTCCAGTTAATAATTCGGCAAATCCATTTGGAATATGGGAGAAAAGTGTTTTTTCTATAAATGCTTTTCTTACACTTGTTGCCCTTGCACTTTTTTTATTTAATTTTAAAAAAATAAAAAAATTCATATTAGGAATACATAGAAAAAATAATAGTGCTATTACGTTATTAATATTTTTTATTTTTATTTTTATAACTTATGTCTCTTTAAGTTTAGGTAATTTTGCCGAATGGGCACCTTATAATCTGCTAAATAAATATATTGTTCAAGGTTCTCTGAGGGTGGCATCTAGATTTGGCTTTGGAGTATCACTTTTAATGATAATTCCAACTATTTTTTTATTTCATTTTTGTATAGAAAGAAAATTTAAAAAAATATATTTTTTAATTTATATTTTATTGTTGCTCAATATTTTGGAAAACAATAGTACCAGAAGCTTTCGTTATTTTAAATGGTTTTTATTTGTTAAAAGTAATGAAGCAAATTTGCCTATGAATCAACAAACTTTTATTCATAGTCGCTCTCTAATTCCAGATGAGATTGCAACTTCCACTACTTCATTTTCATATCCATATCTTTTACAGGGCAAAGGAGTTGTTGCTTGTGAAAATTCCTCTGCAAGAGAAAATATTTTAGAGCAAGAAACAAAAAAATATACAGTAGAAAATCTTCGAACAGAGTTAATAGAAACGAATTATAAAAAATTGGATTTTAGATTGAAAAGTTATCATTCATTTATTTATGAACATGATAAAAAAGGAAATAGCATTGATAATCTATGTAAAAATTTAAGTTATTACACACAAAATAAAATTATGATTGATAAGAGTTGCCCTATTGATGTTTGTCTTAATGTAAATTCCTTAAGCGTAAATGATAAAAATAAATTTAAATATAATGAAAAATATAATCGTTATTGTAGATTTTCTTTATAAAATTAGTAAACATACATGAATAAATTTAAACAATATTTGATCTTATTATTACAATCACAGTTAAATTGCAAAAAAGTAAATTATGCAAGCAATAGTTACTTTAAAACTTTAAATTATAAAGATTGTGAAGCGGATTTTTTATTAACATTAGATGATATTTCAAAATTACTAGTTTGTGAAATTTATCCTAAGTTTTTATTAAAAGAAAGAGATAGTATTTGTTTTCATCTAACACTTGGAAAGGTTATTGATTTTGAATTTAAAAATGATAAAGAAAAAATAAAAAATTTATTGTCTTTAAATGAAAATTTTAAGCTTTGGGGAGCAGTGGCCTTTGAAGATAATTTATCTGAGTCAATAAATGAACGTCGCTTTTTTTTACCATTTATTGAAATAAAGTTAGAAAAGATTTATGGTAAAGAGCTTTCTTTTAAACCACAAGAAATAATAATTAATTCCTATGAAATGCCAGACGATAAAACTTCTCAAGAAGTTCTTGAGATTAAAGTAAAACGAGACATTAAAGATTTTTTAATTTTTCTTAATGATATAACTACTAAAGAAATTCATTTTGATAAAAATGAGGACTCATGGTCAAACTTTAAAAGTAAAGAAACCATCCCTAGTAAAGAAAAATGGAAACAAGAGATTGAAGACTTCAAAACATTGAATGAAAGAGACCATGATTTTAAAAAAATAGTTTTGGCCAAAAGAATTTGCTTTGAAAATACAAGCAATAATTTTTATTATCATCAACAAATTATTTATGAAATACTAAAAGATCATTTTTCACATAATTCACTTGAGAAATCATATATAATTTTTTGGAACTTGAACAAAGACTTATCTTTTGTATCTATTTCACCTGAAAGACTTTTTTTACTAAAAAATAAAACCATTTATACAGAGGCCATTGCAGGAACTATTACTAGTGAACGCGTTTTGGCCTCGGCCAAAACTGCTTTTATAGGAAATATTAAGTTTAGTAGAAAAGATATTGAAGAACATAATTTAGTAATTTTAAGATTAGAGGAAGTGTTAGATAAAATTTTAGGAAAAAATAGATGGAAAAGAGTAAAATATTTAGAAAATCTTTGTTTAAATAACTTACAACATTTATATACAACTTTTGCAGGAAATTTAAGTGAAGAACAAAGTGAAAATTCATTAATAATTATTAATGAATTATTATATGAAATGCATCCTACTCCTGCTGTTTGTGGATATCCAAAAGATAAGGCATTAGAATTTATTTTAAAAAAAACTCTTTTCCAGAGGGATTTATATGCTTCCGCCATAGGATATCTATCCTCAAGTAGTGCAGAATTTGTTGTTGGAATTCGTTCTGCCCTCCTTGAAAAAGATCAAATTTATATGTATGCAGGAGCAGGTATTGTAAAAGATTCAAATGTAGATAGTGAATGGGATGAATTAGATTTAAAAATAAGTAGCATTAAACAGTTTGTTTTTAGACGGGTCCTAATTGACCATTCCTAAACTTCCGTTCCTAATTTAATCATTTTTTTATTTCCAAAATAAGAAGTAAATTCTATTTTTTTTAAATGCTCGATTTTTTTTATGACAGTGGCAATTCGTAATAAATTATTATTAATTGTGGATTTAATGGAATTTTGTTCTTCATCAACACAATCAATAAAATCAAGATTAGAGAGAGCGATAGTTAGAGGATTATTTATTTCATGGGCCAAGCTAGTTATCATCGCTTGAACCGCTTCTAAGTGAGAAATCTCTTGTACTAATTTTAAATAGCGGCCGGCATTGAGATGAGTATTTACTCTAGATCTTAATTCCTGAATATTAAATGGTTTAGTTATATAGTCTTGGGCCCCGGCGGTTAGACCTTTACAAATATCTTCTGGACTTGTAAGTGCGGTAATAAAAATAACTGGAATTTCTGAGTTAATCTCTCTTATTTTTTTTATTATTTCAAAACCATCCATTTCTGGTAACATAATATCAAGTAAAACAAGATCAGGAATTTGCATATTTTCTTTTTTACTTAATTTTTCTAAGGCATCTTTGCCGGAGCTTGTGGAAATTATAATATGATTATCAAGAAAACATTGTTCAATTATTAAAAGATTTGTTGGATCATCATCAACTGAGAGAATAACCGCTTTTTGATTATTTTGATTATTTTGATTTTGATCTAAATTGATTATTGAAGAAGTCATTTATTTAATTCCTTTTTAATAAGTAGTGCTAACTCAGAAATTGAATTATTAAATTCATTGTAGAGTAAATCTAAAGAAGATAAATCGTTACTATTAATTGAATGTTCAAGTTTTGCAGCACTTATTTCTACAAATTTTCCTCCCACATTGGCGGCCGACCCTTTTATTTTATGAACCCAAAATGATAATTGTTCAAAATTTTTTTCTTTATAAAATTTACCAACATTATTTTGTGATTCAGAAATATCTTGAAGAAATATAGAAAATAATTTTTTTATTAATTGCTTGTTATGTCCAAGACGTGCCTCTACAGAAGCATAATCCAGAATGTTGCTAATTTTGTTATTTTCATAGGAGATACTGGCAGCCCATTTTGTTAAAAGGTCATTTAGAATTGTTAATTCAAATGGTTTAGCTAGAATATCATTCATTCCTGCTGCTAAACATTTTTTCTTATCTGCTGGTGAGGTCGCAGCAGTTATTGCTATTATGGGGATATTTTTGTGAATGTCTCTTGCTTCTCCATTTCTGATTCTTCTTGTTGCTTCGAAACCATCGATTTCTGGCATATAACAATCAATAAATAATAAATCATAGCTATTAACTTGCATAATTTTTAAAAGTTCTTTTCCATTACTAACAATATCTGTTTTAAAATTATTTTTTTTAAAAAGTTCACCTATTACTAATTGATTTATGAAACTATCATCTGCCACCACAATTTTTAAATTGCTTATGTTAATATTTTTTATATCAAAATTTGCAGAGCTAATTAATTGTTTATCAGTATTTGTATCATCATTTAAATTTAAACTTTTTTCAAAAACTGCAGTAAACCAAAAAGTTGAGCCTTTTTCTTCACAGCTTTCTAATCCAATATTTCCACTCATCAAGTGAACCAATTTTTTTGATATTGATAATCCTAAACCAGTACCACCATATTTTCTACTAGTAGATCCATCTGCCTGAGTAAATGGGGTAAAAAGCTTTTCTTGAGTTGTTTTAGAAATGCCAATTCCTGTATCCTTAATCTCAAAGCGTAATGTAATTTTATTATCTGTCTTTGAATCTGATTCTGAAATATTTTGTATACTTAAAACGATGTACCCTTTTTCAGTAAATTTAAAAGCATTACTAATTAAATTATTTAAGATTTGTTGTAATTTTTTACGATCTCCTTTTAATGATTGAGGTAAATTGTTTTGCCCCATTATTGAAAATGTAATATTTTTATCTTTTGCCTTTACTTTAAAAAGTTCATTTGTGGTATTAATTAAATCTATTGGAGAGAAGATGATATTTTCTAACTCTAATTTTCGTGCTTCAATTTTTGAAATATCCAAAATGTCATTAATTAAGGCCAGCAACAACTCACTACAATGTTTTGAAATTGATAAATATTTTTTTTGTTGTTCATCAAGTTCGGTAGAGAGGAGAATATCAGTTATTCCTATAATTCCATTAAGAGGAGTACGAAATTCATGACTTATATTTGCCAGGAACTCTCCTTTAGCAATATTTGCAGCTTCTGCTTTAAATGCAAGTTGTTGTACGGAAGATAGTGTTTGTTCTAATTGTTCATTACTTCTTTTTAATTGCTTTTCAATTTTTTTTCGATAAGTGATATCAATAAGAGACTCTAAGAGTTTCTCTTTTCCGCCGATTGTAATTATCTTAACAGATTTTAAAATAGGTATTTTTGTTCCATCGGCACTTAAAAGTATTTGCTCACTATTTTCAATGGATTTACCAAGATCACAAACTGGGCAACTACCTTCTTTACAAGAAGAAATTGTCTCATAGCATTTTTTTCCAATTAATTGATCTGTATTTAATCCATACATTTTTTCTACAATTGGATTTACTAATTCAATTGCATGATCATTTTTATTTATTACAATTACTCCAACACTAAGATTATTAAAAAGAGAATTTTTAAATGATTCACTATCTTTAATTAGCTGTAAATTTTTTTTACTTTCGGTAATATCTTGGATTACACCTACAATACGTGTTGCAAATGATGTGTAATTTTGGATGATTTTAAATCTCACTGATACATCAATTAAATTTTTATCAATATTTAATAATTGTAATTCAAATTGTCTGCTATAGCTTGGATCATTACTATTAAAAGAATCATCAATTTCTTGAGTAAAAAAATTTTGATAATTTGCTGGAATAAAGCGTGTACAAAAATTTTCAAAACTAATTAAATAACCCTCTTCTTTATATACGTCAGTTGCACACATTGTAAAAAATTGATCAGAAAGAATAAAAATCTTATTTTTAATATCAAATTCCCAAGGAGCAAGCTTGGCCAGATCCATGGAGATATTTAATTTGACCAAAGATGCTTGAAATTCATTATTATTTATTTTTCGTTCAGTAATATCAGTAAAAACTGAAAATATAAAAAAGATATTGTCGATAGAAGTACTTTTAGCGGAAAAGAGAAAAAAGCGTGATTCTCCAATTGATGTAAGCATTTCAAGTTCTAGATCTGTTAGGATTCCATTTTCTTTAATTTGTTTGAGTATAAGGTCTAAAATATTTATATCGTTAAAGAGTTTGAGTTCATTTGGAGTTTTCCCAAGAATATGATCTTGATCATGTCCAAATGTTTTACAAAATAACTCATTTACATTGGTAAATCTAAATTCATCGAAGGTAGAAACAGAAGTGATAACTGGACCAACATTAAAAATATTAGCAAATCTTTCTTCCAACATCTTATAAATGATTTTCATTTTGATCTCTATTAGCAACGAGAATTGCAAAACTTCCCGAAAAAAACCAATTTTGATTGGAAAAGTTTTGAAAAATAGGGAAATAATTCAATTCTCGTTCCTTAATGAATAGAACAAATATAGAATAACTTTGTAATTATAATTTTAATGTTGAAATAAATTATATGCAAGTAGATGAATGAATGGTGAAAGGGGAATGATAAGAAAATAGGAAAATATATAATATTAGAATGAACCGGCCATACCAAGAATATATGTTCTGTCATTAATTTCTACATTAGACACATACTTAACTTTTTGGCCAGTAGCACCTACATGGAATCTAAAATCTTCATTAGGATTAAAATAATATTCTAAGATAGCATGAAAATCATGTCGAGTATAATGGTCAACATTATTAGTAGTTTTAACTTTACTTTGAGCATACTTAATTTGAGGTCTAAAGCTATTATATTTGTAAAATAATGTAGAGATATATGATTTGTCAGTGCTATCAGTTTCATTAGCTAAAATGGCCTCTGTTTTATTTGCAGTATAATCCACATCCCAAGTAAAATTCATGAATTGTAGTCTGTTTCCAATAGCAAAGTATGTATTATCAGTTGCTTTTACTTCTTTAATAGTTGTTGAAGGTTCAGTAGAAGCTTTACCAGGTGTTGTGGCACCCTCAATTTGCTTATCTCTAGGGTCAACATGATATGAAATAAGTGGATTTAAAATTTTATTAAAAAGTGCTACTTGATAAGAACCACCGTAAAGTAATTTCTTTTGGTTGTATTCAGCAAAGCCATTGTTCATTACTTGAAAACCAAATTGATGAATTTTATCTAGTGTATAGAAGGCACCAACTCCGGTGCGGTAACTTGAAAAACTATTTTTTGAATATGTGTAACCATCTTTTGAGCTTATTGAACTTTCCCAACCACCATGGAAGAAACAGTCCTTACCAAAACGTAATGTTAATTCTGGAATGCCCTTATATTCAACATAAGCGTAATCTAGAGCTGGTCCAGTTTCATCAACGTTAGCAGGATATAAATCTGTTGATCTATTTAAGCGATATCTGGCCCTGTATGCGATATCATTGTTTAATTTGCCTTTTAGATCTAAACGAATAATTGGAAGAGCGAAACGTAAATCTCTACCTTCTTCATTTCGTTGTTGAGCGGCAGTTAATTCAGGATATTTTGAATATTGTGTATTATGTTCGACGTTTTCTTTGAGTAAATCCATTCTCCAATCTAATTTTAATTTTGGGAGTGGAATAGTGCTAGGAGAAGAGCTAGTAGCATCCGCAGCGAAGGCGTTGCTAAGTGGGCAGATCATAAGAGCTGCCAGTAAAGAAAAAACAGTTTTTTTCATGGATGATCCTTCTTTTTTGGTTTTTATAATAATTTTTTAATATCTATAAAAAATATTAAAAGAGCGTTAGGGCCCGTCAAAAAATAATTGCTCATTTTTGCATCCAATCTTTAGGCCATATTAAGCTTCTCCTCATTCACAAAATACTCGATGTAGTTATATTACATCTGCGGTTTTGTTCAGTCGTCGAAACTTAACCTGACCTAAATCTTGGCGCAAAAAAAGAGCAGTTATTTTTTGACGGGCCCTAACAACGAGTGGAACAAATAACTAGTGAAACATAATACGGCCACCAGTATTTGTCAAATACCAAAACTCGCTGACCAGTTACGAACTAAGATTAGATTTTAAGAGTAGATTTTTTGATGGGCCATTAATTATTAATTACTATTTGTTTCGTCGATACATAATGCCTCTATAAGATTTTTGTATCGATTATAAATATTTTGACGTTTTAATTTTAGAGTGGGTGTGATTAGTGAGTTTTCTACACTCCATTCATCATCTATTAAAGCAAAACTTTTAGGTTGCTCGTATTGTTTAATAAACTCATTGAAGTTTTCAAGTTCTTTTTTATATAAGGCCAGTGTTTTATGGTGCTCTAATAATTTTTTGTCACTAGAGTTTATATCTTGAGCTTTGGCCCATTTTAGAAGTTCTTTCATGTTGACTACAATTAATACGATATTGTATTTTTTATTTGAGCCATAGATGAATGCATTTGCAATATAAGAGCTAAGTTTATACTGATCTTCAATAACATTTGGAACAACATACTTACCATTTAGAAGTTTGTATTGTTCTTTTATTCTACCAGTAATATGTAAAAAGCCATCTTCATCGATTCTTCCTAAATCACCTGTTCGAAAACCACCATCGCTTGTCATAACTAATTTTGTTTCTTCAGGTTGTTTGAAATAGCCTCTCATAACATTGGGTCCATAGACAACAATTTCACCTTCTTCACATGATTGTACATTTTCTCCGAGAACAGCGTGATCAATTTTTACACTAATATTAACAAATGGATTGTTGGCAATAGGGCCTACACTGCCAAAACGTCTCTTTGTTAAAGTGTTGGCCGCCACTAGTGGACTAGTTTCACTTAAACCGTATGCTTCTAAAAGGGTTATTCCAAGATTATCAATAAATTTTCCGACTTTAGGATTTAGTGCTGAAGCTCCACTGACTGCATATTTTAATCTACCTCCAAATTTTTTTCTAACTGCTTTAAAAAGTGTCTTTTGAACAAATTTTAGAGTTATTTCTCCTTTTAATGGAAGAGTCCCTGTATCTCTTTTTCTATTAGATAATTCCATAGCAGTTTTAAAGAGCAATTTAACTGGTGAGGGTAGTGAGTTTACTTTACTATTTATTCCCTCGTAAATGTTATTAAATACTTTGGGAACAGCAAATAAAATAGTGGGTTTTACTTTTACAATATCATCGGTAAGAGTATTTGGGTTGTCTAAAAAACCTGTTGAAAATCCAGAATAAATTAATAGATGTACTTCAGCAGTTTGTCCAAAGATGTGGGCCCATGGTAAGAGGGAAAAGGTGCGATCACTTGGTGTAAAAGTTACAATGTCTGGGCAAACATGAACATTAGAAAGAATATTTCCATGAGATAACATTACTCCCTTAGGTCGTCCTGTCGTTCCGGAGGTATAGATAATTCCCATTAAATCGTTTGAATCAGGATGTATTGAAGGAACAGGATGATCTTGTCCTATTCTCAAAAGATCATAGTAATTGTAACTATTCTTTTCTGGTTTATGATTTTCATCGTTGCTTAATAGTACAATATGTTTAAGAGTTGTTAAGTTTTTTTGAAGATGCTTTATATGATGATATATTTTTTCACTTGAAACAAAAACAATTTTACATTCGGAGTCTTCGATAATGTATTGCCAATCGTCGATAAATTGATTTTCATACATTGATACAAATTGTCCTCGTAATCCTAAAGTTGCATAACAAGCTACCGCCCACTCTGTGCGATTATGAGCAATTATTCCAACTTTATCGTTTGCAGTAACCCCAAGTTTATTTAACCCACCTCTCATGTCATCTACTAATAATTTAAATTGCCCATAAGTAATCCATTTGTAGTGACCCTCTTGATTTTTAGTTCCAAATATTTCATTGTTGTTATAAAGTTTGCAAGAATCTTCTTGCATCTCAATTAAATTTTTATAAATTCTTCTTTTCAAGTTTTTAAACTCCTTAATAAAATAAAATTTATTCTAAAACTTATTAGTCAATTTCCGAGGAAACTGTTTGATTGTTCTTTTTTTTAAATTAAAAGTCAATTTATGATTTAGTTAAGATTTTATTTTCTTAATTTGTTTTCTTTGGAATGTTTTGGTTTGTAGACGATTTAATATTTTGATTTTCTATTGGAGGTATTACTAAAACTTCTCGCTCTTTTGCTCCGGCATTAAGTAGTAATCCTTTAATCTCATAATATTTTGCAATTTTAGCATAATCTATTAAAGTTGTTCCTTTGATATTTTGATTAACGTCAGCTTTGTATTTTATTAGAAGCTCTACCATACTAACTTCATTTCTTGTTACAGCAAGATATATTGGGGTTATCCCCTCTCTCATTTTGTTATCTACCTTTGCCCCATTTTGCAAAAGAAATTCGGCAATTTGTAAATTATCATTATAGACAGCGTACATTAGAGGGAAACCTTGATCACTATCTTTTATATTAATATTTTTAGCTGTGGCCAATTTTTTCACTCTATCAAAATCATTATTTATAACTGCTAATTCTAGAGGAGTGATATCTCTACTTAATTTAAGCTCTTGTGGTTCATTGCCCTTATCTTTATCTTTTCCAACTGCAAGTATAATAATAAAAGAATAAGAGCATAGAAAAATCACTAATAGATAAAAAAGTTGTTTTACTTTTATTGACTTCATTGATTACCTCCAGTTAATAGAATATCAAGTGTAAAAATGCAGTCAATTCTAGGACAAATCTGTTCAATATATAATGGTAATATAATGGTATTTTTAATATTATTTTTAGTATTACTTTTAATATTATCTGATTTGCAATATCAGATATTAATAAAAATTTAAAAATTTTTTTTTATTTCACTAAAATTCACTCTAAAAAAATAAAAATTTCGCTAACAGAATAATTACATTTAAATCAAAAAAAACACAAAAGGATATATGTACTTTGGATTGTTTACGTGAAAAATTGAGAAGACACAATTTCAGCAGGTTAGATGCTTTGATATTTGTTATATCGTTCACACGCTCAACATTTTGAAATCCAAGAATAATAATGTCTTTTAAAAATTTTTTTTTTAAGTTATAGCTATATATGTATTAAGAGAAGAACTCAAACGATGTTTGAAAGTGTTCCTTCCTTCCTTAATGACTTTTCCATCCTCCATGAAGAGTTTTTCCCTCCCCCCCCCGTATTTATGGCGTTTGAGAATAAGGAACACTTTTTTTACTTTCACTAAATCTAAAATATTCATTACAATAAAATCATGAACAAAAACACGTATGATAAACCAAGTTTAACTGTAGATGCAGTTATTCTAAGTGGTAATGATCAGCAAATGAAACTTCTGGTAGTGGAGAGAAAAAATTCTCCATTCAAAGGGAAATTAGTATTTCCTGGTGGTTTTATAAATCAATACGAAATTCCATATAAAGCAATGCTAAGAGAACTTTTTGAAGAAACCTCTCTTAATTTAGAAAATTTCAGGAGAGGAGTGCCTTTAAAATTAAGAGGGATGAAGGGGCGGGATCCTAGAGGATGGACAATAACTATTCCATATTTGTTTTATTTACCAAAGCCATTAAAAGTTAAGGCCGGCGATGATGCTAAAAAGGCCTTTTGGATTAAATTGGCCGAGTTGAATGAATTGGCTTTTGATCATGGAGCTATCCTTTGCGAGGCCTTAAGTTATTTTTGGGATTTGATTGCAGGAAGAGAAAGTATTAAATTATTTTCTGGCCCTGGTTTTGATTCTGGTTCTGATTCTGATTATCAAGGATTTGCTGCTCCCAAATACTTAGAGTTTAAAAAGAAAAAAGAGTTAATTTTTTTTGGTGGATCTTTTTTCCCTTGGCATCAGGGGCATACAAGTGTGTTGATGTCGATGCCTAAAAATTTGAGAGATAAAATTATTGTAGTTCCCGATAGAAATCCATTAAAAGAAATCAGGGAATACGACCAATATAACCACTATCAAGATGAGCATCAATGTGCTTATAAATTTTATCGTCATATTTTATCTAAAGTTGCAAATATCGGTGTTTTTGTTTATCCAGGTTTTTGTGGTCAAGAAGAAGCCAACCCTACATCTTCATGGTTACCTTATGTAAAAAAATCTTTTTCTTTACTAATGGGTGATGATTCTTTTATTGGATTAAAAAAATGGATAGATCCGGAAAAGTTTTTATTAAAAACAAAAAAAATATATGTGGTTCCTCGTTTAGATGATAATTTAAAAATTGCAAAATCACTTAAGTGGATTAAGAGTGTAAATAAAAATTTAATTATTGATTTTAGAGACCATCACCAATATCAGCATATTTCCTCTACTAATATAAGAAATAAGATTTAAAATGCCACTAACACAAAAAATTAATTTTGATGCATTAACGACAAATATCTCAATAGATTTAACGTTTAAGATAATTATAGCTCTTATTGTGGTATTTGTTGTTTCAAAATATACATATGATATTTTAAAAATTTTACTTTATAGGTATTTTATAAAACCTAGAGATAGAGATAGAGATAGTGATAGTGATAGTGATGGCGATAGTGAGGAAGATATTGATAAAAAAATGGATCGCATGATAGGTCGAATGAAAAATAATTTAATAAATGAAAGAGAGAAAGAGAAAGAGAAAGAGAAAGAGAAAGATATTGAAAACGATAAAAAGTAAAAGAAAAATTATAAAGCTTCTAGGTAACGCTCGAGAGCGATGGCGGCCATGGCACCAGAACCTGCTGCAGTGATGGCCTGACGATAAAATGAGTCTTGCACATCGCCACAAGCAAATACACCGTCGATGTTAGTATATTGTCTGTTATTGGCCTTTATAAATCCCTCTGAATTGAGCTCAATTTGCCCTTTTAAAAAGCTTGTATTAGGGATGTGTCCAATTGCATAGAATAAACCGTCTGTGGCCCGATTTTCGCTGGTTCCTGTTTTTAAATTGTAGACTGTGATACCATTAACACCAGCAGTATCATGCAATATTTTTGTGATAGTACTATTCCAGATAAATTCAATTTTAGGGTTAGATTTTGCCTTTTCTTGCATTATTTTACTTGCACGTAATTCATCTCTTCTGTGTATTATATAAACTTTTTTAGCAAATTTTGTTATAAAAATGGAATCTTCAAGGGCGGTATCACCTCCGCCTACAACATGTACAATCTTATTACGATAAAAGAATCCATCGCAGGTAGCACAAGTACTTAATCCTCTACCAATCAACTCTTTTTCGCCCTCTAGATTTAAGAATTTTGCATCGGCGCCACTGGCAATTATTAGAGTTTCAGCAAAATATTGGTTTCCATTTTGAGTTATGATTTTAAATGGTTTTTTGGAGAGATCAACGTCTACTACACTGTCTTGAACGAATGTTGTTCCAAAATGCGAGGCCTGTTTTTTCATATTTTCCATCAACTCTGGACCCATAATTCCTTCTGGGTATCCTGGAAAATTTTCCACAAGTGTGGTCAGTGTAAGTTGACCACCTGGTTGATTACCTTCAAAAACTAACGGATTTAAATTTGCACGACTAGAATAAATAGCAGCAGTATAACCAGCAGGCCCTGTTCCTATTATAACTGTTTTCCATTTTTTATTACTATGAGGATTGGTATTATTATTATTGGTATTATTCATTTTAATTTTTATGTAACTGTAGGTTTATTTATCAGATGACTCTGATAATTTTGTGTTTGTATTAGGAGCACTCATTTGTTTTAGTAATTCATGTTTTTTTCTAAGTTCATTTCGTTGTTCTTTTATTACAACAGGACGATCGTCCTTGTCAGGATTGAGATCATAATAAGCATCTACAGAGATAAGATCTTTAGGATTTGTTGCTTCACGGGTTGTTTTATATTTTTCACCAGTGATGCTGCATTCATAGTGATAAATTTTTTTTTCTGGTTTTCTGGCCACAAATTATACCTTTGTTAAAATTTAGTTCAATTTAGTTCAATTTGGTTTAAATGATGAATTATCAAATAAATGATCGATATCAAGATTAATAATATTTTATAGAGTAATTAGTTATGTTTTGCAAGATTAATCAATAGGGAAATGATTTACTATTTTGCAATTATTTTAAAAATTATTAAGAGCAGTGTTAATATATTATATTGAGGTTAAATTATGAGGTCATTTTTTGTTTTTCTAATATTAAATTTATTATGGATATTAGTGGATTTGTTTGATCCTATGTTGGGGTGGGCATTAATGGAGGGAAATATTACAGAAATTTCAACAAGTAAAAAAACAATGACTATAAATTTTGGTTTACTAGATGGAATCAACAAAGGAAATGAAGCTCAAATATTTTATCGATCCGAAAAGGAATATGAAAAGAATGGAAATGAGAATCTTCTTTTTTGGGGTAATGGAAAAGTTGTGAAGGTATATCAAAGCACTTCCATTTGGTATTTTGCTAAAGATAAAGATGAAGATAAAGATGAAGATAAAGACGAAGGTGAAGAGATGGCGGGGCCTCAAAAAGGGGATCGGGTAACGTTATTTAATTTTAGCGCATATACAAAAAGTAAGGGAAATAGTGAATATGTAGTAAAAAAAATAATTTTTACTAATGATAAAAAACATTCACTTAAAGATATTGAAGATAGGGAGGGTAGGTCACAGCCAGATTTTCTAATTAAGAATAAGAAAGATTATTGGAATGGACCTGAAGTGCATCTTTTAGCTGATGCTACTATTGATGGTATTAATAATAAAAAAATTGTTTTAAAGAGTCTTAGTGAATGGGAAAGTAATTCAATTAATGAATTTGATGTTAAAGGCAGGTTGCTAAATGTATTAGAGGAGAGGAAATTATCACAGGCACCAAAACAAGAAATAGTAGATAGAAAAATAAAAGAGTGGGAACATCAAGGTTTGGTTAACAATTATTTAGTGGAGGATAATAAATGGTTTTTAACCCCAGGTTTATACCATAAGGAGTTGCTGTTAAAGACTTTGGATTTTACAATGTCATGTGAACAATCAGTTTCAGGATGTAATATTAAAGAAAAAAAGGAGGATATTTTGAATAAGGAAAAGAAAAAACAACAAAAAGAATTGGATGTTGTAGAGAAAGTGAAAGATTTTACTGTTAGTAATATTGAAATTAGTAAGAGTGTTGAGAACGTAAAAGATAACAAAGATTCTTCAGCAAAAAAAATAAAGAGTGATGATGAATGGTTAGAAAGTATGAAAGATGAATATTCAAAGGATTATATTATCAACACACAGTGAGATTATTGTGTTACAATTTAATAAGATGAAATAATAAAATAATGATGAAATAACTTTTTTATTTTTGAGGCGATTTATGAATAAATTTCATCTTAAATTACTTAAGTATTTTAAGCCTTTTTTAATTTTACCTTTACCTTTAATTTTAATTTTAATTTTGATTTTAATCTTAATTTCGAGCGGAAACTATGCTTATGCTTTAAATGTTGATGAAAAATTGCCTCTTAGAATACTTAAAACTTCTGATAGTAAACAAACTATTTTAATTAATCGTGGAGTAGAGGATGGCCTAGTAGTTGGTGATCATGCACGATTTTATTTAACAACAGGGGTGGTGGCCAGAGGAGTTTTAGTGGAACTTTCTCCATCGCGATCTGTTTGGGCCTTATATAGAGTTATTGCTCCTGATGATTTAATAGCAAATAAAGTAATGAATTTAAAGATTACTCCTCCTGTAAAATTAACCAATGATCCTACTAAAATGTTGGCCAGAGATGAAGTTAATCCGACACCTCCTGAAAGTATTGTTTTAGCAGAGGGAGCAGATGATGTTGAAAAGATCTTGAGCACTGAGGAGAAAAAAGATTTAACTGCTATGGCCAAATCAGTTGCGGATGCTGCCCCATATGTTAGTGATGATACGTGGGAATTGTGGAGTGGATTGCATATTTCTGCTATGACCACTACAAACTCTAAAGGTAGTGATGGGGGTGGAACCGTGGGGAATTCTCGGGTGCTTGATTTTAAATTAGGATTAGAAAAATATTTTGCTAATCAACAAAGATGGTATCATAAAATTTCCTTTTATACTTTTTTTCAATATGATAGATCGGAAGCTACAAACATGGATGGATATAACTTAAATAACACTATTTTAGGAGCAGGACTTGGTAGCAACTATCATTTCGTAAATTCACCTCTAAGCATAGGTAGACCAATAATTTTTATAGGTGGAGATTATGCAATGGGAACCACTCAAGATCAAACGATAGAAAGAACTACTGGAAATGGTAACGATTTAAAAGGAAAATTTAGTTCATTCGCGGTTGGCGGTGGAGTAAAATATTATTTTGGAAAAGGATTTGGGTTAAGAGCTATTGTTGATTATTACAGAAGAGCAGAGGTATATGCTAACACCGGGGGAACTGATAATTATACCAAAATCAATCAAGGTCCAAGAGTTTGGTTGGGCCTATCTTATCGCTGGTAGATTGGAAGCAGGCACCTACCTAAGGTTACAAAGGCTAAAAAAGTTAAAAAAGTTAAAAAATTTAAAAATATTTTTTCATGATGGTTAGAAAACCAATGGCATCTACAAAAATTGCTTGTATCTCTTCAGCAGTGAGATTTTTGCTAATGTAATCTGTGGTATCAAAGACCTTTAATAATAATTCTAACTCCGAGTTAAAGGAGATAGCATTTTTATCTAAAAAGTTTTTTATTGATCTAATCTTTTGGGAAATTTTCGCATTTTCACCTTTTTTATCAATGATAATTGCTGTAAGTTCAGTTTGAATTTTTTGTTGATTAAATTTTTGTAAATCACTTGCACTCGCCAACATAGCAGTTATGGTTGAAGATATTTTGCTTTGATTGCTAGATTTTATACTTAGAATAAGATCAATAAACAAATCTTTATTTGCTTTACCAATAGTTGCACAATTACCAAAGTCAATTAGATTTACAGTTTTAGAAGCAGGATCAACTAAAATATTTCCACCATGTAAATCAGCATGATATTTACCATTGATAAATATCTGTTCCATTAAAGAGGTATAAATTAATTTTGAAATATTTTTCTTATCCTTTTCAGCTAATCTAGAAAGTAATTCTTTCTTTAAAGGTTCCCCTTTAGCAAATTGATCTAAGTATAAGTGTGTTCCGACAAGTTTATCATTTATCTCAGGAATAGTTAGAGACCAGCTATTTATGCTATTAGTATTCTTTTTTATAAATGAAGCAATTTCCTTTTGTTGATCCATTTCACTTTTAATACTTAATTCACGGTTTACACTTTCATCAATTGCTTTTAAAAGTTCTTTAGATAGAGGAAGTTTTGAAGTAACCTCATCACTTGCAAAGACGTCTTTTAAAATTGTCATGTTTTCTGGAATCTCATAATAAGACATAGGTCTATTAAATTTTAAAACATGCTCTTTATTATCGGACATAGTTACTAAATAGACTTGTTTTAATGAGGCACTACCAAGCAAACGGCCTATAGATTTTATTTTACTTGTGTCAATAGCATCTCTTTTTAGGGCCGCCAAAACAAATCTTTTATCAATAGCTGGAACTTTGTCCGATAAATCCTCTAATAAAGTTCTAAGCCCTTCATCTTTAATTAATTCTGTTTGTTTAGAAAGAATTTGACCTAATTTTATTCCTACAGTGCCAAAGCTAACTAAAAATTTATTTATACTTTGATTTTTTCTATTCTCTTTTTCTGTTGCACTTAATTCTTCTTCTATTTGATTACGATTTTTTAATAATTCATCAAAAAGACCAAATGCTAAGGTCATTTGTTTTGTTTGTGGACTTACTTCAAAAATTTTTTTAAGCATAGTAAATAAGAAATCTGCATTTAAAGATGCTTTTTCACTCTCTTTCTTTCCCATTACATAACAAAAAATATCTTCAAGAAGAGAATTTTTAATTTTGGCATTGGCAAAAATTCCTTTAGGTCCTAAAAAAAGAGTAGTTAAAAAACTATATCTTTCACCTTCAGAACTGTGGGCCATAAAATTCGGCCAATCAGTTAAATTTGTTTTTGTCTTTTTTTCAAAATTAATAATTGTAAGAGGTTTTTGGACCTTTCCAATAAACCATTTGAATATTT
>JADGAM010000039.1 GCA_015232015.1 Oligoflexia bacterium | reverse complement strand
AACTATAAGTTACTCAATGAGGAAAAAGGTAACATTTCCTTAGGAGTAAGTTATGCTTTTTAGAATATATTTTTAATATAAAGGTTGAAAGACAACTAACAAATTAAGGGGCAGACATTTATGAGAGGGGATGATGAAAATAATATTAATATAAAATTTATTGCGTAGCAGTTAAGAAATAACAACAAAATTATTTAATTTATAAGCTATACTAATTAATTATAATTAAAGAATTTAATCGGCCGTACAAAATTTAAACATCAATTTTTCTTATTATGTTTTATTTTATTTAAATCTTCTTACATTTTCTTACAACTTTATTTATTCAAAAATTAATTTTATTTTAATATCAAAAATAAAATTTCAATGCCAAATCGACTCTTCTAAGTTGCTTTTTAAATGTAAGAAGCAATTTCAAAATGATCATAAATATCATGACAGGGCCAAACTTTGGCACCACCTAAAATGAAAATATGAAGCATTTTCATAATAAACATTGAATTATTATGGCCAAAAGGCCGCCTTGATTATTAACGTAAGATCAATTGATAATACTGATGTGATCCGATTTTTAATGTATAGGATAAAAATCCTGTTTCAATCTGTTAAAAACCATGATAGACACCTAATGATCCATTATTCGGATAAGGCATTTTATAACCACCTGATGGTTTTGCCATTAGGATACTAGAGAAGGAAAAACAAATGAATGTAGAAGTTAGAATTATCAAGAGATACCAAAATCGCAAACTTTATGATACCCACCAAAGCTGCTATGTAACCCTAGCTGAGATATTCCAAATCATTAGAGAGGGAAATGAAATTCAAGTAATCGACAATAAAAGCAAAAATGATATTACCTATATGACTCAAATTCAGATTCTTTTTGATCAAGAAAAGAAAGCTGAAAAAGATAGAGACACTGAGTTACTAAAACGTGTAATCAGAGAGGAAGAAGGAACATTTTAAGGTAATATCAAAAAGTTAGAGACGGGAAAATCATTTGCTGAGACAGCTAGTGATAACTCTGTTACTACTGATGCTTTTATATGTTCTAAAAGTATAGAAGGAAATATTGAGACTTCAACTACTCTTCAGTAACACTTGTCTATAATAAATAAGTGCTATTTTCAGTATGAAATTTATAACTAAAACGTTAGCTTCTACTATACTGGCCTTGGCGGGTAGATAAGAAGTTAACTTTTTTAGTTTTAGTACAAGGCCAAACACTTATTGAATAAATATCTGCTCTGAATTTAGCGAGTTTTATAAATCTATCGTTTTAGAACACGCTCCTATAGGCCCACTATAAGTAAATATCCAATTAACCATAGTTAAAACTTAAAAATACATATAAACATAATTAAAAAGAAGGAGATTATACTATGATTGATGAAAAAGACAAAAAAGAGGGCGATATAAACAGTCGAACAGTCTATATAAGTAACCTCTCCTATGATTGTGGTAAAGATGATTTAAAAGATATTTTTTCAGAATTTGGCACTGTCAAATCGGTTAAAATTATCATTGATTTTAAAACCATGATTAGCAAAGGAATGGCATTTGTCGAAATGAAGGATGCAAAGTCTGCTAAAATGGCCATAAAAAGCCTTAATGGAACGATTATTGATGACAGGACAGTAAAAACGCAAAAAGCAACACCAATGAAAAATAAATCGGTAAAAACAATGGTACCTAAACGAGAATTTGAAGTAAAAAAAACACCTATAAAAAAATATATTCCAAAAACAAGAAGAACGAAACCAACTACTGGTTTAAAAAAAATGCTTGGGAATTTAAAAATACTTTCTTCCAAGAAAAAAAATCACGTGTAGCCTCCAGCACAGGTGTGTAGCACAGATGTGTAGCACAGGTGTGTAGCACAGATGACAAAAAAAATAGGCAGTATTAAACTAAACATTTTTTATTTTTTATATCTAACTATCAAAAAATACATAAAAGCAAATTAAAATTCAAAACCAATTACTTTAATCAGTTATTATTATTTTTATTGAAAAAAAATTATCAATAAAAATATTATTATTAACAATTAAAATTTTTCAGGATTTATTTATTATGAACTTAATTAAAAATTTGTTTTTAAAAAAATTTTTCATGTTTACCACTACAGTAATATTGCTATCATCTTCAACATTAATAGTATCATGTAAAAAAAATAACCCCGATGCTTCGCCAACTGCTGCATTCACAGTTACCCAAGAAAGCGCTCACTCTTATAAAATACTATTAGATGCTTCTACTTCTAAAGCAAATACAACTAGTATCACTTCTTACTTATGGACATTTGGTGATGGACAAACATCAACTTTAACCACCGCCAGTGGAAATCATACATATGCTGGGGCCGGCACTTATACAATTTCATTAACTGTTACTAATGATAAAAATAAACAAAGTACTGCCCAAACTCAAATTACTTTGGCCACAATAATAGTACCACCTACTCCTACAACAGATCCTACAGCAACTCCCACGCCTGAAGAAGATACTATATCTAAATGGTCTGCTTCAAATTTACCTTTAGATTTACGAATATCAGATGCATTTAATAGTAGTGAAATTGCACTTGTAACTAATTCGGTAAATACTTGGGAGGCAGCTACTTTAAATAAAATTAATTTCTTCAATGTTAATAGCACTTTAGTTGCCAATAAAACATTTAGCACAATCTTCGAATCTTTAGATGATTCTGAAATGGGGATATATAAAAGTACGACTTGGTTTGCGGGTGAATCTTCCCAAACTCTTGCATTTTGTGTATTTGAAGGCTATATAATAAATAAAGATATGCCCAATGAATATCTTCGCTTATCTAATTTTGACATTATTTTTAACTATCGTGATCATCAATTTAGAACTACCGATGCACCATCTGGAAATAAAATTGATTTTCTATCTGTATTAATTCATGAAATGGGTCACTCTATTGGTCTTAACCATTCACCTTCAGGTTATACAGACTCAATTATGAAACCAAGTATCTCTCCTCTAGAAAACATTCACCAACTTAGCGCATTTGATGAAGATACTATCAGAGATCTTTATGCTGATTTAATAGCGGCAGCTGGCCCTAGTGGTATGAATGACAATAATTCCCCTGAAGCACAAAGTGCCTCAGAAAGTAATTCCGTTCCAAATGGTATTTTAGTTAGAGGATATCGCTCAATTTCTGTAGATGGAACAGAAAAGACAATATATCATCCAGTTATTAGATAAATAAATATTTGTTTAAATATTTATTTATTAGTATTAGCGTTTTATAAATATTTTTTTACAACATCAAAAACTAATTCTACTGATATTAATCTCAAACAATTACATGAAACACATTCAGAAATTCCACAAAAATGTCCATTCTTAGTTCTACAAGGAAGTTTTTTGTTTTCAATAAAAAAACAGTGATGAATTTCAACATTATATGGATGCCACTCACCAGGTTCATCTGGGCCAAAGAAAGTAAATGTTTTAAGTCCCATGGCCACGCTTAAATGTTTTAATCCCGTATCATTTCCAATATAGAGATAAGCTTTTTCGAGATATAAAGGTAATTCATCTAATTCTTTTTTTATAAATTGAATGTTTTGTGATTTTTTGATTTTATAATTATTTTCTTGATTAAAAAGTTTTTCAACCTCTATATCAATTGGGTAAGTAGGAGAAATTGGTATTATAAATCTTATATTAGCATCATTATCAGTTATTAAATTAATCAATTTTTTAAAATACTCTAGTGGCCAAACTTTAGATAAACGTGATGCCACAATACCTAGAACAATAATTTTTTCTTCTTTTTCTTTTACTTTTTTATTTTGTTTTGTTTTAGATTTTAATAATATTCTAGGTTCATATTCTAAATAATTTGGATATTTTAAATTTCCTTTATAAATATTCTCATTCAAAAAGCGCCATACTCCTTCCAAATCACGTTCGATTGATGGTCTTGGATTAGAATTTTTTGTGATGTGATGATTATTAAAGTGATAATTTGTTCTTGTAAAAAAAGAATATAATTTAAAAAATTTATAACTACTTCCAGAACAATGCAATTCATATATTAAATCAAATTTGTCGCCTGAAAAAAACAAAGTAAAAAATAATTTTACCCAATCAATAATATTATTAAATTTTAATGAAAAATATTTATCGGCAGAGGTGTCTAGATTGAAATAAAGAGGCATTATCCAATTAGGCAAAGCATAAGTTATGTGTGCATGAGGTAATAGCGCTTTAATATATTGGATAGTTGAAAGACCTATGATAGAATCACCTAATGCACGATTCTTTACAATTAAAATTCTTTTCATTTTTTTCATTTTTTTATTAAAATTTTTATTCTTTTTATTAATGACAATAATATTGTAGCATTTTTTTATGGCAAATAACAATCACTTGAGTCCTAAAGTTTCTGGTTTTACTTTTATCAATAATGGTCTTTCCCTTGGATACCCAATTAAAGAAAGCATTTTAAGTATTGAACCTCTTTGTGATGAAATAATTATTAATGTCGGATTCAATGATGAAGCTTTAACAAAAGATGATGGCACTTATCAATATCTCAGAGACAACTTCCCAAATAAAAAATTTATTTTTTTAAAATCATTCTGGAATCCATTAATTCGTGAAAGAGGTTTAATTCTTTCAGAACATGCTAATATCGCTCTCAAAGCTACCAGCGGCAAATATGCTCAATACATTCAAGCAGACGAAATTATTCATGAAAACGATTTGCCAATAATAGAAGATGAAATCAAACACATGGATCAAGATAATCGTATTAACGGATTAGTCTTTAATTATATACACTTTTATGGCAACACCGATATTATAAAACATACTCGTAATATTTATCGTAGAGAAATTCGCCTAATAAGAAATAATCTTGGAATAGAAAGTTACTTGGATGCTCAAGGTTTTAGGCATCAACCAAGTAACAAAAAAGTCAAAGCAAAAATTATTAATGCACGCATCTTTCATTATGGCTGGGCCCGAGAACAAGTTATCATGTCTAATAAAGTTAAAGTAATGGATAATTTTTATCATGGTAATGAAAAAGATAATTACAAAGATAATGAAAAAGATAATGACAAAGACAATTGCAAAGGCAAAGGTAAAAATAAAGAATTTATATATGAAAATATTTGGGGATTAAAAAAATTTAATGATCAACATCCCTACTTTATGAGGGATTGGATAGAAAAACATAAAAACAATATTGATATCTTAAAACTACCTATGCGTTTTGAATTTAAAAATCTTGGACTTCTTTTTTCTGATTTAATTGAACGCTATACAAACTATAGAATTGGTGAATATAAAAACTATGAACTACTCTCCTAGGGCGAATAGTAAGGTTTTTGCTACTCTATAAATCAACTATCTAAACAAAATCATTTCTATCTGATAAAAATGAATAATTTTGTTTAAACAGCAAATTTGATTTTTTTTATTCAGCTCATTTTTAATTCAAAGAGGAGATAATGATTATGGCCATGTTAACTAAATTACTTAAAACAAAATTGTTTTTATTTTTTATGCTTTTTAACTTGTTTATTTTAAATTTACCTATCGCATACACTACTGAACCCATTGGCACTATAGAAGGTGGAATACGGCCAATACCCGAGATTACCAGAGGAGCACTTGGTGGCGAAGGCAATAGCAACAGCAACATCAATAGAGATGAAAGAATACGCCCATCAACCATCCCAAACACCACTGTTTTCCACAATCCACTAGCAGTTGATATAGTAAAAATGGCCCATTGTAGAGTTTTAGAAAAGTTACCCTCAGTAGAGGAATTAAATTATTTAGTTCCACTTTTTATCAATAATAATGGCATTGCAAGAGATTTAATCCATTTTCTCGCATCTTCGGAAAGGCACTATAAAGATTATATTTTGACCAGACCCACGGAAACCATAGTGGCCATTATCTTTGATCATCTAATGGCCCGTAATCCAACTTCCACGGAAATGTTTAAATACCTTTCTCTGGTGCAAATGAATGGAGCTCAGGCGCTAATCAACGAGCTTCTAAATAGTCCTGAATATAATCAAGTATGGGGACTGAATCTAATTCCCGCTCATGGCCGAAGCGGCTGCTTTTCTAGAGTTTTATTTTGAATGACCAAACTTTAAAGAAAGATTTCTATAAAAATTCCTATAAGGAACTGCCTTCACCACCTACCAGTACTCTGGGTTTATCGGCCATTTCATAAATTTGTAAACCAAGGTCTCCACCTTCACAAACGATGTAACGAATTTTTCCCAAACGCCTTGAGATTGGCTCGGCCTCGAGAATGATGGTGGGATATTCAGTGTTAAAATCACACTCTCTTTGAAACTTCATCCTGATGGGCATACTGTCGTAGCGATCAACAAAGTTAAAGACACTTTGAGAGTTGAAGGTAACAAAATTACCAGAACGCAAAAGCTGGATTAATTCATCAACCAAAACCTCTTTTTTGGTATTCCAATAAGTCCTACCCATTTCGGCAAAGATATTACGAATATAAATATTAGTGCCAGCACAATTACGGCAGTAGTCCTCAATCTGAGTGCAAATAAAAGGATCGTTACAATAGTTAATACAATAGTGCTCTTCTCCAGAAGCACAGCTAAATTGTATCTCTTTTTTAAAATCGTTATTCCATTTTGTTTCCAAACGTAATGCCCAACTATTGGCTGGGATCATGCTGGTAACGACAAAGATGGAGAAGATGAATAAGATGATGAACAATTTTTTTAATATATCCTTATTGTTTAAATTATTTAATTTATTTAATTTATTTAATTTATTTAATTGCATTGATAATACCTCCATTGAAGATTGTTGCCATAAATTATACCAATACTAAAATTCATTTCAAATTTCATATTCAAATTTCATATTTCATATTTCATATAGGACGAACTGGTTTTTGAGAAACTTCCACAGAGAGTTCTGTAGGACAATCTTGTGGATTAATAACTCTCCATTTGAACTCTCTTCTATTATCTTTTCCCACCTTACCGTCTTTCTTTAATTCTATTTTGGCCTTACAGTGAGAAAGTTCAGCAGTTGCAGAACGTCCACCTCGGAAAATAGTAATTCCCTTAATAAATCCTCCTGGTAGTTTTGCTTTTACAGCAAGAGCAACTGCCTCCTCTGCACTTAAATGACCTCGATAGTGACTTCCTCGATAGAAAAAATTTGCAAATCTATCAGCATCACTACGCCCTAAACAAGGATAGTCTTTAATTAGGGAGCGCACACATGTCTTAGGAATATCACCAAAACGGCGATAGGTATCCAACACATCATTAGGATCAATCGCATAAGAGTGAGGCACATCTACCTTGTCTCGAATATTTTGTACAAAACCTAAAATTCCCCTTAAAAGGTAGTAAACAGGACGTACAAAGTTAAATCCCCCTACTCCACCGCTAACGAGCGATCCGGCCGCCACTCCAGCATTTATTGCGCTAGAAAAATTCAGAGTGCAAGAAAGACAAAAATTTCTATTACGAGGGGTAGAATTTATGATCTCACCATCTGTACTTACCTCAATAGGAGCATTTCTATTATCTCGACAATTGGCCACAGTAATACCAGTAAAATAGTAACGAGTATTATTTAGCGGACTGAAAGGAATATTTCCAAAGCTTATAGAGCAAGGAACTCCCAGCAATGGACCAAAATCAATAAGACCATTCACACTAACCCTACGGTTATCCATTTGAGGATCGTACTTCAAAACTCCGTCATCATATAATTTTTTAAAAGATATTACTTTAGAGGGATTAAGTTGAACATCTAGATAAAAAGGCATAGGTGTCCATGCAAAAGCAACTGCATTTGCAAGATCAACAAAGAGATCGAAAAAGGCCTTCTTAGTTTTATACCAAGGATCATAGACTTTACAGACAGTACGTTCTGCGTATGGGTTTACTATTGATGGTGAATCAATCTCTTGCAATGGAGTCCAAAAAGTATTGGCATAAAGTTGAACTGAATAAAGATCTACAATTGACCTTAACACTTTACGAGCACAATCTGCTTCATGATAACAGATAACCTCATTTGGGTCTCTAAAGTTAGCAAACTGTTTAAACGCTAGCAGAGGCACTCCCTGCACCTGCTGCGATTCTACTGTTGGGGGGAAAGATAACGGCGGTGGTGTTGATGCTGATGCTGATGTTGATGTTGATGGTATTGGTGATCCTGCAGTATTATCTGCTACCGGTGACGAGCGATTATAAGGACTGTTTCGAAGAACATTATTGTTTGTGTTGCCTGCTTCCGCATTAGCAGGAATAGGCGTTCCTGAAGCATCATCTTCTCCTGGTTTAAAGATGTGATTATAGACTGTCTCTTGGTACCAATATTGAAAACCATCCTTTGAAGGAGAGTATTCATTCCAAATGTCACGATTTTCTAGATCCTTACAGACGGTGATTACAGTGTCAGCAATACTTTTATAATATTGAAAGTAAGTGGTAATATCACTATCAGCGAGGTTTATTGCTAGTCCATCGAGAAGTTTGATTTTATCAAGAACTTCTAGATCACGTTTAATAAAGGAAAGATCTTTGTCATGAGCTAAACTAAATTCCCCACAAAGATAATAAAGTTCTTTTCGCCAACGATTTGCTTCCTCTGCTTCGCTTGTTGAAATTACTGAAAGACCGGGTAAGTGCGTATTGGGATTGTCAGCAATTTTTTTAATTCCACTTATTATCTTTTGAAGAGGTAAGTTATTGTAGATAGTATTAAGATCATTCACTGCTCGCAGTAGTCTTCCTTTGATAATTCCTCTGCTTTCTCTATAGTGTTGACGAAAATTTTTTACCCATTCATCGGAAATAGGATTTCTGGCCATTTCTAAAATATCAGTATTTACTTTAGCAAAAGGATCCCTAAGCATTTCATCTGTAGGACCTGCAGGAATGAAACGAAGAAAATCGTTATTTTTATCTACAATAGGACGGAAATCTTTTTGAGCAAATTTGCGCATAAATTGAGTTGAAAGAAACTTATTATCACATTCAGGTTTCGTTATGCTCATACAACCATTAGGTATAATCATTACCGAGTCTTCAAGATCGATACTCTTGAAAGCATAGGTAAACGGATAGGTTAAACTCTCCATCTCCGGTGCATTTCTCCAGGCCCAAGAAAAATAAAGTTTTAGACTATGCCAAAAATCAAAACCATAATTGCTCCATGCCTCTTCCGAAACATCTAAAATATCATATTGGTAAAGCGCATGTTCCACACTTTTTTGGGCAGAATAATCAAAACATCCTGCCAATAATTCATTTCTTTTTAGGTTAGCATCTAAAACCTGTTTCACTGTAACTTTATCTGGTATTGAAGTGTAGAGATGAGATTCAAGAGGAGAAAACTGCTTTAGGTAATAACAAGAAATTATAGGACGGACTTGAGGATTAGTAATCTTTCTGGCCAGAATAAAACTTTTCCAAGAATGAAAATCATCAATTTGTTTCCAGCGATCGGCCAAATTGTTCTCATTGTTCTCATTGTTCTCATTGTTCTCATTGTTCTCATTGTTCTCATTGTTCTCATCCGCCTCTCTATCGTCTCCTCTATCAATAGATAGGATTTGTCCTCCAAGCTTTGATGTTTGCCAAATTTGTTTTATATACTCATCCAGAGCAAGACAATACTCATCACTACGACAGCTATGCATAAGCTTTTTATATTTAGGAGGTACGACTGTGTCCCACATATGATGAGGAATATGGGCCATGCGATTTCCAATACGTTCTATAAGGCCTACATGTTCCTTAGTGATACGAGTATCTGCAGGTAGTAGGGGAAGTTTACCAGTAATCAAGTTTCTAGCGATCATTTGAAAAAGCTGGTTTACTCCATAACGAAAAACTTCTGAGCCATATTTAGTGAAATCTTCCGTAGGAATATTTTTGGCCATCGCCAACCGATATGAAAGCATGGCCGCATTTAAACTGTCCACCATCAGAAATGTAGTGCGAGTTGGTCTTTTGGAATCCAAAGCACAATTAGAACGATTAGTGAAACGCAAGGGATTTATAAACAAGTCGGGGAGATTGGCCTTTGACCCATCCTCATTATTGTTGCTGTTATTTAGATTGCTTTCATTATTATTATCGTTTACCCACGTTATGGCATAAGCAGTATTTGTTACATTTGCACTACTACAAAGAAAAAATAACAACAAAGCAGTGGGTAGGAAATAACAAAACTTTTTTATATTTTTATACATATTTTTTCTCCAGATTTTTTCTTTAGATTTTTTCCATATTTTTTCCATATTTTTTTCACAATTAGGTATTATCGCAATGAAGAGGACCTAAATTTCCTTCATTAAAAAGAGTCAACTTAAGGATAAGATCAGAGACTTTTATGCCTGAGGCAGTATCAACAATTGGGTCTTGATTAATAATAGGAATTACTCCGCTATTGGTAACAATAGACTTTTTTAGAAAATTTTCTGCCAAAATTATATAAGGTTTAACTTGAGAATCATTGGCGCTATTTAGAACATTTAAAATGGCCGCAATATATTGTTGTCCTAGGGAAATAAATTTATTTCCTTGCACTTTTCTTGTAAGCAGTTGATACCAGCTAAGTGGAGATTTATAAGGATCAAAGCTAAAAAAGATAGAATTAGGTCCACTTGGTGGAATTTTATTCCAAATAGGATCATATTTTTTTGAGCTATTTCGTGATATTCCTATTCCTGCATGAGTAGACCAATAACCTTGAGTCAGAGTACATCCTTTTGTATCAGGAGTTTTATCATGAATTTCAATTACTGAAGAGCTGAGTTGCCACTCCCTTTCGTTAGGCACGCTTTCCATAAACTGGTAACTTACTTTACAGTTCTCTCCTGGGTATTGGACCCAATTGAAATTAAGAGTGGTAGAGGCATTAAATTCACTATAATTTTGAGATGGAATATGAAACTCTCTAATAACCTCCGGTTTTTCAATATCCCAACAAATCCCTTTGACTGCTGCAAGTGTATGAGAAAAATTTAAGTAATCTCTATCATTTGGGGGAAGAAATTTTGGTTCCCAAACATAAGAAAGCATCTTGTATCCCTCAGACGATTCAATCCTTTGATCGGGATAACAAACATCAATGAAATATCTGGCCCCATAAAGTTCAGAGCCAAAATTAAAATAAAGTGAAGTTATTGGAATATAAATTTTTTTATTTAAATAGAGAGTGATGTCTGTAGGCACGGGATAGATCATTCTATAAATGTCATCGGTAGAGGCGGCAAGCGTTTTAGTTTCATCTGCTTTATCGATAGTGCTATATTTTATATAATCACCAAGGTGACTACCTTCTGTAGGTTTGCATTTGCAATTACTATCTACTCCCTTTGTACAGATAGCGTGGGTAATAATAGAG
The DNA here is from genome assembly GCA_015232015.1 of Oligoflexia bacterium. Classification (GTDB taxonomy): domain Bacteria; phylum Bdellovibrionota; class Bacteriovoracia; order Bacteriovoracales; family Bacteriovoracaceae; genus JADFZW01. Next base: position 17,000 of record JADGAM010000039.1, on the reverse strand, counting down.
TGACAAACTTCTGTCATTGTTGTTATTGGATGTTTAAGCCCAACATTGCAAACATAAGGATCAAAAGCTGGATCTGCTACTGAATTTAAAGGATCCGAGGAATTATTTACTGGAACGAAAGAAACTAAGTGATCACTGTTATCGGCCCATACTGTAAATGGATTCCAATAAACAATCATAGCTATCACTAAGCAACCTTTCATAATTAGCTTAACACTTTTGTCCTTAAATTTTTTCATTACTTAACTCCCAATTTTTCGTCTTGTTTTTTATTAAATAAGTAGGTTGCCTTATTACCACATGATTCGTTACTTCCTTCTTCACAAGCTTTTCCCCAAACTGCCAAAGCAGCAGCTACTTTTTTTTGTTCCATTAGGATAATACCTTTATTAGTGCATCCTTGTAGCTCCCCCCGATCACAGACTTTAGCAAAATATTTGAGCGCTAATTCATAATTTTTACTTTTTTCATACAGCGAGGCCAAATTAAGACAAGAGAGATTACCAATTATTGTATGCTTATTTTGTTCGCAAGAAATTTCATAGTGTTTTTTTCCTTGTTCTACCTCTTTTTTATTCGTCGATCTGATTTCGTAGGCCGCAAGATTATGGCAACTATTATAATGATTTTGGTTGCAAGAATATTCAAAAATTGCACGGGCGTGATTATTCTGCTTTAGAATTTCTGCCACAATACCAAAATTAAAACAGCCTTTCATATCACCACCTAAACAGGCCTTGCCAAAATATTTCAAGGCATCTTCATTCTTTTTATCTTTGATGGCCAAGCTCCCTAGCTGTAAACAATTTCCTTGTCCACATAAAACGAAGAAGTATTTAGACAAAAAGGAAGGTGTGCCCTTCTGAACATTCATGGCATAAGAAATCGCTGCTAATACAAATGCCAGCACTAAAAATAAAACAAGAGATAATTTCCAAAGGAAAGATTTACTCTTACCCGTTTTCATAACAAACTCCATTCCTTCTAATTAATCGCTGGTGCGAAGGTGCCGGCGACTAATTATCTGATATCAATAATCACTCAAATAAGGCCTTGCCTGTTTAATATAAAGTTTATCTCCCTCAAATTTAAATTCCATATCCATACGAAGAATGGGCAGTGAGGGAATCGTTCTAAATACATTGCTAAAATAGATTTTAACCCTTTTCGCTGCCAATACTAATTCCTTCATCTGTTGCATTGATAATAGGGGATTAGTTGGATCCAAGTAGCTACCATCTACTCTTAAATAATCACCGTTAAGCACCACAGATAATTCATCTCCTTCTCTACCTCCTTCGGAATTAGTTATACTTTTTCCTTTGGGAACAATAGAGATTAGGTAAGTTGGGTCTAATGAAGATTCACTCAAGATAACTCCTTCTCGCTCCTCATTTTCAAAGTTACGATGAATGAGTATGGCCATCTTTACCTGCCGGTGATCAATTCCATAATAATTTCGTTCCATAAAAGCACGATAGTTCCATAAACTACCCCAAACAGTTCCTAAGGCCACGCCCACACCATTAGATTCTTTTTTCGGTTTTAAGCATCCTTTCTTGCTACTATAGAGTCCAGCACCAGTAAACCCTAGCAAATCTTCGGCGTTAGTAGAGCTTCGAAATTTAAAACAAATCTGCTTTGCATCCCAATCATCATCATGTCCCTCGTTTCGCATTTCTACGACCAATGCTTCTAACCGAGGAATAAGATCTTTAAGAGGAGAGTTAGCTAGATCTATTTTTTTTGCTTCATTTATAAAAAGCTGTTGTAGTCCCTGCAACTCCAGTTGAATTTTTTCTTGTGTCCATTCATTTTGATTATCTATAATTCGATTTATTTCCAGATTAAGGCCACTATAATTTACAAACCATTGGTAAAATCCAAAGGGAAGAGCGACGGCCTTGGGAGTATAAGATCCCACTCCAAATAAATGGCGAAGATGACTATAACCAAAAGCTTTTGCCCCTACTTTTTCTATTGTAGTTTTACTTAGATGGTGATCTAGATCGATGATTTCTCGAAGTTCAATATCAGCGACCTGAACTTTTTGTTTTTTATTGATAATTTGTCTTTGAGTTTGAAACTCTTTTAATTCAGCTTCGCTTAATTCCTGTAGGGAGATATTACTGGAGGAAACAGTCATCTTAACCCATTTTCCCAAAAGAGCAGAAAATTCTTTGCTGGCATTTTCTTTGTAAACATTAGGTGTTCCTCTCTCCCGCGTTCTTAAATCAACGTGAGAGGAGAGCGGTTGAAAGACTTCTGTAATAAGACCTGCCGTTACCCCCAAATTAGTTGGAAGAGTATTGGTAATAAGAATTTCATCTCGATTGTAAGCATGGCCAGGGATCTTATCCGCTGCTACAAAAACCAATTTTCCAATCGCCTCTCCTACATTCATCGCCCGATAATGGTTATCGCCCGCCGAGGTGGTAAAAAAGCTATCCAATTGTCCTAAAAGATAAAGTCCGTGTTCTCGAATAAAATTTTCCATAAACATAGAAAGAGTAAAAGCGCGTTTGCTGATAGACAAAGTATAATCTTGATTAGCGGTGATTCTTCTACTTTGAGAAAAAATGAGCCATGAAAAGAGAGATAACCGTCGATCAAAAAGGCGATAAATTGTTTCTGTTAAACTTTTATTGAAGGAGAAAAGATCATTCTGCTCTTTAGGAGATATTCCTGTATAAAGGACAAAGTGGTTCATTAACTGATTTATCATTTGATGATTTGCAATCAAAGAGGATTTAAAATCTGCTTTAAACATGGTGGCCATCAATCGCTGATGAATGGCCTTAAACAAACGAAGAGAGTTCAAATAAGGAAAAATTATTGTTTTGTTCTTTTGATACCACTTATCGTCTGGACTATCAGATAGTAAACCCTGTGTCTCTTGTAATTTTTGTTCTTGGTTTTTAATTAGAGTATCCACACTACTCGCAAGTGTTATCAAAAGATTAAATTGCATCTGCGGATTAATTTCCATTTTAAGTTTAGCAACTATCTCGGATACGCTGGTGTCGACTACCTCTATGTTGGTTGTATTAGTTGTATTGGTCAAATATTTGGAAAGATCCAAATCCTCGGCCATTTTAAAGTACTGTTCTAGTTTTTTCACCAATGTCTCATAGTAGCTGTGAGAGATCTCCTTTTCACTGACAGAAAGATTTTCAAAAAATGTCGCTAGATTTTTTAAAACACCCTTCTCTAAATTATTATGAATACTAAGTCTTATTGGTTGAAATGATGGAACCTTAACCTCCCATTGAAATGAGATGTTCCTTAAATCACTAATTAGTGACTCCGATGTCTCTCGATCAAAATGATCAAGAAACCCCATTTGCAGAAGGCGTACTCCTTCTTGCGGCAACGGATTTAGAGATGAACGAACTATCTTTGCTAGCAAGGTAGCATTAATTTGTTCTCGTACAGAAACATTTTCTACTGATTCATCTTGTCTTACCCAAGGAGAACGATCGATACTCCTTAAAAAATCAGCAATGATATGATCTTGTAATACTTCATAGTAGTTTGCCGAAGGAGTTTCGACTAACGTAGTGATATCAATCTCACTTCCTAAATTCAAGTTAAGGCCTAAAATATTTTTTGCGCTAATATCATAATCAAACATTAGATTTATCAAACTATCTTCATTGGTATTTACGTCGCTATAAGGCCATGTCAGCATCAAATTAGGATCGCTTTTTTTCTGTAGCTCACTCATCATCTTTTTTAAATTTGAGCTATTTTGACAATATAAATCTAGGTAGCGACCAAGAGTCGGTAAAAACTCTATATCCACATTATTCACCTTCATTTTTAATAGTAGAGGAGCTACCCCTTGAAGAAGAGAGCTACACGAAGTGCTTGAGGCAAAATCATCTGCCAAAATGTTTTTAAGTACCGGAGAAAATAAATTGGCATTAAAGGCCAAAAAACTAAATCTCTTTTCTATAGGGATTTCAGAGAGTTTAAGTAAAAAATTATTGGCAGGATAAGAAGATTTTTCAAAAACATGAGATAAAAAAAGAGGAAATACTTGAGGAAAAGAACTTATGCCAGCAAAAATCCCATCCTGCTTAAATTTAAAATCAAACTCTTGGGCGATAAGATTATAAAAATTATTATTATCATTTATAAAACTTTCTTGATCATCCAATAATTTTTTTGCTAGCCAACTATTGAAACATTTGCCTTCAGGAAGGCCTAAAATATTTAAATTTCGACACGATAATTCTGAAAGTTCTTGTTCTAATCCGTGCTCAATCCAGCGATAAAAGGCATAAGGATTAATTTTTTTTAATAACTTATTATCATTTTGAATTTTGGCATCAAAAAGTGATAATGGAAGAGTAGAAAAGATAGGAAACTGAACTAAGTTTTGCCAAAATTCAACTTTAAGATCATGGATTTTATTATAAAAAAAATAAACTTTACTAGGATCTGGAAGGCAGGCCTCTGCATATATGGCGAGACCTTTGCGAATATAATGTAAAGCAAATACACTGCGAGGAGATAACCCTTTTAGAACTTCAAAGAAGTTTTCTTTTTCTTCCTCTATCTTTTGACAAAGAGTATTTCTCTCTTTTTGAGTATAAGTTGAAATTTTTGCAATTTCTTGCATGGGAATTTTAGGTGAGAGTTCGGCAAATTTTTTAGTGCCAAATTCTTGAAAATAGTTTTTATAGATATCGCTATCACCCTCTGGCACCACCTCTGCCGTCATCGCGAATACTAATTGTGAGAAGGAAAAAAAGAAAACTAGTAGAAAAAAAACTACTCTAGTTCTTAATTTTATTTTTTTATTCAGCAAAATCTTGTCCTTTTTAAAATTGATTATTTAATTAAATAGCTAATTATTACACTTGAGCTCAGGCCACTTTGTAACTTTTCCTTCATAATTTTCAGCTATGGTCGAATTTTTTATTTTCACTACATCACCAAAAATTACTTCTCCATCTTCTTTAATGTCAGCAATACTTAAACCAAATTTAATTTGTAAAAATCTTTTCTGGGCATCAAAGCAAACATTTTTATTTTTACAAACTTTTAGATATTGAGGAGGCCAATCTCTTAATTCGGATAGAAGATTTTTCATTACACTAAAGGCACTACGAAATTTTTCCTCTTCTGAACCTATAGTAATTCCTGCTCCACTAACAGGCGGAAGCTCTGGAAGCTCTCCCATATCTGAGAGTCTAAGTCCAGGCAACATTCCAAGTTCACCAAGACTTCCAATTCCATCCGTCGATCGCGAAAAAGTAATTTCTGCTCGTCTTATTAAATTATTCTTTTCCTGCTTTAAAAAAGATTTTAAACTGAGCTCAGGAGATTCAAAATTAATTTCAATAATAAGTTTATCTCCTTTTTTCAATTCTTCTTTAATTTCATGGTTACTGGAGAAATAGCTAATATTTCCCGGAACAGCAATTCCTCCCTGAAACCAACTGTCAATGTTTACAAAACGCCCACTCCTATTACCTCTGCTACTGCTTCTACTACTCTTGTGGTAAAGTAAAACCTCCCCAATAACAGGAAAGCGAAAGTTACAAGGACTCGTACAAAGTTCTCGAACACAAACCTTCTGACAATGATTATCGGCAAACAGAGGTAAAAATAAATGATAGCGCGGAAGATGAGTTATAGGGTCGGGAAGAGTTTTTAACTCTATTTTTCCGACTTCTATTTGGGGAATTGCTAACGTAGGCCAAATAGGTACATCCTTTAAATAATCTTGAATAGGAAGTAAATCTTTTCCTGGAGAAATGACTACGTTGCCATCTAAAACTCCGATATAATTTAAATCAATCGATGTACCGCTCGCATCAGCAGAAACAAAAAAACTAAATTGTGTTTTTACATCTTGAGGTTCAATTTTATTTTCTGCCAAGAAATCTCTAGAAAGACAATTTTTTGCAATTTGAAATTCGTACTGTAATGAGGGGAAAGATCCAATCTGTACATAACAGTGGCCCCCTTTTAAAATGGCCTCTTTATCGTTTAAACGAGTAACAGCACAATCAAATTGTTGTTCTGGAAAGACCAGCTTTCCATTTTGGTTAGTGACTTTTACTTCCAAACACGTTCGAAGAAGTTCCGAGGCCTTCTTGAAAAAATTATCAAACCCACTGTTAGTCATGTTTGAAGAAGATAACGGAGAGTTTTCAATGTTGCAAAGATCGTTTATTTTTCCATAAGCAGATCCAAAGCTTTGATCTATAAAATTTTTATATACAGGGGCCACTTGAATCAAAATAAACTTTTGGGCGTCCGCGGGTTTGCAACCAGTTAAATTAATCTTTTTATATTTTCCATAATGGTTGTATTGGCCTGGAATATTTTCGTTTCCATCTTTGTAATTATAAGTAGCAAAAAGTGATATATTTCCATTAGGGATACGCTCACAACAAAAAAGAGCTAAGGGAGATAGACAGCTTAAAAGAATAAAAATAAATATGAGCAATCTTAATATCCACTGAAAGTTCTCAGTAACCATCAAATTTTTACTCATATTTTTTCCTCTATTTTTTTTCATCATTTAGGATTAATACAGGAAGATCAATTACCAATCTAAGATCTTCCTGCATTGTTTATTGTTGTTATTAACAATAACAAAAAATTTAATTAAATAGTTTCTTCAATTGAAGTCCAGGTACAAAACTGAGCATCATGACGTTGCCACTTTCTTTCAGCAAAGAAGTTACTCTCAACAAAGACGTAGCGAAGTTTACAAAATCTTGGAGGGTTTATCCCTATAGCATGATTATTCAAAGAAGAGTACTGACCATTTGCTCCCCAGGTTGAACCCTGATTAATCCAGTTACTGCCAGTAGCAGTGCTAGAATGAATGACAGAGAAGCTGGCACCGTTAGTAAATAAGTTAGTTGTAGGATATTGTAAAACATGATTAACTTCCTCAGTAGTAGTAGCAGTTAATGGAGGAAGAGTATCATAATTTCCACTGGCATCACGAGCGTGATTCAAAGTGCCATGTCCTTGTAAATCACAATCAAGATATACTTTTACTTTTGGTCTAGCTAGATCCGCATAGCTTTTATTAGTCGATGTACTGTTTGTAAGATCGGTAACTGAAGCAGCAAAAGATAAGCTATTTTGTGAATCCTGTAAATTTTCGAAGTACTCAATTTGAGAACCCTGATAACAAATATCAACAAAATAGGCGGCTCCATATTTTTCAGAGCCAAAATTGAAGGTCAATTCTTGGAGATAATTTCCCCAAGGACTGGCCACTGCTGTATTAAAATTGCTATTATTAGTAAACCAAGGTCTACCTGTTAGTCCCCAAGGTACAATTTTTGGATTATCAAGCTTGGCCAGTAATTCCGTTGCATTTCCAGAAATCACTTTTGTTGACTGTTTAATTGTATCGGCACCTTTAAATTTGGCCACCATAAAATCTTGCAAATAATTGCCATCATTATAAGCTGTACACACACAAGAGTCTGTACGTTGATCTGGATATGAAGTACAATCATTAGAACTTACGGTAGCACCTCCTGGGGTAATAAATTGGTTGCTAGCTACAACGGGAGTACTAGTTCCTGTTATAGTTGGAACACATTTTGGAAGACACCACCAACTGGGCGTCCCAGTAGTGTTTCCCACCTTGAAGTAATTAACCATCTCATCATACATACCTGGCCTATGACAGATTTTCCCTTGCACAAGAAGGTGTCCCAAACCAGCGTTACACGCATACATTTTAGGGCCAGAACTATTTACTTTAAACTTAAAGAAAACTTCTTTTGCCATCACTGAAGATGAAACAAGAAGTGCACCAGCCAAAATCAATCTTTTCATCAAAAAATCTCCTTTAAAAAAATTAATAATAATAGATGTAGTATAACAACTACATGCTAACGATAACCATTCATGTCGCTATATCGCTTATAATTTTCTACAAATTTTTATGTGATTTTTTATTTGCTTATAATTAATGAGTAAAGGGAGTCACCTCCACTATAGTTCCAATACCACCATTGGAATTCGTAGCATGGGATGAAGATGGAGAGGAAGAGGGACCAGAACTACCAACTCTAAAACTAAAATCACGTCTATTGTTTTCTAGCATTCTACTATAATGAGTACCTTCACCACCTAGGTTATTATCATCATAATCTATTCTATCTCTCGCCTCTGCCCTTCTTGCAAAAGAGCCACCTGTACGAAGATAACCACAAGAGCTTCCTGAGCGATATCCATAACAGCCAAAATCACAACCATAACCTGCACCCGCACAACCGTTGTAATTTCCAAACCAACCATAACCATTGCCCCAACCATAGTAACAATCTTCAACATATCTAGAGATATATCTACTGCCACAATTTTGTTTCCCTTCGTACTCACCGTAATCTCGTGCCTCTTGAAGTAAGTCTACGTATTCAACTATGCCGTAATAACGTCCTGAACTCTTCTTTACACAATAAGAATCCGGAACGCGCAATTCACACGCCACCGCCTCACACTCGCGATCAGCAAGATCACAAACTTTGCGATTAGCAGTTCCCGGATTTCTAATGATAATTTTTTTTGTAATTACTCTAAGTATCTCGTCCCATTCATTGACTAAATGGTAAGTACAATAAAGCGCTGGATCTGATCTTTGTTGAACTACTTGAGTTACCAAACTGCAACGGTATTCATCTTGGCCGGAGCGACCACCATTACCATTACCCAAATTATTCACCATTGCTTGTAACTGATCTTTACATTTTTTAAGTGCGTTCGCACATTGGGGATTTCGAAATTCTTTAATACTTTCTCTTTGCTTGGATGATAGTAAAGCTATACAGTCGTTACTTCCATCGGCAAAAGCAAGGGTTAAAATAAACATATTTAAACAAGATAAAAAAAACGTAAGTGATATATTTGCTAACATATTATCCTCCTAAAAAATAAAATTTTTATTTTATTGTCTAAGGGCGCTTACTAATAATTCTTTCTAATAACTTCTTCCTGTAGCAGCAGTACAACCAGTCGCTTGTTTCATGATGGTGGTGTAAAACATAATCATGGTTTCATCAGCGGGAGTAAATGAACGTCTAGGAGTTCCATCCTCATTCATTAAGCGATAAAGATAGGTGTTCATACTGACATAAAGAGAGCGAGGAACATTAATTTTTTGAATGCAGTGATAACTGTTATAGATAAGATTTATTCCTACAAAGGGGCCGGCGGCAGCTGTAGAACCATAAGAACCATAAGATCCAACGGTACCTGCAGTACCAGTGGTGCCTGTAGTGCCTGTAGTTCCATATCCACCATAACCATATCCACCAGTAGTACCTCCGCTAGACCAACCCATGCCAAAGGAAGCAGTAAAAGAGCTGCCACTATTGCTTATCGCAAAGAGAGTGCAAGTTCCTGTTCTATCACAGGCAAGCTTCATATCATTTTCAATCTTCATATGAATATAGGAATCAGAGAAACGTACTTTATCGAGCTCATCATTTCCCCCACCGTAAATGGAATCAAAGTTTCCCGATGTTGTTGAATCTGAGTGACCATTACTATTGCCACTACTATTGCCATTACTATTGCTAGCAGCAGCAGTAGCAGTAGCAGTATTATTATTAGTACCAGTATCAGTTGCAGGAGGTGAAGTGTTGTCAGCAATAGCACTTCTTATCGGCATTGCTGAAAAACATAGAAGAAAAATTACCATTATCCATATTGGCATAAGTGATCTCCTTTTTTAAACATCCATGCAAAACAATGCAAACGATGTGATGATTGTTAACAACAAAAAAATTGTGATTTATACTTGTGCACGCATTTTTATATTTCTTTCTATTTAACTGTCAAAGGTAAATTGTAATTCTTCTATAGACGATTAGATAATCCCTAACTGATTACGATATTAAATCCTAATATCTGCTAAATTTTAAGCGTGATATTTGATAATGATTTTATAAAAAGCTAAGAAATAGGAACTCAAGGCAGGGCCTCTGATTCTGAATCTCGAATAACAGAATATATATACTCTCTGATCATTTCCTTTGCTTTTTCTGAAATAGATGTGAATTCAATTCCTGCATAAAATTGATCACTACTTCCAATATGTCTAAAAACACCAACTACGGTAAAGGGTGGTTTTCCAGGTAGACCAATAATACATTTAATCTCTTTATTTATAATACTAATTTGATTTATTTTACGTAAATAAACGCCCACACCATTAAGTGAAATATCTTTGACCCTTAAAATTTCTATTTGATCATCTATTGTTATATCAATACGAACAGGATCGGATATAGGCGGATTAACTCTTATATCATTACTGCGCATTTCTTCTAATAATCTTTTATCTTTTTTTACTCTACTATATTTTATTTTTTGCCTAGATAACAAATAATTTCTTAATGCCTCTTTATAATCATTTTTAGGAATATAATTTACAAAATTTATATTTGGTGGTGGATCACCTGACCCAATATAATTTGACAAAAGTACAGCAGCATCAGGACGAAATTTTTCATCAACTGATTTTATGGCCCTAATTAATTCCATCCCATTAACAAAGGGTAATTGAAAATCTGTTATTAAAAGATCATATTTTTTACGTCGAATCTTTTCTAATGCCAAATAACCATTAAATACAGTTTCAATTTCAGCTGTAGGAAGTACCTCTTCAATAAACTCAATTAATATTTCTTTAATATCACCTTCATCTTCTGCAAGTAAAATAATCAACCTAATATCAATATCTTTATTATTTTTTTCAAACATATTTACTCTTTATTAAAATGTTTTTGTTGTTTTTCGGCAAAATATTTAATCAGTTTAGAAAAAAGTAACAAAAAAAAGTAACAGAAATAATAACAGAAAAAAATAATTGTCCTCTTCTACACAATTTAATATTTATCAGCTATCATTTGGCCTTAATAAATTATAAGGGATCCCTAAAACCCCTAAACTAGGATATGCTTAATGATTAGACTTTTTGTGACCATTGATATTCCTGAAGAAACTAAAGATGAAATATCACAAATACAAATTGGTCTTCCTTCTGCAAAATGGACTTCTAGAGATCAAATGCATTTAACTTTGCGTTTTATTGGTGAAGTTGATGGAAGAGAATTTAAAGAAATTGCATCTCTTTTGTCAGAGATAGAATTTACAAAATTTACTATACAGTTAAAAGGATTAGGAACTTTCGAAACTAAGGGTGTTATTCGTACTTTTTGGGTAGGAGTTAAAAAAAACGAAGAACTTTTTTCTCTTCAACGCAAAATTGAAAGAAAATTAGTTCAATTTGGCCTTCCTATCGAAGAGAGAAAATTTTTTCCACATATCACCTTGGCCAGATTAAATACTAATCAGCAAAATATTCAGCAAAAACATAACATTTACCCTAGTAATAATTCAGTTGGAATTGGAATGCTTATAGAAGAACATAATTTATATTGTTCAAATGTCATCGAAGTTAATCAATTTCACCTTTATTCAAGTAAATTAACGCCTAAACAATCTATTTATCGAAAAGAGTATTCATTTCTTCTTTGTTAATGTTTTTTTAAAAAATTGAATAGTATGACCAATTTCAAGAACTTGATTTGAGCGCTTTGAAGTTCCATGTCCTTCATCGGCAAATAAGATTAAATTAACATCAATATCCTTTTTCTTAAGCGAATCATAAATTTGAATTGCCTCTCCAGCAGGGACTCTAGGATCATTCACTCCTTGAATTAAAAGCAAAGGACCTTTAATTTGCTCTAAATAATTAATGGGTGAAAGTTTTTTTAATATCTCTTGATCTTTTTCAGGATCACCATATTCATCAATACGAAGGGGCCTCCTATAGGGAGCTGTGTTTTTTAAAAATGTAATTAAATCACTCATACCAACTATCTCTACTCCAGCATCATATGAACCAGCAAACATAGTCATTGCCATCATAGTTAAATAACCTCCATAACTACCACCAAAAACTCCTATAAACGGCGTTTGTTCATTTTTTTTCCAATTACTACGAATAAATTTTGCACAATCTTCTATATCTGTAATTACATTTATTCGTTTGCTTCCATTATCTGCTTCTAACCAGCTCTTACCATAACCTTCACTTCCTCTAACATTGGGTTCAACAAAAATAAATCCTGAATCAACAAACATTTGAGCAAAAGTGCTAAATCCAGGTCTACTTTGTCCCTCAGGACCACCATGAAAATGAACAACCACTGGACAAAGATCTTTTTCACACTCACTAGGTCTTCTTACTAGCATAGGAATTTTTGTTCCATCTCTTGCAGGATAAAACTCTAACGCTGCCTTCTTAAACTTACTTAAGTCTACCTCTGGTATCGAAGGAAGAAGCCATTGTTTTAAATGCTTTTTTTTCCAATCATAAACATAACTTAGTCTTGGAGACTTAGCAGTTTCTATTCCTATAGTTACAAATCTTCCATCCCTGGTGGCCATTCCAAAATAAACATGATCTGCATTGGGAAATACAGGGATTTTTTGGGTCTTAAAATTTTGGGCATTTAAAACTTCAGGACGTGTAAACCCATTATCATTAAAATAATAATAAATATGCTCACGAGCTTCATCTATTTGAAAATGAGATACATCCATTGATTTATCTTTAGAAATTTGAGTGAATTTATTTTTTTTAAAATCATAGTTGTATAATTTTTTAAATTCAGAAAACTTAGGAGTAAGAATTATAAATTCATTTTTATTATTTTTCTTGGCAAATCTAATTTGATACTCTTCTTTTTCATTTTCGCCAATAATGGACTGTAATTTTTTGTCATTATTGTTCCATAAATAATGCTCTCTCCATCTCGATCCCGTATACTTTGTAAGTAAAATCGTTCCATCATCAAGAAAATCAGAAACACTCCAAATACCAGGATTATCAAAAAGCAATTCTTTTTTTCTAGTTGAAATTTCATAGCGATAGAGAGCATAACTTTTTTCATCTATTTGGTTGGAGGTGAAGTAAATATATTTTGAATCAGAAGTCACAAATTCAAATCTAGTTTTTATTTTGGGAATATGTTGTACCAGTTGTAAAGGTCCACCAGTAACAGCTTGTAGATAAATCCCAGGATTCTCTTCGCCATTTTGATCACGAGAGAGTATTAAATATTTTCCATCGGCAGTAATATCTTCAATCCTTGTATGATCCTCACCTGCAGTTAGTTGCACCGGAAAAGCAAGAGGTGAATCCAAACGCCAAACCTGATATGACCCTGTTATTTTCCAAGTAAAAAAAAGTTTTTTTGAATCAGGTGAGACAAGTCCCATTCCTGGGGCGCGTATATCTAACATATTTTGAATTTTTTTTGCAATCGTTGTTTCTAAAGGAAGTGGTGCAAATTTTTTTATGGTATCAGCATCCACACTTTCTATGCCGTGGCCTGCATATTCTGCATGAGAGTTAGAATAAGGAAAAAACATAACAGAAATTAATAATAAAATTAATGGAAACATAGAACAATCCTTTGTTATATTTTATACATTTACATTAAAAGAAAGTTTTACCTCATCACCTGCTTGTTCACCAAAACCCCAATTTCTTAATTTGGTTTCATTAAGAAAAATGATTATATCAATTGAATTAATTCCGGGATTTCTATTTAAACGGTCATTTATATTTTTATATAGTTTCTTCTTGGCATCATCGCTTCTACCTAAAAAAAGCAATATTTCAATAAAAAGATAATCATCAGAGCGCCTTGGTCCATGATCAAAGTTTTCTTTTTCTATTTCAATAATTTTAAAATATCTATCATTTTCTGGAGTTTTAAATTCTTCGACTAATGCTTGATGAATGTTATCTGTTATAGTTTTTTTATATTCACTAGATTTTCCTTTTAGCATCTCTATTCGAACATGTGGCATATATCTCATTCCTTTTTAAGGATTTTATTTTTAAAATCGTGAAACTGCTTTATTGCCCTTTAAATACCAACGCCAAAGATAATCCTTAGCTAATTTAATACCAATTCGAGGGCATTGTACAAGTGAATCTGCCATATTTTTTTTAGGATTATTAACTATAGAAATATCGTTAAACGGTAAAAATAATGGTTTCGCATTTAATGACTTATCAATATTTAAAAACTTACAAAGCTTGCCTGGACCAGCGGCAATTCGAATATCATAGGAATTTCCTTCATTGTCATCATTGTCATCATTTTCATTGATCTTTTTTTCATAGGAAAAATCTACGGCCCGAATTAACACCGCTTCACCTTGTCCTTCAAGACCAGTTACTACATTAAAACAATAATGAACTCCATATATAAAATACACATAAGAAAAACCTGCAGGACCAAACATTACTTCATTTCGTTTAGTAATTCCTTTATAGGCATGACAAGCTGGATCTGCTTGAAGATATGCCTCAGTTTCCACAATCATCCCTTTAAGTATTTTCCCTTTTTCCATTCTTCGCATAAGCACACAACCTATTAGATCAGGTGCTACTTCCAGTGCGGATCTTGAGAAAAATTTTTTAGTTATTTTCATAATCTGTTAGCACAGGCCCTAATGGGCGGTCATGGCCATTATATTTAAAAATTAAACAAAATAAATTTATTTAATTGTATTTCATAATTTTCCCGAGAAGTTTATATAAAAACTGATTAAAGTTATAAATATTTGAGGGGGAAAATGAATACTAAACAAATAAAATTTGATAATAGCGAATTTGATTCAATTGATATATCTAAATTAAATGAAATATCAAAGTTTCCTTGTGATATTTTTATCATGTTAAGTAAAAATAAACTTATAAAAATATTTTCAGAAAATGATCTAATAGATCATAGTCGTTTAATTAATTTGTCTACAAAAGGAATCAAAATTTTATATTTCAAGAAAGGTGAATTGTCGTTAGAATCTAACAATACTTCAAATACATTTGAAAAAAATTATATTCCATTAAGGATATCGACTCTTTTGGCCAATAAAGTTGTTCCTTTTAGTATTTATTATTTAAATACAGATGAAGCACTTACACTTTTATTCAAAGAAGATTCAACTATCACAGATGAACAATTAAATGATTTAAAAACTAAACGAATAGTCCAAGCATTTATTGATGATAAAAACGAACAAGAATATCAAGATTATATAGACAATAATTTAAAACAAATTATTTCTCAAGATAATCTAGCAATTGAAGATAAAGCAAATATAATTGGAAATCACATTTGTAGTAAATTAGAAAATGTAATGGCCGATACAAATGAAGTAAATCTTAAAAAATTAAACTTGGTGCAAGAACATTTTCAAACATTCATTAAAACAAATACAGAATCTATAGGAAAATTAATAAAAATACTTACTAAAGATAATCAAACTATTTACAATCATTCACTTGTTGTTGGTTCCCTTTCATATGTTACAATTTTAGAAATAAATAGAATGCGTGAAGATGAAACTCTGTCTTCTAAAGTTAAAATGTTTGACGAATATACACTTAATTCCGATGAGATAAAAAATATTATTTTTACGGGGGCGCTTCTCCATGATATTGGAAAAATCATTTTATGTATTGAAAAAGGATTAATGTTAGCTTCAAATACATTACCCGCAATGGTTCCTGTGGAAGTTATTCATGAGCATTCAAAAGCTGGATACGAACATTTAAAAAAATTTAAAAGTGTTCACCCTAAAGCACTTGAAATTGTTTTACAACATGAAGAATCTTGCGATGGCAGTGGAATTCCTAATCAATTGCCTAAGACTCAAATATCTTTCTATACGCAAATAATTAGTCTTGCTAATTACTATGATAATCTAACTTCTAAAAATTCACTCCCTTGTGAAGAAGCACTAAACGAAATGGAAAAATCTATTATAAAATTTAATAAATATTTATTTCCAATTTTCAAAAAGGTAATTTTAAATATTGAACACCACCTTCCCTCCTAAAACAGTAAGTAGAACTAAAGTATTTTCTATTTCTTCGTTTGCAACACAAGTATTAGTATTAGCATTAGTATTAGCATTAGTATTAGTTTTAGTTATATCTTTACTTAGTATGGAAAAATCTGCTAACTTTCCTACTTCCAATGATCCCTTTAAATTTTCTTCGTGTACAGAGTAAGCAGCATCAATTGTATAGGCCTTTAATGCCTCCTCAACTGTAATTTTTTGCTCTGGTAAAAAGCTTTTCCCGCAAATTTTTCCATCAACTAAAGTTTTTCTTGTAACGGCTGCATGTATACCAAGAATAGGACTAGGCGGGGCCACAAACCAATCACTACCAAAGGCCAAGCGTACTCCAGCATCTAAAAGAGTACGAAAAGCATAGGAACCACGAACTCTTTTTGCTCCTAAAATTTCTTCCGCCCAACGTCCATCATCTATGGCATGATATGGTTGCATACTTGCAATTACACCAAGTGAAATAAATCTAGGTACATCATCAAAAGATAGGTGTTGAGCATGTTCAATTCGCCATCTTCTATCGCGTACTCCATTTGTTTTAACAACTTTTTCGAATATATTTAAAATTGTATTTATTCCTCTATCTCCAATGGCATGAATGAAAACTTGCAAATTGGCCTTATCAATTTCACTAATCCAATTAAATAAATCCTCCTCTGAATTTACAATATCTCCACAATAATTTTCTGTAGTACTAGTAATAGTAGCAGAAGCTGTTGCTGAATTTAAATAAGGTGAAAAAAAGGCCGCAGAATGACTTCCAAGAGATCCATCAACATAACCTTTTACGCTCCCAAACTTAAGCATATTATCACTCATATGATTGATGGGTTTTTTTGTAGCAATTGTTTCAGTTGTTGCAATTTTTGCAATTGTTGCAATTTTATTTAGATATCCCTGCCAACCTTGAATTGGAACTGCACAATTTACTCTAATATTAAGATTACCTCTTGAGTGGGCATCGAGATATTCCTCAGGATCGTTTGCAACACCACCACGATTTCTATCTGCTGGTTCCGTCATATGATGAATGGATGTTACACCATTTGAATGAGCATATTTTG
>JADGAM010000399.1 GCA_015232015.1 Oligoflexia bacterium | reverse complement strand
ACACAAAGGACTCAAGATTCAATTAAAAATGAGTATCATAATTTAGAAGGAGAATTTGATCGCAGAAAAAGCGAAGAGAAAGAAGATTATAATCGATCACCGCTTTTAAATATGGCCAAGGAAAACTTGGAAAAGATGAAAAAGGACATAGATGATGATGTTAAAAAAATTAAGGAACTTACAGACCAAAGGGAGTAAATGCTTTCATTAAAAAATATTACTGCTGGTGGTGCTTGCAAATATTATGAATCCGCTGCTGGTGAATACTATGATAAGGATTCTAAAACGACAGAGTGGCAGGGGCGAATTGCTAGCGAACTAGGTCTGGCCGGACAAAGAGTTGATTTTAAGGATTTTGAAAATTTGGCCTATGGTAGAGGACTTGCTGGCGAAAAATTAGTTAAAGGTGCAGGCAGTGAAAAGCATTTGGCCGGTTTTGATTTTACCTTTTCTGCACCAAAAAGCGTATCTATTTTAGCAATGAATGATTCTGCTATCTTAGAGGCCCATCGGGAGGCGGTTACTAATACGCTTAAGCATCTTGAAGAAAATTATATTCAAACTAGAGTGATGAAAGATGGAGAAAAGAAAATTGTAGATACCGGAAAAATTATTGTTGCTAAATTTGAGCATCATACAAACCGCAATCAAGAACCCCAAGTACATACTCATTGTGCTGTAATGAATGTAACGATGGATCTGGAGGGGCGATATAAAACCATTCATAATAAAGTATTTTATCATAACCAAAAAGAGATAGGTCAACTCTATCGTTTGGAGTTGGCGAGAGTTCTAATAAAAAACGGTTATGCAATTGAAATTACCGATCAAACTCAGGGATTTTTTAAGATCAAAGGTGTTTCCGATGAAATGATAAAAGCATTTTCTACTAGAACAGCGGAAGTAAATTGGCACTTTTGGATTCTATGGACCAAATCAATTTATCAACGGTTGTTCCCTGTGATTTGTAATCAGTAAGAACATATGCATGGTCTACATAAGGATATGGCGACTTCCCTTGTTCATTTAAATTGAAAGATATTACAATGTTTTTTAATTTCGTTTCTAACTTGGCAATGCAATCCCCATTGCTATTTATCTCTTTTATAAATGCTGTATGCCCATTTTTAACCCCCAATATCCTATCATTTTTGCAAAAAATAATCTTATCTCCCTGGCAAAACTCTCTTTCGTTTTTAGCAAATACTTGTAATTTAGAAGCATCTTTTTCTGAATCTAAAGAGATAGTAATTAACTTGCTTTCTTTTTGATGTTTTTGATTGTAACTAATAGTGATACTATTCTGCCCAATATCCACCCCTACTATTTCTCCTTTTGTTCCCCTGGTAATATCATTTAACCTCTCTCGAAAAAACACCACATATCCTTTTTGATAGCTTTCAGCATACATCTTTTCAGCACCCGATAATCCAATTGAGCTTAATATTGTAAAATTAGATCCCTTTTGATTTACAATTCCTTGATTTTTTAACTCTGTCCGAATCACTTCATTAAGAATAACTCTATTGCTATTGGTGCTGGTAATGATTAATGCTCTTTGATTTTTATCAATTGAATCCAGATACTCATTTTTAATTAATAAAAATCGTTCTTTTATCCCTCCATCTCTTGTGTCCTCTCGAATACTATTAGATTTTTTTAAAATATCAAATGCCTCGTCAATGTATTTATTCACTCCTTTTTTAGTAACCTTCACATCTTTTGTTTGCTCTCTAGTCGGAATTTTATTTCCCACTTCAACATCTTTCGATCCGCGAATATATTCATTAAAACATTTAACTATCGCTCTGGTTTCTTCGGTTTTTTGACGTCGATTATCTCTCATCTCTACAAAATTAATGGCACCAATTTTTTGTAAATCTTTAAAGACCTTGCCTTGATCAATACTTTCAAATTGTTTTTTATCTCCTACTAAAATTACCTTGGTATTTCCTTTTTGGGCCCGCGATAGCATTTGTTCCATATCCTTTGAACCAACCATTCCTGCTTCATCGATAATCCACACCTCTCCTTTTTGTTGTTGTAGTAAATTACCTGGCCTATCGCCCTTAATGAGATACGATGAAACTGTTTGTGATTTTATACTTCCCCCATATTCAAGCTCCTGAACTGCTTTACCTGTAGGTGCAAAACCTTTAACCACATAACCATTTGTCTCAAAAATCTCCTTGGCCCATCTCATTACATAAGTCTTTCCAGTACCGGCATCTCCCTGAATTGCAATCTCTCTATCTTTGGAAGTTGTCATCAAGGTTAAGGCATCTTTCTGACCAGGGGTAAACATGATTTCATTATTTTT
>JADGAM010000398.1 GCA_015232015.1 Oligoflexia bacterium | reverse complement strand
CTTTATTATTTTTATTATTCATAGTTCATATCATTTTTTAATTTAAAAGTAGTTTGATTCGTCATAAACACATATATTATATAATATTATTAACAAACAAAAAGTACCTAAATAGTAGTGAGTTATTAGACCTATGGAAAAATCAACCAAAAATATAAATGTTAAAAATATTAATGTTAACATTCATCAAACCCATCATACTGTTGCAGATTTTTTTAATATCAAAAACTACCTGATAGATTACTTTAAGTCAATTAAGGCCACTATTAAGACCACTAAAGAAGAGAAAGAAGGTAGAGAAGATAGAGAAAATAGAGAAGATCATTCTAATGTTTATAATCTGCACTTATTTCCAGAGTTATTTTTAACTGGTTATCCATTGCAAGATTTATGTTTACAACGTTCATTCATTCTCTCCTATCAAAAGCTTATTTCTGAGATAAATGAGTGGAGTAAAACAACTATCAACACTAGCAACACTGGAAGCAATCTAAATCAGCAATCAACGCTAATGTTACTTGGCGGTTTGCAATACACGCTAGACAACGACAATTGGCCATATGAAATTAAAAATGTGATTTACAAATTAGTTCCAGGCGAGGAATTAACTGTTGTTTACAGTAAGATTCTTCTTCCAAATTACGATATCTTTGATGAAAAAAAATATTTTACTCCCGGAGAAACCCCCACCATTTTAGAATGGAATGGAAAGAATTTAGCACTTATGATTTGTGAAGATATGTGGCCTAGCTCTGCTCATAAGATAGATCCCCTAAGTGAAATCGAAAAACAGATTAAAAAAAGTAATATTAATCTTGATTTAATAATTAATTTAAGCGCTGGTCCTTATCACATTAATAAAAATTGGATTAGAATCAAACAAGCACAAAATATCTCAAAGCGTTTTAAAGCACCTTTTGCATATGTAAATAGAGTTGGAGCAGAAGATGAAATCCTCTTTGATGGACAAAGTTTTTTGATTAATGAAGATAAATTTATAATTAAGGCGAATGCATTTAAGGCGCAAACTCTTACTATTAATTTACATGAAACAAACACTCATTATCCCTCTAAGAATGTAAATACAAACACAAACACAAATATAAAAGCAATTGAAAATAAAATTGAAATTGAAATTGAAGAAATAAAAATTAAAGAAAATATCTGGGCACAGCTTTACTCTCCAGAGATTATTCCATCTTCATCTTCATCTTCATCAAAAAATTCGAAACTCCCTACTTTACCCCTGTGGAGCGAGGGTGAATGTCAGGAGGCCATCGATGCTTTAATTTTTGGATTACATGAATATGCAAAAAAATCAAAATTTAATAATTTTTTAGTGGCACTATCAGGGGGATTGGACTCTTCTTTGGTATTAGCTCTAACTTATCTTTGCATAAAAAAGGAACAAGGCCAAAAATTAGAGGCAATATTTATGCCTTCTAAATATTCGGCCACACTTAGTTATGAATTATCTAAAACTCTTTGTAATAATTTAAATATCCCCTTTCATTATCTTCCAATAAAATTTCTACACTCATCTTGCCAAAATGCTATTTTCGAAACATTTAAATCTCCTTTACAAGGACTGGCGGATGAAAATATTCAAAGCAGACTGCGTGGAATGCTTTTATATGCACGATCAAATCAGAGTAATGCTTTAGTAATAAACACCTCTAATAAATCTGAATTAGCAGTAGGCTATTCTACTATGTATGGCGATAGTGTAGGTGGCATTAGCTTACTTGGAGATTTATATAAAACAGAGATCTATCAGTTGGCAAACTACATTAACCGTGCTTACAATAATTTAATACCTGAAGGAATAATTAGTAGGCCCCCTTCAGCAGAGTTGAGAGAGAATCAAACGGATGAAATGAGTCTTCCTCCATATGAACGATTAGATGCAATTTTAGAGGGAATTTTAAGTTATCATATAACTGCATCCGAATTAGTAAAATTAGGTTTTTCAAAAGATGAAGTATTAAAAACCTTTAAACTTTATTATAATTCTGAATATAAGCGCAGACAATTTGCGCCAATAATTAAAATAAAATCGAAAAGTTTTGGTTTTGGTTATAGAATTCCAATTAACAAAAATAATGATTTCTACTCAATATAAAATAAATAAAATAAATAAATAAATAAAATAATTTACTAACCATAACTGAGATGTAATTTAAAATATAATAGGGAGATTGATAAAATGAGAAGCAAAATTGAAAAAGTAGTTATAGGATGAAGTATACAGTTGATACAAGAATTGTTCGCATTTTTAATACCTATGGACCTAGGATGCGCGCTAACGATGGGCGAGTAGTT
>JADGAM010000397.1:1872-2340 GCA_015232015.1 Oligoflexia bacterium | reverse complement strand
GCTCGTTTGTAAATAAAATCGTTCTCCGTCTCGTGAATTTTTTTAGTTGTTGGAGCGGGGTTAAACTTGCTCATATTGCTCCCGGGTCAAAATTCCAAGTTTATAAATTTTTGAAGAGTTAAGTATTGTTAGATCTTGTCTTCGCATTTTTGGATCAAAAGAAATGTGAACCCATCCACTATTGCCATATTCGAATATCAATTGATCATATTTTAAATCAGAGGAAGATATTTTATTGCAAATATCATAAATAGAACCAAAATTAGAGCAAGTAAAATCTATAGCATACCCGTCACAGTGAGCAGATGTTTTTGAACCTCCAATCATTTGATTAAGCTTAGGTACACGAAGCCAGCTTGTGATTTTAATGGCATTATTTCCCAGCAATTTTCTTATCTTTTCCATTCCTTGTGCCACTGCTTTCATGTTAGCTAGTTGCTGAGAGGAGGGATTATTATTAATTCCATG
>JADGAM010000397.1:0-1818 GCA_015232015.1 Oligoflexia bacterium | reverse complement strand
GTTCTGATAACTGCATAATAATAACCCTCCGCTAGAGGCATTTTTGCAGTTTATATGCCAAAACGGATAAATGTTGTTTCAATTGTTTAAGTGTTTTTTAATCAAGAAAAACAAAATAGATTGTCTGGTAAATAGACAGTTGTTTAAAACATAAACAATTTAAAAAGATAAAATCAAGGAATCAATTCAGTTTTTGTTCAATTTTACTATCAATTTTTTCAAAGATTTCAGAAGAGCATTTCTCGATAGAGAAAAAATAGGATTGTTTTATAGTCAAAAAAGGAAACTCACTTTGAGAAAGTACATCCGAAAGATTTCGTTCAAGTGAGTAGAGTGTTCCCATTATACATTTTTTAAGTAGACCTTTGTCGTGTAAAACAAGAATATTGTTAGCGATTGTATGAAGATAAAAAAGATGTGAGGTTTTAAGGCAGGAATCTAATTCTTTTTTATAATTGTTAATAACAATGGGATCATTAATTACTCTCCCTTCTTCGGAAAAAAGACCTGGCAGGAGTGATTTGATATTCGAAATGCAACTTTTTTGCTCATGATATTGCAAAAAGTATAGGCCTAGTAAAAATTCTTTTTTTTCTTTAGCGCGATCGAGATAGTTACTCAAAAAAATAGTAGCGAAAGGGTAGATTACAGCAATAATAATGGGAAGAGCGTCTCTGGTTACTTTCCACGTTTTGTGGAACTTGGATTTCTCCGTTTGCTGATCACACATTGTTTGTATCCCTCGCTACACATCTGTTGAATCGTATCGGCCGTTAGAATGAGTTCTTGTTTTTTATCGCTTTCTTTTTTTGTCGTGTAGGAGAGAGTGAATTGTTTGTGGTCTGGAAGTCTGTTTAACGTCCCAGAGAGGACATCTTTTTTTGGTGCCAACACTTTTAGAGATGCTTGGTCTAGTTCAAAAGATGGCCCCTGTTGAGTGGTGTGGTTTTGAGTTGGTAAGATGCAAAGGTTGAATTGACTTTCGCACTCGCCAGCGAGGGCAATATTTATAAAAAGAATGTTGATTGCAATTAACGTCCATCTCATGCTTTGATTATAACACTAAGAAGATGGCCAAACAATAGGTGGTAAGTGCCTAAAAACACAGATTTATTTTTTCAAAGGAAACTATGAGTCATTAGTTACTTGAACATCGTGGTGTTTTGCTTGAACTTTGGTTTAATTTTTTCTGTACCACAAGAAAGATTAATGTTCGTAAATTAAGTAATTTGAAGTCATATTTTGTTAGCACGCAAATTGCAATCATGTAACAGATAGCATTTTAAATAGTAAGAATCATCAGGAGTAATATTAGTGAATACCATAGAGCTAAACCAATTGTATAACGCAATCGAGATGTTAGAGAAAGAGATTGAGAGAGGAGATGTTGTACAAGCTTTGAGAGCAATAGATCCTCTGAAAAAATATCTTATAGATAAGATTCTACTTAGCTATTTAATTCATGGAGAATAACGGCGATTTATTACATGTGCTTGATTTTTAAGAGTATTATTACCAGTGCCGCAACAATTCTGTTTTTTAATTTAACTATAATCATTATGGCCCAAACACTAACGCAAATTTTATATATGCCGAATAGTTTATCGTACAAGCCTAAAAAACATGGAGTATTGGCAATGAACAATTACTAATTGTCTCAATGATTCACAAGACATGCTCTTAATGCTGAAAAATGGAGAATGGTATGAAAATGATCATGATTAAGCTAGCACTTACTTTTTCAATAGTATCTTTTCTTATCGGTTGCGCTACTACTGGTGAAAAGATGTCTAGCCTACGACCAGGAATGACAAAAGA
>JADGAM010000396.1:535-2360 GCA_015232015.1 Oligoflexia bacterium | reverse complement strand
TAGAGTTGTTTGTTTTAAAAGGAACTTTAGAACATTTTTGAAAGATCATTTCATATTTTTCTAGTTCGCATCTACTTATTGGCATTTGATCCTTTAATTTATCTTCGCGGAAAGACTGGGAAAAAACATCTGAGCGAGATATGTCAATAACAACACAATTACCAATCATCTTAGAAAGAGGAATATCCCCTATTTTTTTAGATGATTCATTTAAAAAATGATAGGGACTATCTATGTGTGTACAAAGATGAGCCTCCAAGAGAAATGCTGGATACATTAACATTATTCGTTTCAAATGTTTTTAAATTTTCTCTATGTAAGAGACTTTCCCCTGGCCAAACTGGGATCTGATTTGAGTCTAATTGAACCGATATATCTATCATTTTATTGGTATAATTCATTTATTATCTCCATTAACTATTGTACTCTTCAAAATGAATTTTGGGTTCATCATACTTCAGACTAGTAATACATTATATTTTGAATCATTCAAAAAAGATTAATTTTTCAAATCATACTTTAAAATTTATAAAAACAAGAATAGAAAATTGTCTTTAATTAAAATTAATTATTAAAAATTTTTCAAAATACTATTATTAATAGAAGAACTGATTTTATTTGGTGAAAAAATTTTGCAAAGTTTTATTTAAGTAAATTGTCCGACAATGGACAATCGCTTACTTTAAAATTCGAAAACTGTCATATCTGTGTTCCAATTCTTTCATTTTCTCCATTCCAAGAGAATTCATAATCGCTCTATCATTAGAGAAATAGTTCCAAAAAATATCATCCTTAAATGTTGTTTTATACGTATCTTTAATTTTTTTTGAATTTGGAAAAGTTTTTTTAATCATCTCTTCTGCGAGTTCATAGAAATAAGGACCAATATTGTCTTGTGCTTCTTCTATAGGTGACAAACCTAATTTTTTCCTAAAAACATTTATATAAGCAGTATTGTTATATCTATATCTATAATTAGCATCATCTAAGGCAAATACAGCTTCATTTCTTGATAATTTTAATGAGAGCTCCAATTCCTGGGTTAATACTTCAGAAGTATGTTCAGAGTCGAAGAAGGCAAAATCTATTTGCTCCTCTTTTTCCTGAAGAATTGAAATTCCCAAATCTTTTGATGTACTAAGATAACCTATATATGTCCAATGATTATGTAATGAAGTAGCAAGAACCTTTTGATGAGTATCTAGTAGTATCGATCTTATGTATGCTAGTTTATTTTGATTTAAATCCCATGTGTAAAGTTTCTTCGCGTATTTGAAAGCAAAGTAAGCTAAAACAATTGTACTAGAGCCACAACCAGTTTCAACAATTACACCTTTTGATTCTGAGTTAACAATATTTGAATTCAA
This sequence comes from Oligoflexia bacterium, assembly GCA_015232015.1. Classification (GTDB taxonomy): domain Bacteria; phylum Bdellovibrionota; class Bacteriovoracia; order Bacteriovoracales; family Bacteriovoracaceae; genus JADFZW01. Next base: position 993 of record JADGAM010000396.1, on the reverse strand, counting down.
TAAATCATCATAGAGCGCAAGAAATTCTGAATCTGGAATTGAATTACACCATCTAGGCATCATACGTTTTACTGTAAGTAAATAATTCTTTTCATCTTCAAAAATTTGTTTCTTTTCGCCAAAATAAAAATCATACATAAAATATCCCCACTATTAATATCTCTTTTATAGCAAATACAATGTCATTTCCTCTTAATCATAAATATCCAACGCATTAGTAATATTCTCTACTGTAGGTGGATGAAAAAAACTCTCTTTATAAAATCGAGCGCATCTTTCTACTTCTTCCTTATTCTCCCTTGTTCTTTTCGAAATCAAAAGCTGAATCTTCTCTTCAATTTCAAATTCATCATGAGCAACATCCCATACTACTCCCAATCCTTCTCTCTCATCAGAAAGATAGAGGTAATCATCTTGATCCACGGCCTGAACAAATAGTACCGAAACCCCTGCTGCAA
>JADGAM010000396.1:0-466 GCA_015232015.1 Oligoflexia bacterium | reverse complement strand
TCCAATTTTGAGAAAAAAAGTGCAAATTAATATTCCCACTATCTGGATGCTTTCTAACCATCAAAGTCCTTTCTTTTAATGAGGTTCTTGAAAGTTTATCAAGTAGATACATATTGGCATCATCAAGATGCGATAGCCCTGACATTATCTTTGTTTGATTATCAAATTTAAAGTTATACTTAAACAATTTATCATAGCGAAATGATGGTCCTATTGAATAGATTTGCCTGTTCTCTTTATGCGCGAACTTTAAAAAATAAGCTCCATTTGTTAAAATCTTATCTGGTAAAATTTTACACTCTTTTTCTGCCTTTGCAGGAATATAACTGAAAAAATGTTTTCCAAAAATAAATGGTTGTGATCCATATATAAAAATTTCTGGATATACTTCTCTCAATCCTAGGTAAAAGTATTTATTAATTTGTTGGTTTTCATACCAACTGATCATCCTTGTGATATTAAGATT
>JADGAM010000395.1 GCA_015232015.1 Oligoflexia bacterium | reverse complement strand
CTCTTTACCATCTGTGGCGGTAATTATTTTACATTTGAAATGTTCATTGATGAAAGTAGATATAATCTCTCGCATCTCTTTTTCATCATCAACAATTAAAATATCATATTTCATATTTTAAATAGTACATGTTAATGAGAGTTGGATCAATTAAAAATGAAATATTGTTTTAATATTTTATAAATATAAATTTATAGATAATAGGTATAAATCAGAGTAACAAAGTCTAGTTTTATTTTGTACATGAAATTTATAATTGCTGTCAGAGCATATTGTCGTTATTATTAAAGTATACAATTTTTATAATAATTTTATAGTAATTTTATAAGAAATGGAAAATGAGTAGTGACTATGGATATTGAAAACAAACTCGAACAAATAGATCTGGTTATTAATCCCAGAGAAAGTCAATCAAGGCTTTTAATAGTAGAAGATACTGCTATTCAGGCCAAGAAGCTTAAATTTTACTTAGAAAAAATTGGCTATGAAGTAGTATGGGCCTTAAATGGTAAAGAGGCATTGAATGAATTAGAAAATAAACATTTTGATTTGGTTATAACTGATGTTCAAATGCCTGAGATGAATGGATTTGAGATGTTGGAAAAAATTAGAAGCAATTCTAAGCTTAAGAAAATTCCTGTGGTGGTGATTACTACTCTAGATACTGATGAGGCCTGTGAAGAATCATTGTTACTTGGGGCCGAGGATTTTATTGCTAAACCATTTAGACCCAGAGAAATTAATATTCGCATAAGTAATATTTTAGAGCGGAAACATAGTGAAGAGTTGGCAAGATTACAATTGCAGGCCATTGAAAGTTCTATGGATGGAATGGCAATTCTTACTTCACAAGGTGAATTTGTTTACGCTAATGAGGCACAAGTAAAAGTTTTTGGCTATTATGGTTCCAATGAAATGGTTGGAGATAATTGGGAAACATTATATCCAGAGGAAGAGATTAAAAGATTAAGAGAAAATATTTTGCCAGAGTTTGGTGAAAAGGGAAAATGGATTGGAGAGATTTGGGCCAAGAGAAAAGATGGAACAAGTTATCTACAAGAAATGTCTCTTACTAAGATGGAGGATGGAAAATTTATAAGTATATGTAGAGATATTACTAAACGTAAGGCCCAAGAAAAAGAACGTGAAGAGTTAGAAAAAAAAGTTTACATAGCTTCTCGACTTGCTTCTGTGGGTGGATTGGCGGCCGGAGTTGCTCATGAGATAAATAATCCTGTTACAATTTTAGTGGGTTATTTTAAAAAATTAGAAAAGTTAGTAATGGATGGAGCAAAAGATAGAGATAAATGTATTTCTAGCTTGGAAAAATTAGAAACTACTTTAAATAGAATTAATAAGATAATTAGTAATTTAAAAGTTTATTCAAAAGTAGATTCTGCAAGTGAAATAGAAAAAATTGATGCTCATAAATCAATAAAGAACTCAGTAGAGATGATCTCTTTAAGTTACTCAGAACAAAATACTAATATTGAATTAAATTTTAATGCCAAAAATGTTTTTGTAGATGGTGATAATGGTAAATTTGGACAAGTGATTGTAAATATCCTTTCAAATGCTAAGGATGCAATGTCTACTAAGGGAGGCGGGGTAATTAAGGTGGATACTAGCAATTTAAATAATACTATCGAGATAAGATTTAGTGATACCGGTTACGGAATAGCTAAAGAAAATTTAGATAAGATATTTGATGCTTTTTTTACTACCAAAACCATCGGTAGCGGTACTGGATTAGGTTTGTCTGTTGCATATTCAGTTATTGATGAAATGAAAGGAAATATAGAGGTAATTTCAGAGGTAGGAGTGGGGTCAACTTTCATTATTAAATTACCACTTAGTGTTTAATGTAGAGTTTGAAGTAATATTTTAAAAATAATTTTTTTTGGAGGGTCATTCAGATGCCTAATCCAGAGATAGTAAATATTTTTCTAGAGGAAGCTTTCGATATTGTCTCTCAATGGGAAAGAGAGTGTTTGAAATTAGAAAAAAATATTAAAGATCCTGAATTTAATGGATTATTTCGTTGTATTCATAATCTAAAAGGTGTGGCCAGGTCGGTGGGACTTATTGAACTAGGAGAATTTGTTTGTAATGTAGAGGAAGTAGTCGTTCTCTTAAAAACCCAAAGATTAGAATTACTACCGAAGGTAGTTGAGTTCTTATTAGATTGTCAAAACCTTTTAGTTGATTGGTTACAAAATTTGCAAAAGTCCATGGATTATCCTCCTCACACCAAAAGCTTGTTATTAAAAATGGAAGCTATAAAAAGTTATGTAGTTTGTTTGGAAGGAGAAGACAAAAAAAATTGTTCATTGTTTGTAGAAGATATTGGGCTTAATTGGCAAATGTTAATA
>JADGAM010000394.1 GCA_015232015.1 Oligoflexia bacterium | reverse complement strand
ATGTAAAAACTAATGAAAATCAAAATGGTGATGAACTTCTAATGACAACAAAAAATCGTATCTGGAATTTACTTGCTGAACGTCTTATTACTTTTGAAATTAAAGACAATAAAATAATCAATGCTACAGTTAAACTAAATATAAACTTGTCTGAAAAAGATACAAAAACCAAAGAAAAAAATGGTTCTAGTCCTATTTGTGAGGGAAGTACTATTCAAATAATAGGTAGAGATACTTTTCCTTTAGATAATGCAGAATTTATAATTACAGATAGTGAAGAAGGAGATTCAATCTATAATATATCACTAACAGGGGACTACTCAAGCGCATCAATGCACTCTTATGAAAAATTTTTACCCAATTGCTCTATTGTCCCCATACAAAGAGAGCAACTTAAAAGAGTTAATGATTCTTACTCTTACGGTATGTCTGGAGCTAAAGAAACACCTTTTAAAATTAACGAGAAAATAAAGCTTCCTGCGGTTAAATTATCTGATGGGGGACAAAGTGTTTTTTGGTTTAATAACATCAAAAGTGCCGCTGGCCTCCCCAATTTAATTCCTGAGTCTCAATCGGTTAATTTTTCACTTGAAACGACAGCAAAATTAACCAAACCCAAACCAAAAAAATTTGCTTGGGTAGGTACAGTTTCATTTAATAAGCATGAAATTTATAACAACCAGGAAACTACCGAAAGGACAGGATCATGGCCTTGTACATCTCAAGTTATAACCACAAGAAACTGGGGGTACAATGGCAATATTTCTATTCCAAAGAAAATTGGTGTAAATGCCTCTGGAGTTGTAAACCAATTTGAAACATTTCTTGGCGAAAGGTACGATAAAGGAAAAACAATTTGTGGCAATGGTGGGAGTAGACCTTGGAATGTTAATGACATTGTTCAGACGAGTAGAACCGGGACGTTGAACATAAACGGACCAGCTGAAAACTTTATAGCAGTTTCAGATGATAGCAATGATACTTATAAAATAAAATTAAATATAATTGCAATTTCAGGTATTGAAGAGGCCGGTCGCAATTATTATTTCTCTGGAGCTTGTGATGTCCCAATAAATGAAGTTACTGCTATGACCCCAGTAAGAGAGCTTAATTTTTATCCAATTAATGATTCAACTTCTCCTGTTAAAGCAGTGATAAACGATCATGGAACAAAAAAATTAGAGGGAACATATAAAGATCCCGATAGCACTTTAACTATAAATTATTCTTTAGAATATATGGAGATTGATAATGACTAAAACATTTATTTTATTTATAGCTCTTGCTTTTACTTCTCTTGCAAATGCACTTTTTGCAAGAGATCTTCCTGTTGTGAAAAGTGGAACTATTATCTATACTCAAATAGATAAAAGTTCTCATCTTACAACCCCTATAAACCAAAAAAATTCCAGTTATAAGGCAACACTTACAATAAAAGATGAAAGTAGTGCTACTGCAAATGTAGAATTTTTAGAAAAAATTACTATTTCAGAATCCTATAATATAACTTTAAGTTGCAATGATGTACGGGAAAATAAAATATTTGAAAAAATTATAACTTCGGCCGATACCCATGAAACTGAAAGAAGTTTTTCTGGCAGTATTTACACTCCAATTGAACTTTCTATGGTTCGTAATCAATTTATAATTCGGTTTTTAATACCGCAAGTTTCTTCTATAATTTCTAATTATACCGAAAAAAGTATTTTATCGGAAACATGTTTTGCCAATAAACCTAAATTAAACAAAAAAAGTTGGACTGATTATCGTTGGCCACTAGAGGGTAAAATATTTACAATTAGTGGTGAAATTCCTGCTGGAGAAAAAGTGTTTAAAGGAAAGTTGGATGAAAATGAAAATGGGATACAAATCGAATGGGATATTAAACTATTGCCCACTGTGAATAATTTATAATATCACGCCAGGCCCGCGTGCCCGTGCATGCCATGCTACATTTGGGACTCAGCTTGTTGAAAAACCATTTTACCTTCAGTACTTCCTCTTAAAACCAGGATAAAAAAAATTTTTGTAGTACTTTTTTATTTTGCCTGAAAGACACAATCAGTCCTAGTTCCCATTCCTTAGTAAATGCAATCATGCTTTTACTTGGTAAAAATTGCTTATGAATAACCTAAATTAAAAATTACTATACCTCCATAAATCGTCACAATTTAATTCATTTAATATTGTGTTATCAAGAGATAACTAATTAAAATTAAATATTTTGATGTTATTAACTTAAAAATTTCCAATTCATAAAACCAGGCCTTGTTAGAATAGTACTTAAAATAGCGATCTGTATTGAAGGCCAAGTGTACTACTAAAGAAACCTCCTCTACGGATCATAATCATAGATGAAGGAGAGTTTCTTATGA
>JADGAM010000393.1 GCA_015232015.1 Oligoflexia bacterium | reverse complement strand
CCCTTTGCTCTCCTATTACTGATCACATTTTTACCACCTGGAGATGACATTCTTTTTAAAAAACCATGAACTCTTAGTCTTTTTTTTCTTTTCGGTTGCCACGTTCTTTTCATAAAAAATTCCCTTTATTAAATTTCACTAAGTTAATGTCATTACATTATATAAAGCAAAAAGGTCAATCAACTTCGTCAGGAATAATCGCAAAAATTAAAAAAAATATTTACGTTAGACAAGTGACCAGAAAAAATTATATAAATTTTTACGATTAAAAAATCAAATCCAAAATTCCTTTGATTAACGATTATAATACAAATAATCAAAAATAATTGCAGAGGTCAAGATAAGAAATTCTATTAATATGAATATGGATAATAATTTTCCTTTTGCTCATTTTTTAGACTTCAACGGTGCAAAACAATTTGATAAAGATAGCGCATCGCTATTAAGTGAGGCTAACAATGACATTCCTCTCACTACTGATTTTTTAAATTTAGAAAAACCTTTGGTCTCTAATTCTAATATAAATCCAGAACCTATTTTACCTACAATGCTAGTGGCCTCAAATTCTATTCAAAACACTACTGATTTGAATGAAATAAATAGAAAGATACTTTTATCTTTAAAAGATTTAGTCTCTCCGCCTAAATATCACTCTTACTTTCACGAAAAAATAAAGCTTACTGATATAGGTGAATCAAGCGCTGAATTTTTAGTAAACACAAATTTCATAAAAAAAACTATAGAGAATAATTATCTTTCAGCATTAAATGAAACTTTGAGAATTATTTTTAATAGAAATTTTAATATAAAAATAACTGCATCTGATAGTAGTAACAATAAAAAAGCATCTAATAATAATCAAATTCAAACTGAGCCCTTGCTTATTTATGAATCATCATCGGCAAAGGAAGAAGAAAATAAAGATCAATCACCTAAAATCACTTCAGTTAAAGATGCTCGTTTCACTATAGATTTATATCAAACCAAAAAAGATCTTTTAAGTAAGGTTGATTCTGTTGTATTAAATCATCTTGATAATTCAGAGTATGGAAAAAATGCCAATCATAAAAAAACCTTTGAAAATTTTGTTGTTGGTAGCTCAAACAATATGGCATACACTTCAACTATCACCGCCAGCAAAAATCCAGGTAAAGCATATCCTACTTTGTATTTGCACTCTGGAAGTGGTTTAGGAAAAACTCACCTGCTACATGCAATTATCAATAATATCCAAGATCTTTTTCCTGAATTGAAAACACATCTCATAACCGCTCGTGATTTTATGAGAGAAATGTGTGATGCTATGGCCACAAAAAAAATATCCAACTTTCGTAAAAAATATACAGAGCAAATTGATGTACTTATTGTTGATGACGTTCATGAATTGAAAAATAAACAAGGTACCCAAAACGAACTTTTTCACGTCTTAAACGAGCTTCATGGCAAATACAAACAACTTGTTTTTTCAGCAGATCGACCTCCAAATGAAATTGATGGAATCGATGACAGAATTAAGGCGAGATTATCTTGGGGTTTAATTGTTGATCTTCAAAAACCTGACGTTGAAACACGAGTTGCTATCTTGAAAAAAAAAGCAATGGATGAAGATATTTTTCTCTCTGATGATGTGATATTTTTTATTGCTAATACAATCAAGGATAATATTCGAGAACTCGAGGGTGCTTTAATTAGGTTAGGCGCCTACTCTTCTATCATGCAAATGGATATCGATTTAGAAATGGCCCGCGAGCAATTAAGCCCAAATATTAAAAGAAATCCAGAAACGGTGACCATCGATAAAATCATCTACTCGGTATCAAGATACTTCAAAATTACCTCTGCAGATATAAAATCTAAATCAAGAAATAAAAATATCACTTTACCTCGTCATATAGCTATGTACTTATCCAACAAACATTTAGATGTAACATTCAAAGAAATTGGTTTGCAATTTTCTAACCGTGATCACACTTCAGTTATCCACGCAGTGGAGAAAATTAAGGAAAATTTGAAAGTAGATAAGGACTTAATGCAGACCGTAGTTACAATTGAAAAAACCTTATAAAAATCATTATAAAACCCAACAAATATAATTAAAATAATTTTTGTATATACTGTATATACATTAATGCGCGAAAATGTGGATAACTTTTTTTTTGTAAAAAAAATGTGGATAACTATGTGGATAACTTGTGGATAACTCAAAAAAAAATGTGGATAACTCAAAAATATACGAAGTCCAAAAAAGTTATCCACAAGTTATCCACATAGTTATCCACAAGTTATCCACATTACTTTTTGTAATCCGAAATTATTAAACCATTAAATATTAAAAGAAATCGGCGATATGTAAGAGTTATCAACATTTTTTTGCAAAAAT
>JADGAM010000392.1 GCA_015232015.1 Oligoflexia bacterium | reverse complement strand
TCCTTTGATTTACTAATTTCCAGCAACTTAGTGTAAGTCTCACATCGATTTTGTATATAATTAAAATGTCCTTCTAAATCATTCGAATGTAAAAGTATGGCGAAAATTTTCTTCTCAATAAATTCTAGTTCTTTCAATTCACTCTTTACTACTAACTCCTTAAATATTTTTTTTGCTTCATTTGCTTTTCCATTTTCTATGGCCCTAAGTAGTTCTTTTATTTTATCAGTAGCGGGTAGGCATATATCTTTACGATCTACAGTACATATTAGTGATAATGCCTCCTCGGATATACTTCTATAATTTTTTAATTTGCCGAATTCTTTTTTTTCTTCATCTGATAATTTTTTTATTAATTCTTTAACTTCATTTTCTGAAGTTAACTTTTTGGCCTTAGGATAATTTTTAATAGAAATATTTTCTCTAAATTCATCAGGTGTCATGTTGAATATTTGTTGAACTAAAATTTCTACTTTTGAAGTGTTCACTTTAGGGTTATTAGGAATAAATATACGGGCAAACTCATCTATTATTTTTTTAAATTCTTCTAGGTTAAGCTTTCTTTCCATTTGTTGTAGGTTTTTTATAGTTTGATTGTAATAATCTATAAAATAATTCATGTCTCTAGAAGGATCAGATATTGATAAAAAGTTTTCAAAAAATTTACTAGGAGGGGGATCAATATCTATAATCTTTTTTGTACTTCTGGAAGGACATGGATTATCTTTAGGGAAGGGAACACTTTGTTGGAAAAACCCGGTATATTTATTAATTATATTCGTAAAGCAAGGAAAATCACATAGGATACTACCCTCAGCATTCATAAGAGACCCAAGTACATTCAGGTTAACCATGGTCCCTTTCTTATCCGACCAAGACCTATTGACTGATGTAACCGCCAGAGATGTTATTCTATAATACTTCTTATTATCCTCCTTATCCAAAGCAGCGGTATAATAATGCCAATCATATATGGCATCAGTATTCTCATACACCAGGCCCATATCTTGCAAGGCCTTGAGAAAAATTTTAGAGTACACAGAATTTTTCTTTTCGCCTTTATCAGAACTATCATTCTGATGATTTTTCATATAGTCGAGATATTTCTCTTCTAGTATTTCTGCAAATCGCGGCCCAATGGCATCTCCTGTAGTATAAACTACCTTGTTATGAGCAGATATGTAAGGAATAGCACTATATCTGCTTGCATTTAAGGCCTCCAACTGAGGCGAACCCATGAAGGTTGTCTTATAAAATTCTGCATAATCCGAGATGATAGTGTTACTATCGATTTGCAAATGTCGATTAGATTTGTTGTTGATAACAGCTCTAGTTTTAATTATATCAGCTGTACTACCCAATGATTCTAGACTGTTCAGATATTTTTTTTCTGAATCCGTTAGCTTCCCTTCCTCGTAGAAATCCTCCACCTTTACTCCATCCCCAGCAAATGCTGAAATGGCTGCATTAAGAAATGCTTTTTTTTTCTTTTTGTATTCACTATTTTCATACGAATTATCTTTTATAGTCCAATCTGGCTTCAATAATATTGAAACAACTACTTCTGGAGGCTCCCTCCCCTGTTTTTCAGCTTCCTTTGCAAATTTTTCCTTAATCTTCTTTATATTTTCTTTTTGTTTAAGTAAGAATGGGCCATTATATCCTGGGGGAGCAGATTCCTCTTTACTATATAAACCGATAGTTATTACGTCTTTAGCTAATGCGTTTCCTAAAAGAATCAAAAATGCAAAAAACAGTGTGAGTAGTAATTTATTTTTAAAATAAAAATATTTTTTAAATTGTTTTAATTTAACATTCACTAAAATAATATGTATTCCGTTTCTATCTAGCATTATAGATATCTTCTTTCTCATTTGAAAATCGCAACTGATGGTTTTGTCGTTTTAACCTTTTCAAAAATCATATTTCTCTATCTTCCTTCACATTTAAAGTTGTTAATTTTGTTCTGCCAATGAATAAAATTTTTGAGCGCAACTTGCCTGAGAATTTACAAAATTCATCTGCCCTTTTTTGATAAACCGGTGATTCTGTTCCACAACATTATTGAGATACTTGTATTGGCGGATTTCAATATCAGAATCATTCTCAACATTGTATGCTTCAGCACCCGCCTTGTTTGCCCCACTCTTATCAATTTTTATTTTTTTTGGAGTGCCATTTCTTTTGATTGCCTTTTTGAAAAATCTTTTTGCTGCTTTCGTATCTCTCTTCGCTGTTAAAAGAAAATCAACTGTATCACCATCTTTATCCACAGCCCTATAGAGGTACTTCCACTCGCCATTTACCTTGACATATGTTTCATCTACACGCCAACTTCCTCCAACTGCTTTTTTCTTTTTTTGAAATTCTATCTCTAGAAGTGG
>JADGAM010000391.1 GCA_015232015.1 Oligoflexia bacterium | reverse complement strand
TAGCTGTTTCAATTAAACTATAGATATTAGCGCTAGAAGTGGCCCTTTCGGGCGTATCAGAAAAAAGCCAATTTTTTCGACCAATAGTAAATGGCCGAATAAGAGATTCAATGTAATTGTTGTCAATTTCATATTCACCATGACTAAAACAATTTATTAAGTAAATCCATTCGTTATTAAGATAGTGAAGTGCTTTACCTGCTAAAGAATCTGGGGTTACTTTATTAATTTGATCATCTGCCCATGCTTTTAACTCATTTGTAATTTTAATTGAATTAATAATTCTAGTATAAAATTTTTTCTTCTTCATGATGTTTACTGCTTGCTGAATGATTGCTATTTTTTGTATCTTTAATTATTTCTTTGACCATACTATTACAATATAATATAGCAGACATAGAATTCATTAAGTTTTGAAATATTTGTTTTAGTTCCAAATCTATTTTTGCTAAATCGTCATTTTTGCTGATCATGATTTTCTCCAATTGTTAAATTTTAAAAACATAAAAGGAGACTAACATGCTTGATTTACACTTCTTATATGTTGTTTATGGATCGCTTACGATAAAAGAGCACAATAAGATATTTCACTCACTAGCACTGATAAAGAAGAAAGGACAAAAGCAAAAAACCAGCAAAATCAGCTTAATCAGGGGAATGTTGCACTAACATTCATTGCAATAGTGGCAGCATTATATGCTCTGACAACAAAAGCATCGAAGCCCAGTATTCCAGTGAAAAAGGCCATTGATTCCGAGAATTCCACGTATTATAAAATTTATACCCACCCGATTGGCAGAGGTATAGTCGCACTTGTTATCTCTAGTCTTACTTTAACTCAAACACTTCTTATGCTGACGACTAAGAAAACATTAGAGGGCCAAAAGAATATACTTGAAGATATGATTAAAACTATGCAAGCATCCAACCAGAATGGGCATATCAAAAAACCTAGACAGCATGAAAAAAAATATGCTCAGTCATTATTTATAGTGGTAGTTAAAAATATATTGGAAATTTTTATTAGTGCCGCTACTGCTGCTTTAAAAGAAAGTGGAGTGGCCTCTTTTATCCCCAATTTCTGTATAGGGGATAGATCTGATTTTGAATGTAAATGCAAAAAGAATAACAGTTGTTTTACTCTTGATTATGATAAAATGCCTAAGGAAATAAAACAAATTCCATCTGTCAAAGGCATAGTTTCAATGGTCAATGATCTTACAAATGGTAATATTTCTATTTTAAATATAGACAGAGACAAAGCATTAGGAAACGGGAAAAATATAATAAAGGATTTTGAAAAATTGGGAAAATTAGCTGTTGCCCATCCTGATAATAAATTTCTAAAAGCATTTGCAGAGATGAAGAGAGAGAGTAAAAAGTATGAAAGTGAACTTATGGCCATTGGACATGATTTTATGGAAAAAAATCCTGAATATAATAGCGATATGAAAATGTTTAGAAAGGAAATATTTAATGAATATTTGAAAGATAAAGGGCATTTTTCAAATATTAATCTTAAGACATTCAGCAATTGCCTCTGCATCTTTTTTGTCGGATTTTTTCCCATCGATCCCCACTCCCCTAAATTTATTTGGATTTATAATTTTAACGTTAATGTTTGCAGCTTTCAATTTATCTACAATAAAGTTCACTCCACAGCTTGCCTCAATACCTACTAATAGATTTTTTTTATTGCTTAAAAATGAAACTAAATTATCCGATAAAACTGTTTTTGTTTCAAATTTCCCATCTTCTTTTGCGAATGAAACTGTAGAAGTTCTTTTGTGATAATCAACTCCGGTGTATACTATCATTGGCCCTCCCTATGTATTTGTAGGAGATAATTCTCGCTACGTTTTTATTGTTAATTAAAAATTCAACATGTTAATTAAACAATAACTGGGTAGAACCCGATTTTAATACCTAGGAAAAGAGGGCCATTCTCCATACCTCCAGGTAATTTAATTAATATTGATTATAGCAAATACATTAAAAAGAAAGATGATAAGGGAAAAAAAGAATCTATTAAAATAGAGCAGGTAGAAATTCATCCTGTCATTAAAAGTGATTTAGTTTTTTATTTAGACAAAAAAGATCCCAAATCAAGTGGTTATATGACGGTTATTTCGAACAAATTAAATATGAAGGGCATGATTGTTCGGGTGAGTTTATCAAATAATGAGATGGCAAAAAACATCTCTCCAACCCTTACTCTTGAAAAAATTCAAAAAGAATTAAAGAATAAGACTAAAAAATAGGTTACTGGATTATCGCTGCTATCATTACGAAGAAAAAGAGATAAGATGATCCCTCTCTACAACTATGAAATGTTGGTGTTCATTTTTTTGGCCCTTCACATTTCTTTACTGCTGTTTCAAGGCCGGCAATCGGTATTGGTATAGGTGACAAATTTTGGCCACTTGTTTTTTT
>JADGAM010000390.1 GCA_015232015.1 Oligoflexia bacterium | reverse complement strand
TAGATATCGGTTTTTTTAATAATAATAATTTATATATAACTGGGAGAAAAAAAGATTTAATAATTGTCGGTGGTGAAAATATATATCCAGAAGATATAGAGATGATTTTAAACGAGGAAGATTTCTTGATTCCTGGGAGAAATGTTGTTTTTGGAGTTATGAATGAAAAGCTTGGAACAGAAAAAATAGTAATTATAGCAGAACTGAAAAATACAGAAGAAGAACAACAACAATTAATTGAAAACCACATTTTTTTATTAAAGCAAAAAATTTTTAATAGGTTAAATGTTAACATATCAGAGATAATTTTTTGCCCACATATGAATTTAAAAAAAGGGACGGCCGGTAAAATATCACGCTATTTAAATAAACAAGATTACATTAATGGTAGATTTGAAAATAATTACAATTTATTGAAAGGTAAAAGAGACAAATGTAATGCCCAAAACAATAGCAACAATGTAAATAATAATCAGAATCAAAATATAATGGATGCAATCACAGAGATTGTTCCGTTGAAAAATCTTAAAGTGATAAAAGAAGATAGAAATATATTCACTCATGGAATAATTGATTCATTTTCTTTTACAGAACTAATTTTAAATTTAGAAAAAAAATTTGCTATTAAAATACCAGAAAATTTTTATAGATTTGAAAATTTTGAAACAATAACGAAGATCAATAATACAATATCGTTATTACAAAGTAGAAAAAGTGATCAGTTAATTGAAGATAATAATAAAATTGAAGAGGAAGTTACAAAACTCAGATTAGAAAGTTTAAAGAGGCTTAAGAGTAGGGCTACATACTCTGTTGGAAAATCAAAAGTTGTTGAATTAATTATTAATAAAATGCCTTTTTTGGGTTCGAGTATATATAGAGTGCTATTTAAAATTGCAGGTATTAAAATTGGGAAGAATGTGCAATTTTTGGGCAAAATATATCTAAAAATAAGAGGGAAGGCGGCCAATATTATAATAGGTGATAATGTAATATTGGGAAAAAATGTTGATATAAGAAATAGAGAAAATGGAGTCATTGAGTTGAGAGAAAGAGTTTATCTTGATGATGATGTAAGATTGGTGGCCGCTAGAGATGGTAAGATAGAGATTGGTTTTGGTACTGAAATAGGTAAACTCTCAATGATAACTTCAGGAGGAACGACAATTATAGGTGAATTTGTGATGATTTCCTATAATGTAAACATTAATTCTTCCAAACACGGGATTGAGCGTACTTTATTTGTAAAAGAACAACCGCATACTCATGGCCGCATAGATATTGCAAACGATGTTTGGATTGGATCAGGAGCTTCTATTTTGATTAATTCTAAGATTGGCGAAGGTGCTGTTGTTTCTTCAAATTCTTTAGTTCATGGGGAGATCCCTGCTTTTGCTACTTGCTTGGGAATTCCTGCAAAAGTAATAAACTTTAGGTGAAATTTTATGTGTGGAATAACTGGTTTTATTACTAAAAAAATATCTTATGATGAAGATATTCATAAAACTATACAATCTATGACAGAGGTTTTAGCTCATAGAGGTCCAGATAGTGGTGATTCTACTGTTTTTAAATTATGTAAGAGTGATAGAACTCCTGCACCTCTTACAATTGCATTTGGCCATCGAAGGTTGAAAATTATTGATTTATCCAATTCCGCGGCCCAACCAATGTGGAATATTTCAAATAATATTTGTATTACTTATAACGGAGAAATCTATAATTACTTAGAGATTAAGGAAGAATTAATAAAAAATGGTTATATTTTTAAAACGACTAGTGATACCGAAGTTGTTTTAAATTCTTATGATTTTTGGGGAAAGGATTGTTTTAAAAAATTTAATGGAATGTGGGCCATCGCTATTTTTGATAAGAAAGAAAGAAAAATTATTTTATCAAGAGATAGATTTGGAAAGAAACCTCTTTATTATTTTTAAAGTACTGATGAATTTATTTTTGCTTCTGAAATAAAATCAATATTTAAATATCCAGGTATTAAAAAAATACCAAATGATGAAAAAATATTTCGTTATTTAAGTTATAATTACAGATATATCGATATAGATGAATCATCATATTTTGAAAATATTTTTCAAGTTCCAAAATCTCATATTGTTGAAATTGATGAACAGTTAAATATAAAAAAAACACCATATTGGAGTTTAGATAAGAAAATAAAAAGTGATGATTATTTAAGTTGTAGCGAAAATCAAATTATAAAAATATTTCAAGAAAAATTTTTCAATGCCATTAAAATAAGACTTAGAAGTGATGTTCCTGTAGGATGTATGTTAAGTGGTGGACTTGATTCAACATCAATAACTTGCGTGGCCTATAAAATTTTTAATAAACCTATTGTTACTTTTTCTGGTATTACAGGGGATATTAAAGGTGTATATGATGAGAGTGATTTTATAAATGAGGTTATTAAAGAGACACATGCAAACTAC
>JADGAM010000038.1:15895-28522 GCA_015232015.1 Oligoflexia bacterium | reverse complement strand
CTATATACAGGGTGGAGGAAATTGTAAAAACGATTAGAAATATTTTACCTGCTTCTATTATTATTATGGGAAACTTACATGCTAATTTTTATGCAGATGAAATATTAAAAATAAAATTAGCAGATATAGTAGTTATGGGAGAGGGTGAAGAGACCTTAATGGATTTAATGACTGTAATATCGCAAAATAAGGATTTAGAAAATGTGTTGGGTATAAAATATCGTATGAAGTGTGGAGCTTTACGTACTAATCCGATGCGGCCTTATATCAGTGATCTTGATAATCTTCCTTTGCCAGCATGGCAATATATGAATATTAAAAAATATGATTTTTTTGCCTTTGGTAAAGTAGCAAAAACTGGAATCATGATTTTACATTCCAGAGGATGCCCTTATCGATGCTCATTTTGTAGTTTGATAATTCAGGGTGAAAAAAGAAGAGCTAGATCTATAAACAGCGTTTGTGATGAAATGGAGTTAATGTACGATAGGTATAATTTTCAATCTTTTCATTTTATTGATCCAATATTTCCTATTAATAAACAGGAAGGATTAAATTTTTGCCAACAGATGATTCAAAGAGGATTAAATAAAAAGATAACTTGGGTTACAGAAACAAGAACTGAGCTAGTAGATAAAGAATTGCTAACAGCAATGAAAGAAGCAAATTGTAGTAGAATTATGTATGGTATTGAATGTGGGACCCAGGAAGTACTAACTAACATTGGAAAAAACAATAGAATCAACGATGCCATAAAGGCGGTCCAATTAACTCGTGATTCTAAAATTACTAGTGTGGGCCTTTTTATGATTGGTCTTCCAAATGAAACTTCTAAAAATATAAATGATACAATTGAATTTTCTTTAAAATTGAAACTTGATTATGCAAAATTTGCAGTTTTTGTGCCATATCCTGGAACTGCAATTTATTCAAAATTAGTAAATGAGTCGGAGGATAATGGACTTGATCGTAAATATTTAAGAGCATGGAATAGATATACATCGTATCCTACCGAAAATAATCCTCCTTTATATTTAAATCCTCAGATAGATTCAAAAAAATTGATAAAGTTACAAAAAAAAGCATTCCTTAAGTTTTATTTTCGTCCTTCTATGTTCTTATTACATGTTTTTAAATTGAAAACAATTAATTTTAAGGTATTTATTCAAGTTGCTATTTTTCTTTTCATTGAGATTTTTTCTTTAATTAAAATGTCTGCAAATAAATTTAAAGAAAGAATGAGTTATTAAAATTCAAGGTTACGATAAGTGGATTGCAGTTCAATTATTTTTTTTATAGGTATTATTTTATCAAACGATTCTACATCATTGCTGATTATTATTTTAGAATAATCTTTTTGTAAAACATCTCCGTGTTTATTGTTTGCAATTTCAGTTTGAACTAACACAATATGGCCTTTGTTATTTTTTATCATTTGAGCAAATAAAACTTTGTTTTCAGTTAGCAATGAAGGATTTTTTGCTAAAAGCTCGCTAATATTTTGAAGAGCATCTTTTGCTTTAAAGACAGAAGATTGTAATTTATTTAAAAGTTTATGAGAATTACTTTTGATAGTATTTTTTTTATAATATTCCAAATACCAATTGAATTTATCATAAAATACTCTATTATTATCAATGTATTTTTGAAGGTCAAAAACACATTGTATTCCTAAAAGATTATTAGTTATTTTATCTTTATAGGAAAAAAATGAAGAAGCGTTTCTTACCTGGACACCATTTAGCAGATTATTGTTAAATATATTTTGATATGAGATAACTTTAGAATTGTTACTAACTAATAAACCATGAGAGTAATTTCTTTGAGCTTTATTATTTATTAAAACAGCATAAGAAGATTCGTCTATATCAAAACCTTCATCTTTGCATTGCTCAACTTGGTTATCGATTAGGATACCTATCGAGTTTTTAAAATCAATAGCATCATCTCCCTTACCAATTATCCTATTATTTATAATTGCTGTCTTACTGTCAATAATCCACATTCCGTCATTACAGTCCTGGGCCGCTGATTCTTGAATAATGGAATTGTCTTTTATTATAGTAAAAGAGTTCCATGAATGGATAGTTTTGTGGATACCACAAGAGTGAAAGTTGTTTTTCTCAATTAATCCAAAGCTGAATTTAAGTTGGATTCCTCCAATGAATGGGATGTTTTTAAAAGTAGAGTTACTGATTTTTACTAATGAATTATATACCTCAATAGCTGCCTTATGGTTGTTTAATTTATGCTCATAGAATTCTTTATCTCTTATGTTTTGGAAAACACAATATTGGAATATATTATATTGATCTTTTTTTAAAAAAAAATCATTAGGAATAAATTTAGAGCTATCAGCTAAATCATCAAACTCAAAATTTTGATGAACTAATTCAGCTAACGATTGAAAATTTTCATTACCTTCTATATGAATTCCCCTCCAGAAATGTTTATCGCTAGAAGAACGGAAGGTAATAGGTTTGTCTTTGGTTCCTTTTGCAATAATTTGTCCTTGAATAATTAGTCTTGTATTATTATTAAAAGTTAAAGTTGTACCAGGCATTAGCTCGACAATTCTATTACGAGGGACTATTAAATCTTTATTAATATGGTATGAACCATTAAGAGTGAAGGGTTTGCTGTTAATGCTACTATTATAGTTAGAGCTTTCTTGAGAGATAATCGATGCTAGGTCGATATCTTTTGGGGCATTGCTTGTAAAACCCAATTTGTAGAATGAGAAACATACGGTGATAAAAAAAATAATAGCTATTATGCTTAAAGGTTTAAAAATAGTTTTTGCTTTTTTCATAAATATAAATATTTCATACATGTTGAAAATTTTGAAAAAGAGCATCTGTCTGAAATAATAATAAAATTAGACAAATTAGCAAAATTCTCCATTTTTATTTCCATAACAGTTTTGCAATCTTTTTTAAAGTCAATAATATGAAATCTCCTTCCTTCTGGTGTGCCAAATTTTAAATTTTCATCAAAGGTAATTCGTAATAATTTATTTTTTAAGAGATAATAGTGTCGATAATAGCTGATAAAAACAAGAGGTGTTATTTTGAATGTACACAATGTGGAATAAAACAATTCATAAAGTGGTATTTCTTTGTCAGAAGTATGTTGTTCAAATAATTTTTTTATAGTAGGTGAAATAATGTTTTTAAAGTCAGTAGTGGTTGCTTTTTTGATAGACGGCATTTCAATGGTGATTTTTTTAGTTTGATCAAATTTTTTGTATTTAAACTCAAGTTGAGGTAAAACATTTGATGATATTTCATCGCCATACCAGCGAATGCGAATCTTCATTCTTCGGATTGAATCAATTTGAGTTTGTCTATAAAGCCGTAAATCAGCTGTATCGAAATAAATGGAATTAACTTTTCTGGCCGGAAAGATTTCAATAAGAGAAGAGTAGTTTGTATTTTTTATTTTTGACAATAAAGATTTTTTTGTTCCCTCATATATATATTTCCATTCATTTCTCAAAATGGTTTTCATGGTTATCGCTACTCACTTTACTCAATAATAGAAAAGCTTGCTTTAGGATATTGATCATTTAATATTTTATTTAAATCAATTATACGTGTATTTTCAATTTTTCCAGCAATTATAACTTCCATATTTTCATGATTTTTTTCGATGCGCTTTATTTTAAAGGTTGTTGAAATTGGTTTAATAGAGTTAAAAATTTGTACAAGATATTCTTTTTCAATTGATAGTGGGAATTCTATTGATAATAAAATCTTTTCTTGGAATATAAATTTTTTTCTTTGGTTTAGTATTAAAATTGAAATAATAATTATAAAACAGCTGATTACTACATAGTATCCAAAAGCTGCTAACCCTATAGCTATAGCAATACAAATAAAAAAGTATAGTAAATCCTCTGCTGATTTAATAGGAGTACGAAATCTTACAATAGACAATGCACCAACTAATCCTAACGAGAGTGTTATTGAAGAGTGAATAATCATTACTACCATAAGAGTTGTAATCGTTAAAATTTGAAATAAATCAGCAAATTTTTTTTGATCGGAGTCAGGGGAGCTGTATTTTAGATAAACTAATTTTAAAATATAAGATAAAACGAATGCCAAACAGACACTTGTAGCAAAATGAATCCAAATATCATCACTGGTTACATGTTCTGTTAAAAAAGATAAATTTTGAGAATCGCTAAGGTTGTTAATTGATTTCATAGTTTATTGTCGCTTGTGATAACCAAAATAGGTTGTTAAATAATCTTCAAAATTTTTATGGTAAAAAGGAATTTCATTTTTAAATGTGACTACTGACTTTTTCCATTCGGCATAATCCACGTAAGGATCATTTTCAATAGAAGAAGATATCTGTTGTTCCCATTCGCTTATTAAAAGTTGTATTTTTTTTATATCAAAAATATTTTTAAGAATGGATGTACCGATTATTAAGAATTCTTCTTTTAAACTGGTGGCCAAAAGATAAAACAATTTGTCACAGGTAGGAGGAAAAGCAGAATAAAGATCATCCGAAGGTGATTTTTTAGTAGGGCATGATTTTTGATCTATAACTATGTTCCAATATGGACTATTTTTAAATTGTGGTGAATTTTTTTGTATGAATACCATATTTAAATCATTTGGAATTAGCAAAAACATTTTTCTAAGCGGATGAAAATACCAATAGAAATTATGGGAAATTTTTATATTTATATACGACAAAAGTTTATCAACATTAAATATATTTGCAATTATATCAAAAAATGAATTTTTAATATTTGTTTTATATATCTTAGAAAGGTGGGCATCAAATATTTTTAAATCAAATAGATTCATCATAGCTATAGATGTAAATCCATCTTGATTAAGAATTAGGCGATCAATTGCCAGACATTTGAGCATATAATTAGTATCTAAAATTTTAGCTAATTCTTTTTTAGTAGTAGAAACATTCTGATAAGCGTAACTATTATTTATTATTTTATTAAACAGCTGCATATCTTCCGTGTTTATTTCAGGCCTTTCTGCTGTAGACTTTGAGCTTGAACTTTTATTAATAACAAATAAATCATAAAGATGTTTGTTCTGTTCGTTAGGCCATATTTCTCGGTATAAGTTGCCATTGGTATAGGGAGCGAAATGGTAATTAATGAAATCCTGATCAACTTCTTCTACCGCTAAAAATAGTCCTGCATATTTATTATTTATGTAAACTTTAGCATAGGCCGTTCTTGGAGAGTAAATTCCTGAACTAGAATATAGATAATATGCTAAACGTTCTCTGAATTTATCATCGTAAAACGCCATGGAGTTTAAATTTATTTTTTTAATTCCATAAAACACACCTTTGGGAAAATTAAGTTTTAGAGAAATTTTTTTACAGTATGGACTTCTGAAATTATTTTTGCTACATATTATTTTGAAAAAAAAGTCACCACCTTTATATCTTATTCCAACATTAGAAAACTTTTCTCCTCTAAATGCAACTTCTCCTTTGGTAGAATCCCTCTTTTCATTTCCCTCATCAAACCACTTTAAGTCTTTCAAATTTACAGTGATATAATAAGTATTGATTGTATCAGAATCAAAAACTATTGATGAATAATGTGGATAATCGTTAAGAACTTTTACTGTAGTAGAAAAGGAATTCTGTTGCATGGAAAAAACAAGAACGAACAGAGCTATTATAATAATTAAAGTGGTAAGGAATGGAAACTTGGACATACTAATTTTTACAATTAATTTGTAATGAATGCAAATTTATATTCGAAAGGATTATGTTAAAAAAAACAAAAGTAATATTATCAACAAATATTTTTTAATCATCTTTAATTACTTCAAAAAAAACCTAGTGTATGTGTCGTATTCTATTGTGTGATATTTTTTATTCAAACTATTAATCAATTTGATTGTTCGCTTTATTTCACTATCATAATTATAAATAGGCAGGCCAAATTCCTTATATTTTATTACATCGATAATAGTGGGGCCACTTAATTGAGAAATATTATTTTTGAGATCTTGTACTCTCGTTATAATTGAATGTCTTAAGAAATGGTCATATGTCGAGATAATAAAAGAAGGAGTGTGATAGATCATTATATCAGAGGTTATTTCTGTTAATGATTCTTCATATTCATAGTAGTCAAATCCCTCTTTTCTTAGATCAGAATTTAGAAGTGATAAAAGAGAGATAAAACAGAGTAAATGATTTTTATATTTAGGAAATGAATGTGAGATTATATAAACAAGAAGTATTAATAATATAGGAACAATAAAAATAAAATAAATTGTCATACTTTGTGGATATAAATTGGAATCGAGAAAAGCATGTATCCTGGCCACCAACATTAGGGTAATAAAGATAATAAATGAGTAAGCTGCATAATAAAATTCTTTAAGATTAATTAATTTAATTGCTTTATAACAAAGAAATACAAGCACAGAGTTCATGATAATTAATAATAAAAAATTATCTATTGTATAACCGCTAAGTAGTGCTGGGAGAACGTTGAGAATTTTAACTCCTATAGTAATAAGACCGTTATATAAACCATCTGATGACAATAGGGAGAGCGCTTGTTCTTTTTTGATCCAGAGTGCCCACTTTTCTACATCTCGTTGAAAGACATGGTAATTATTTATGAGAAATGGAAGTGCAATAAGAGTTGTTATTAATAATTTTAAAAATTTATTACGATTTTTAATAAAATAAAATGAGAATAAGAAAGGTAGGAAAGCAATAAAAAAAGCGTTTGAAATAAAATGGGAAAAAGAAAGAAGTAAGATAAAGCATAGGAGAGAAAGATATTTTATAGAAAATAATTTTTCATTAAAGAATTCATCAAAACAATAAATACACCCTAGAAAGAATATAAGCATCCAAAAATATGCTCCAAGGGAATCAGAAAAGGTAATAAAGCAGGGATTTTGGGTAAAAAGAAAACAACAAAAAATCTTACCGTAAACATTAAGACTTGTTTTCTGTAAAATTTTATTAAAAAGAAGTAAAGAAGCAATAATTGTTATGCAACCTATATTTAATTTTGCTGACCACAGATCCATCTCTAAAATGGAAATAAGAAAATAGTTGATTTTTAGGGAAAGAGGTCTTGTTATAATAAAGGAACCGGTAAGGCTTATAGGAGGCCGTGGAATGCAATCAAAATCTCGCAATCCAATAAATTTGTTTTGGAAAAACAATAATCTTATAAGTGAAAACGCAATGAACATTAAGATGTAATTTTTATCTAGAATTTTATAAAATGTTTCTTTTTTAGAAATCGAAGCTTTCCAATATTTTTTCATAATTTTTTATGACCATATTTTTTTTGTTTTCATTAAAAGTAATTACTTTGTTGCCCCAGGACTTGCAATAACCACATTCATGGCAAGAGTTATTTCTATTGCATTGATTGTTTTTGAACTGATCGATGAAGCATCCTAATTTTTGATTATCAATATTAAGATTAAAATCATCTGTAGGAAGATTTGAATAAAGCTTATATAGCTTTAATATATTTATTTTTGTTGGTCTAAAAAAATATTTTAATATTTTAAAAATTTCAAAATGACTTATTTTATATTTATCAGAATATACAAAATTGATAATTTCTGCCAGATTTCCCTTATGGGAACCAGAATGATAGGCCTTAAGTGTGGCCACAATTTTTTCTGTTTTATCATGCCGTTGGATGATTTTAAATTTATCAATTCCTAGTTCTTGATATGATTTTAAATCTTCAGGACGAATCCATGGAGCAGCAATCATGTTTTGAGGGTTGAGTAGCCTTTGATATCTACAAAAAAATGAGCAGATAGAAATGGGGATCCCTTTAAAAGAATTTTGTGAGTGGTGAGAAACGGTATTATAATGATAATTTCTAAAAGAACAAAAGAGATCGCATCCTTGATTAACAATCAATTTTATTTTACCCGGGTATTTGTTGGCCAAAGATTTTAATAACTCAAAATCTCGATTTACACTTGTATCTAATGTTATTGTATCTGCTCCCAGGTTAATCCAGTGCTCGAATTTTTTCAAATTATCCACTGAGGAAATGGTGGAAACATCTATTTTAAAATTTGGATAATGCTTGCAAATAAAAAGGGCCAAATAGGGAATTGCGACAGTAACTCGATCAACTTTAATTTCTGTTAAATAATTTAATAGTTGACGAATTTGTTTTTGTCCGCTTTTTTCATATTCGTTATTCCCCATGCAAGAAGAATTTAAAAGGTAGTTAAATTGAATGCCCATGTTATGAGCACTTTCTACATTGACCTTTAGTTTTTTTTTATTAATTTTTTTTAAAAGATATGAGGGGCGTCCTCCGCCAATAATGTCAGAATCTAATTTTGCATAAAATTCATAAACTCCAAGACCAATAATTTTTTCAAGTAATGATTGTTCAAAATTATGTCCTATAGAAAACATATAAAACCAATTAACTTTTTAAGTACTTTTTTCAAGTATTATACCACTTAGGAATTACTAATTTAAAGGACTTGTTATCTTTATTAGAAAAGAAGTTTCTTTTTATATCGGAGAGAAATACTTTAATTGTCACCATAACCCACCAGATATATAAATTGCGTTTGTATTTATAGGGAGAAAATATGCCTTTAAGAAACCACCAGCAACTTATTGTTCTTTTATAGAGAAGATATATATTATATGCTAACTCTTCTCTGGAAAGATAATCACTTCCCATTATTGGAGTATTCCAGTCATATTTACCAAAGTCAGTCACTTCAATCTTTTTATCTTGAAGCATTTGCTCGTAAATTTCAGTACCCGGTACAGGCGTAAGAGCATGGAAGGCGGGAAAATCTAATTTTAATTTTTTAACTTGCCTACTTAAAATATCTAAGCTTTCTTGTGATTCATTTTTATGCCCGATAATAAAGGTTCCTTGTAAAAAAACCTGGGGGTAATGTTTATGAAAAATATCTAAGGTTTTTTTTGTCATTTCAAAGCTACTATTTACTTTGGAAAAGCTTTCAAGGGTTTTTGGATTACTATGCTCAATACCTACACAAATATGTGCAAGACCGGCCGTTACCATTTTTTTTAAAGTTCCATTTTTTTCGTCTCTTTGTAAACAATCAGCACGTACAAATGAAAACCATTTGATATCAAGATTTTTCTTTATTATCTGCTCAGAAAATTGCAAATTCCATTCAGAATCAATGTTCCAAGTACCATCCACAAAGATGAAAAATTTTTTATTAAAGTTGTTTATTAAATATTCAATTTCGGTAATGGTTCTTGTTACTGATTTACTTCGCCATTTAGGAGTAAGCTTTTCTTTTCCATCATTAATTGTTCTCTCGGCCATTTGAGGCCACCAAGAGCAAAAAGAGCATCTATGTAAGCACCCTCGACTATGAGATATTGTTATTCCTCCTGGAGAGAAAAGGTATTTTGAGGTTCCATAACGATCCATTGGCATTAAATGATAAGCGGGAAAAGGAAGCTCATCCAAATTTTCAATTAGAGGTCGGGGGTTTGTGACTACTATATTGTTGTTTTCAAGGTAGGTTATTCCTTTGATTGAAGAATAATTTTTTTGATTGTTTTCAATGGCAGTTAGTAGTTCATCAAAAGTGTGTTCGCCTTCTCCTATAACTATAAAATCAATAGGGTATTTAGGGAGAAGAAATTTATACTGATTAGAGTAATGACCGCCACCTGCAATTACTTTGGTTTGAGGAGAGATTTTTTTAATTAGCTTTACTAAGTGTAGACCTTCTTCAATGTAAAGAGAGTGTGACTCACTAACTCCAACCACATCAGGTTTTTCTTTAGCAAGTATTTTAGAGAGAGAATTCCAACCTATTTTTTGAGACATACAATCGATACAAATTATTTGGTATTTTTTTTGTAAGCAGATAGCTGCTAAACATGGCATCCATAATGGTAATATATAATTATCGCCTTCATTTAAATAAGGCCAATATTTGCGTGGTGGCTGAATTAGAATAACCTTCATTTTTGCTCTGGTATTTTAACAATCTGGTCTTGATGGTGGTTTAGGCAATGGCCGAGTTGGTTTAGGTGGCCGAGGAGATGGAGATGGCCTCCAAAACATAGATACTCCTTTGATGATGGATCAATATTGATTTGTTAATATCAATTTTAAATTTTTCATAAATATTTATTATGGTCAACTTTAAATTTAAAATTTAAACTATCTTTGTAAGTTAATAAAATTTTTATATTCTTTTAATTGGGTTTTTATAGAACGCAGAGAATGCTAAATTAAGAAGGGTAATGCTAAGAAGGTATGGATGAAGTTGTTCAAAAAAATTTTTAATTTACTTATCATTAGATTGGTAAAAAAAATAATGTATAGATATAATTATAGAGGTATAAGCCTTGTTGAAGCAACAATGGCAGCGGGAATATTAGGTGGGCTTGCTTTAATAACTTCACAAGTGGTTGTTAATTTTACCAAAGATTCTAATAAAGTAACTATTGATACTTCGTTCTTTGAATTGACCCAAAAAATATCTGCCATTACTTCCAGTCAGTTTTTTTGTGAAAGTAATTTTAAAGGTAAAAATCTCAATACAACACATCTCTTTACACAATTACCTGCTACCCTTATCTCTGGAGGCAAATACCTAGATACTACTGCTACTCCTATGCCTGGAGGGATCTCTATAATCGAGATGAAACTTTCTCCTACACCTTTTATTCAATTATCACCAATTGATACTTCTACAACACCAAATACAATTAAAAGGTTGATCTCTTTAAGAGTTAAAATGAAAAAAAGTACGATTAAAAAAAGGGATGCTTCAAAAGCGGACGCAGATAATAAGCCGATATTTGATTTCTATTTTCCAGCTAATGTAACAACCGATACGAATAAAACTATTTATTCGTGCGTAGACATTTTTGAAAGTAAAAATTGCGTTAACAATGGCGGTACTCTAAGCGCTTCCTCTCCTAAAAAATGTCTTTTCACTGTGATGGATGATTCTAATACTATCTGTGACCAAAAGACGATAGAGGAGTGTCTTCAGCTTATATCATCTACTTCTCCTCCTGTTGGCGCTACTCCTGTTATCGATAAGTGCCCTATGTATTGTGAAGTTAGGAAATTAACAAATGCGTATAATGAATTTTATAATGGTCTTTAGAAAGTATTTTAATAAAAACAAAAGCTACCACCTTGATACTACTTCGGGGATTGCCTTACTTCAAGTACTGGCGGTTTCCGCAGCAATTAGTGTTATGGTAGTGGCATCCATAGAATTTTCTAAGTATTCCTCTTTACAACGTAAAAGCATTAGAGCACGTCAAACTCTAGAAGATTGGGTTTCAGAGTTACAAATGATTTTCGATGATGGAAGTATATGTAAGAGTAATTTACAGGGAACTTCAATTACAACTGCTACTGTGAAAACTGCTATTGTTGCTACATCAGGATCTGTTAGCACTATTATTAATTTTAACCCTGCTAGCAACACCATGTATGATGATAAGGTGTCAGCGAGAATTGAAGAGTATTATGTTGGTGGTACTCCAACACCCAGCTTGTATAATTCACAAAATATATTTGATTTTAACCACTACCAAAAAAAGGAATTAAAGGTAGTATTTGTACCAGCAATAAACAGGGATGGTAAGTGGACTAAAATTAGCTCTAAAACTAATGATTTTACGGATAGATATAGTGCTAGAATATATGCTTATGTGGATAATGGAAATAATCAAATAAAGTATTGCCATGGTATTAATTCCAGTGAAGAAATTACTAGTATGAATTGTTTATATGCTGGAGGACAATATGATGGAATGTTTTCTCCTCCTCGATGTGTTTTTAATTTTAATCTGAGTAACATTCCTAATGTAGATCTTTCTTATGCTCCTCCTGCTCCTTGGACTACAACAACGATAACTGGCGTTCCAGCAACCATACAAGGTCAGTTGCAAAATTTATACACAAGAAAAAAAACATATAATACAGATATTACTCAGATGGGTACGCCACTTGCTGAGACAAAATATTATCTTTGTGAAATGGCCAAAAGCAAATGGGGTGGTGATCCTGCATATAAGACAGGACACCCAAATATTGCGTGCTTGTGTGCATCTACTGGATGTTCTGCATGTTCATGTAATTAGCAATTTATTATATGAATATTTTTGTTGGAGGGTACTCAAATTATAGGTAAAAATATAGGTAAAAATTTTGGTTTTTCTTTAGCTGAGATCCTGGTGGCATTGGGAATAACTGCTGCTTTATCTATGGCAGGCGTGAAAATAACCGAGCAAATGTATCTTAGTAGAATAAAAGCGGTAAATGTCACTGAACAAAATAGCTGGAGTAGTTCTTTAACTGTTTTATTCAATAACGACCAAATTTGCTATCAAATTTTAAAAGATGTTAATTTTTCAAATGGCACAGAGACTTCTACTAATATGGTTGACACCATTAAGAAAAAAGCAGACCCTGGGATTGAAGTCACTCCCAGATGGACTCTTCCGTATAATCAACTAAGCTATGATAGCGTTTCAAACACTAAACTTATTAGCACTACTTTGAAATTAAAATTAAAGGCACCATCTCAGGGAGTACTTAAAGTGGTAGCAGATAAAAATATTGCTTATAATTTAATTTTG
>JADGAM010000038.1:11233-15885 GCA_015232015.1 Oligoflexia bacterium | reverse complement strand
TAAATGCGACTACTAATAAGCTTACCTCATGCCGAGGTTCCTATGATGCCAAAGCATATGCAAAGGATGCGTGTGTTGCGCTTGTTGATGCCAGTCCGACCGCACTTGATACTTCAACGACAGCTTATTGGAAATGTAATCATATAGCAACTCCAATAGCGCCTCCTGCTAATACTCCAAGTATAGTATGGCGGATAAATGAAGCACACAAACTTATCCCTGTTCCGACTCCGTTATTAGGGGAGATTACGAGGATACAAGAACTTTTATGTAGAAATAATACTGCTTCCGTAAAATCTAAAATAGTAGGAGGGGAAGGGACGATTGTTAACCTTTGTGATAAATTTAAAGACACCAATAATGTGCCAACTAATAACGAAATTTTCAGGTGTCTGGCCTGGGGAGGAACGATTGAATTGGCCAATGTAAATACGAGTGTGGAACCTACTACCCAAAATATGCCGGTTTGTCGAATGCCTGCACAGAACTGCAGCAGCATTGCTAGTGTGGCAGACCTAAACAGTAAGAATAATTGCTGCCCAACGGGTTGGAAGCGTTTCTCGGATCAGGGGGGAAATAGTAATTACTGGAAAAAAACTGCTACTGTGTCTGCTGATAGTTGTGATGCTAGTGGCGCTGGCAGTTGTTCATCTAACGGCTCACATAGTTACTCTTGGACAAATTATATTACCTCAATAAAATCAATTGAAGAAGCACTTTGGAATAGGAATAGCTACAATTGTGATACGATAAATGATTGTCAAAATATAAACGATGTTTGCAGGAATAGTGTTCATAATAGCCTCCCTGGTATAGTCAGTGTCATATATGGATGTGTATTAGAGATGGCTGGCGTTAAAATAGATTGTGGTTGTGCTAATTCTGGTGGTCCTAGTGGAAGATGTCTTTTATGCAACAAGTGTGAATGGGATTCATGTGATAGTGTAACTTGCCTTCAAAAAATTGGAAATAAGAATTTATGCCCAACGATTACTGAAGTAGGCTGTATTTAGTTCTAATTAGTATTAATAAGTTATTTTTTTAATGGATTATTTTTTTATGAAAAAATTAAGAAAAAATTTTAAGATACTATTTTTTTTATTCTTTATTTTTTCTATATCTTTGGCAGCAAATACAAATACTAATCCAGTGGGGAATCTTTGCAATAATCAAAATATTTTCAGAAAAGATGAAGTAAATAAAATGTCTGAAGAAGAAGTTAAAAGAGCATATTTAAGTTTATTTACTGCTTGTTATGCTGATTTTCGCAAAAAAAAATTAGAATCTTATGAAAACTTTGAAAATTTTAAGAAAAATATTCAAAAATTACCTCCTCACAAGGCCCATCTAAGTCTGATTAAAACAGATGACGATATAAAAATCGTTATGCGAAAAATGAAAAAGGAAGCAGAAAAAACGTTACCAGTAGAGATGCCTCAACTTATCATCGATATTCTTAATTCGTACAATGTACTGGAAACAAAAGTTACAATAACAGATAAGTTCTTTATGGGAAGTAATTTCGAGAGTGTTTTACAAAAATACTATATGAACTATTTGCATGACAAATCAGAAAAAAGCAAACAACAAGAAAAAAATCCAAACGTTAACGTAAATTTTAGAAGAAGTGAAGCTAACTCAATGGGCCCAATGGACATAGAAAATGCTGATGGAGAGAAAAAAAGTAAACTAAGTTTTTTAAAGAAATATCCTTTTGTAATTTTAGGAGCAATTGCACTTTTGGTAATCTTTATTGCTAATTTTATTAACGTGAAAAAGAAAGATAAAATACAGCGTAGATAAAAACTTAACTCATAAAAAACAAGATAAAAAATTAATAATTTCGTTATATTCTTTCAGGAGATATTTTTTGTTAGATTGCCTCTTTTTACATCCAGTAGTTTCTCCTAAACCTAATTTAAACTTTTTTTCTATTATTCCAATGGGAGTTTGGGGATTAGCGGAATTTCTGAGAGTAGATGGATTTAGTGTTGAAATTATTAATATAGGAATTGAAAGGGAGATAGATAATAATTTTAGCATTAAAAAGATTTTAGAGGAATTGAAACCAAAGTGTGTAGCAATTGATATGCATTGGTATTATCTAATGCATGAAACGGTTAAGCTTTCAAAAGAAATTAAAAATAATTCACAGGCGGTAGTGGTAGTTGGAGGAATTACGGCCAGTATCTTTGCTAAAGACATAATTGAAAAATTTTCTGATTCTATTGATTTTGTTATTTGTGGAGATGGTTTTTTTGCATTAAGGTCACTTGTAAGAACCATTGTTAATAAAAAAGTAAAGATGTTGATGATTCTTTTTCCTATGAAAATAATAGAATAATCTCTGATTTCAATTTTTTAAATGAAGACATTTCTTTTGCTAATTTGCAGTTAATGAAAAATGTAGATAGATATTTAGATGCAAAAATTGGCCACCCTAATATTTCTTATGTTAATAGCAGAAAAAGTATTGATAAAGTTTTTTATATGCCGATTGGAAGAGGATGTTTAAATCAATGTTCTTACTGCGGTGGTAGTACATATTTATGGAGCAATCATTGGGGAAATAAGAATATATCTTTTAGAGATAAAAATGTTGTGTTAGAAGATATAGAAAAAGTTTATCAGCGTGGAGTGCAGTGTATTTATTTTGAATTTGACCCATATCCTGATAGCGAGAAATATTATTTACAATTATTTAGAAAAATCAGAGAGAGAAAAATTAAAGTGGGGGCCAATTTTGTGTCTTGGTGCCCTCCAAGTAAAAAATTTGTTGAAGAATTTGCTATAACTTTTATTCAAGATTTTTCGGCCATAACTATTAGCATAGATTCTGCTTCGGAAAAAATTAGAAAGATTAATAAAAATTGGAATTATAGCAATCAACAGTTATTAGATAATTTTAAATTATTGTCCCATAATAATGTTTATTTTTTTGTTTCCTTTTCCATAGGTCTTCCTTTTGAAACTATTGAGGATATCTACTTAACTGAAAAGATGATCAAATATTTGTTAAATACTTTTCAATGCCATTGTAATGTAAGTGCTATTCCGATAGAGCCATCTTCAATGATGTATTATTATCCCAAAGAGATGGGCGTGACTTTATATAGAAATTCATTTGATGATTTTTATGATTTTTCAAAAAATATCTCAGAAGGCATATATCCCAAGCATCCACTAGGGTATTCTACAAATGTGCTAGAAGAAAAAGAAATAATTGCTTTTAAAATGAAATCTTTTAAAAAAAATTTTCTTAATTTAAAGTTTTTAAAAAAGAAGGTTTTACAATCAAATAATAAAATTAGTTCTTATAATCTATGTGAGCGAATGAAGATTTTTTATGCTGTAATCTTTAATTCACCCAAAATATTGTGGAAAAACACATATCTATGAATTATATGAATATAAATAAGTTGGATAAATATTCAGTTGTTATTATAGTCTATATTTTTTTTTCATTTAGTTTGTTATTTAGTAAATTGGAATTTCATCAGGCCACCATAGATGAGGGGTTGTATATTTTACAATCTAAGGCCATAGCAAGTGGTAAGATTCCTTATAAAGATTTTACTACGCATTTGCCACCTGTGTATATAGGAGTACTATCTTTAAAAAATGTTTGGGATAAAAATTCCAATAATCAACTTGCACACTATAGAGTGCTATCGTATTTTACCACTATTATGGCCGCGACAATTGTTTTTCTTATTGTAAAGAGATTTGTCGTTGCTAAATTTGCTTTGTTAGCAGTTTGTTTATTTGCTTTTACCTCACTATCAGCAGAACTATTGACTGCTACTCCTTCTTCTCTGATGTTGATGTTCTTTCTTCTTTCTGTTTATTTCGTATTACAAGAATTTAAGTTTAAAAATTTGTTGTTGTCAGCTGTCTTTTCCATATTATCATTATCAACAAAACCATTAATGCTACCAGCATGTTTAACAATATTCATATTTTTATTACTTCATAAACCCAACGGGAAAAAAAAAATTATAATTTATTTGCTTTCAATGTTTGCACTGGGGGTATTTCTTGGTTGTTATTTCGAATATATGAGCAAAGGATATTTTTTAGAGACGCTTTTATTTCATGTTAAAAATACTCTTATGAACGGATCATTTAAATCGTATAATGAAACTTTAGTTGTTGACAAAAACATTTTAGAATCATTAGCAAATAGACCAATATGGAGTATGGCGTGGGGTAATCATGTTAGTACGTTTTATAATGATAGATCACTAAGTAGTGCTTTTTGGTTTTTTATTTTTTCATTATTAGGGGGAATTTCAATTTTTGTTAGAGGAAAAAATATTAAACAATTATTTTTAATCTTTGTATTGCCATGGATAATGTTATTTTTATTCTCTTTATTTGTTTGGAGATTTACTAGATATAATCATTTTAACTATTATCTTTTTTATATGGCATTTTTAACTACATATTTTTTTGATTATTTAATGGAACTTACTAAAAAGTTTAAATGGAATTCTATTGTTAATTTCTTAATTTTTTCAAGCGTAATAATTTATTGTACATTTTCTATGCAAAGTATATTGGATAGAACACATTATTTAAATAATGACAATGAAGATGTTAGGGCCTTAAATAGAATCAAATTTGTTAATCAAAAAGTTCTATCTTTTAAT
>JADGAM010000038.1:0-11193 GCA_015232015.1 Oligoflexia bacterium | reverse complement strand
GCTTGCGATTTTATAGATGTGAATCAGTACACTACGCTTTTTCCTAGAATTGAAGATCCCATGATTAGTAGACTTAGAATTAATAGTAGTTATTTAATTAATTGTTTGCAAAAAGACAAAAATATAAAAGTAATTGTTGATGCTTTTTTTTTAGCAATAGCAGATGAGGAGCTAAAAAAATATGTTTTTAATCTAGATGCTGAACGCCTAGTTTATCTTACAGATTAATTTTGTGGTTTAATTTTCTTTTTTGCTAAATAGATTATATATAAAAAATTTTATTAGATTAATTAAGGCGATAAAAATAAACCTACTATCAAGCTGTAATAAAAACTTATGTATTTTGCTAGGGCGGATATAAAAATAAGCGTATGCAATTAAATGTAGAATAGAAATTGTAACAGCAGAAAAATTGTCATGTTTAAATAACAAACCAAAGCGTTGAGTGTCGTATTTATTCCAATCTTTGGTTAAAATTTTATTTTTTGCTTCTAATTCAGCAGTTAGTTTTGTACCAGGGTAGGGAATAAATTTTGTGAATGTGGCAAAATCGATCTGCAATTTAATGGGCAAATAGATAGTTTTTTTAATGGAGTTAATGTTTTCTGACGGAAGGCCGATTATAAAATTAGCAGTAGTATTAATATTTAATTCTTTAAATAGGGTGATTATCTCTTTTAAATGGTCAAAAGAGAAATTTTTATTAACAGATTTTAAAACGTCTGCATCACCTGATTCTACACCTAAATTTATTCCAACAAGCCCTGCTTCTTTCATTATTTTTATTAATTCTAAATCTAGTTTGTCTACTCTAGTACAACAGTGCCATGTAAATTTGCTATTAATTTTTTGTTTAATGAGATTTTGACATAAATCTATTACATAATCTCGATTGCTAGTGAAAGTATCGGCCATAAAGAGCGCAGACTTTGCATTATATTTTTCGATTAAAAATTCAATCTCATTGATGATGTTATTAACTGAGCGCAGACGTACTACCTTTCCATGCCCATGGGCACAGAAAGAGCAAGCATGCTTACAACCACGGGAAATTTGAACAGCAAATTCACGATCACCCATAAGAGGTTGTTGGTTGGTATAGGGAAGAACCTTGTAGTGTTTTAGTTCGAAAAGATCCCATGCGGGCATTGGCAACAAATCAAGGTCAACAAAAGTTTGTTCTTGATAAAAAATTGAATTGTCTGTATTACGATTACATTCTTTATCTTTAGTCGAGAGATCATGGTTTTTTACTATGTTTAGTATGGAAAATTCTCCCTCTCCTGAGACAATAAAATCAAATAAAGGAAATTCTAAAAATGTTTGCTTTGGTAACATAGTAGCGTGAGGACCACCAACGATGATTTTACAATTAGGTTGCATGTTTTTAATAAATTGGGCCATGTGATTAGCAGATTTAATATCTCTAGTATATGCAGATATCCCCACATAGGAAGGAATAAACGAATGCAAAATTTCTTTTAAGGATGAATAGGACGGATGTTTTAATCCATCAAAAATTTTTACTTGATACCCATTTTTTATAAGAATAGCTGCCATATAGGCCAAACCGATGTGAGGAGGATAAAAGCTAGGACGTAACCCTTGATCTTCAGGAATGGGGATGGCCAAAATTATTTGGTTATTCATCATACCAGCTTGGGCGCCATAGTTTATTAATACCGGCAAAACCTTCAAAAGTTTCTTGTCCTTGGAGATGCATGGTGATTTGTTTCGCAAAGACTCGAGAGATACTAAATAAAAACCACCAATGCAATTTTCTTCTTATAGTATGAGGTGAAAATAGCCGGAAGAAGTAGCGATGAGGTTTTTTAAATACAAAGTTTTTTTGACACCAATGAGTCCAGTAGGCAACTTCATTTTTTGTAAGATATTTTGTTGGCATTACGGGGCAAAACATATCGTATTTTGAATAATCACTTTCTATTTCAAAATTCAATTTACCTTGCTCGATATCTTTCAAGATATTCTGCCTTAAGGTAGTACCAAGATATGGTGTTAATACATGAAAAGCAGCGAAGTCTACATCTATATCATGAGCAAAGGATAAGATTGCTTTAATTTTTTCTGCATTATCGTCAGGCAACCCAGTTATAAAAGTGCATTGGCGAAAAACTTCAGGATGATGCTTTTTAAGAATACTCATGGCATCTTTAGCAATTTGGTAATTATAATTATGTTTACCCAAACTGTTAATGTCAGTAATATAAGGGCGTTCACCTCCACAGAGAACGTGGCGTAGTCCTGCCTTAACCATGTTTTTCAAAACACCTTCTTTGTGTTGTTGAATCAAAAGATCCTTCCTGACAAAGGCCCACCAACCAAGCTTATATTTTCTTCGAATTATTTCTTCACAAACAGTATTACAAAGATCTGATTTGGCATTCCACGTACCATCTACCCAAAATAGATAACGGATATTAAATTTTTCATATAAAATTTCAATCTCGTGAATAATTTGTTCAGCAGTTTTATGACGATAAGTGGGTGTGCGAACAATTTCCCCATTTTCCGTATAAGAGTGAGAAGATTCAAGAGCAACCCAGCAACAGAAGTGACAGTTGTCGATACAACCTCTGGATGATTGAATAGTGGCAGCTTTTGGCCACAATAAACCGAATGGAGAGTAGAGATGCAAAGACGAGTTTTCATAGTCTGGAATTGGCAAAGAGCTAAGATCATTTATGAGAGCTATGCTTTTATTTTCAACAATCTTACTGTTGTTATTGTAGTCCCTATAAACTAAGTTAGGAACTTTCTCAATGGAAACTTCCCCTTTAAGGGACTTAATAAGTTCTAAAAAAGGAATTTCACCTTCAAACCTGATGATAAAATCTATATCATTATTTTCTTTTAGAGTTTTTTCTGCATCGAAAGAGAAATGTTGTCCACCAGCAATGGTTATTATATTAGGGTTGCTTTGCTTGCATAAATTGAACGCTTTAAATGCTTCGTGGGCAAAAGGAGTTTTTTCTCCAATACCTAGAATGTCTGGTTGCCATTCTATTAATTTCTTTTTTAATTTTTGCCACCCTGTACGGTTAGAGCAACAATCATGGATTATTATTTCAACATCCTTGCGATATTTTTTTAAATAAGAAGAAAGTGTGGGATAAGCAAGAGGTAAAAGAAAGTTATCAGACTCATTAAGTATTGGCCAATAATGTCTTGGAGGTCGTAATAAAACAATTTTAATAATTTTGTCTGAGCTAAAAATAAAATTTTTATTGATCATAGATCATTGATTATTACATAGGAGAGGTTTGTTGTATATATAAGTCTTTCAGAAAATATTTACCGCCAATAATTAAATTGAGAATGTCATGATATGAGCGAATGTCTATTAGTCTGGATAAAAAATATGATGGCCTCAAATAAAAGGATTTGGAAAGTTGTTTTAACCATTTTTCAATTTGTACCGTAGGAATTCCTGCTAAGGAATAATTATCAAAATAGCAAGAGATATTGGCATTGCTGCCTGGATGGTTTCCTAAATAAAATTGTTCAACATCTGCGTGGGTGAATTGTTTATTTAAAATTCCATTTTGAGTCATGATGCTTTTGGGATCTGGCCATAGAATGCTATATAAAATATAATCGGGATTAAGTTTTTTTATGAATTTTATATTGTGATTAACGATATAATCATTTTCGTGAGGATTACCTATTGTGAGGTAGGCCGATGATCTAATCTTATGATAACGACACCATTTAAATGCCTCTATTGCTTTATCGTTATGGTGACCTTTGTTTAATGATTCTAGCACACTATTGTCACCTGATTCCACTCCGAATGCAATATGATAGCACCCAGATTGAGACATCATATAAAGTAATTTGCTATCTACACAATCTACTCTAGTTTTACAACTCCAGTGAATTTTTAACTTTATTAATCTTTGGCATAGTTCTTGGCATCTTTCATAATTGAGGGTGAATGTTGGATCTATAAAGTGAATTTCTTTTATTGAAAAATTTTTTTGTAGATATATGATTTCTTTTTCCACTAAATGGGGATTTTTAAAACGAACTTTTTTATTAGTTAGGCAGCAAAAAGCACAATCAAATGAGCAACCGCGAGCAGTTTCAACCATGGTGGCGGGAGGGAATGCTCCCATGGGAGGATGAATGCCATACTTTTTCATAGGAAGAGCTTGATAATCAACCTCAATACCATCATTAAGATCACGGAAAGGGGCCGTTTCATTTTCTATAATGTTAATAGTCTCATTGTTTTTATCCTTCCAAATTAAATTTGGAATAGAAGCAAAATTAAATGTGTTTTGGTTTAACTCCTGGACTAGTTTTAACAAGGCAAACTCTCCTTCGCCTCTTATAAAAAAATCTATTCCAGAAGTTGCATATTTAAAAAGTGTTTCTTTTCTAAATGATATGCCGGGACCACCAACAACTATAAAAATATGAGGGAAATGTTTTTTTATTGTTCTGGCAAGAGTGAATGTTTCTCTCATGCTAAGAATGGTTGTACTTATTCCTATAATTTGTGGTTGCATAGTGTTTTTAAGATAAAAAATAAAATCTTTTATACTCATTTTCTCTGCAACCAGATCAATAATATGAGTGTTGGTAAAACCATTTTGTTTTAAAAAGTTGCTAAGTATACCTAATCCAATACGAGGAACTGGATAAATACCACTTAGATTAAAGCGTAATCGCTCACAAGGGGAACTTATCAAAAGGGTATGAAATGATGATTCCATTTTTTTCCAGGCCTTAAGCGGCCGTATCTTTTTTATCTATATTATTCTTTTTATCAGTTTCCTTTGTAGCAGTATCTGCTATATCTTCTTCCTCGTTTTTTGTACGTTTAAAATGGCCAAACAACTTTTGAAAGTGCTGAAATAACTGATCATCAAAACGTCCAACTTCTTCTCTCATTGAGGCCAACGCTTCCAAGAGACTCATCGATTGTTCATCTTCCTCATGACGAAGAATCTTATCGCAAAAACAATCAGCGATACTAACAACTTTGCTCAAGTAATAAATGTCTCCTCCGTAACGATTACTAGGATAACCCATACCGTTGGGTTGTTCGTGATGTTGCAAAACAATCGTTCGCACCTCTTGCTTTACACTAGTAATACTCTCAAGCATTCGATAACCTAATTGTGGATGTTCTTTAATTTGTTTCCACTGCTCGACAGTCATATCCGGTTTAAACTCCCATTCAAAAGGCAACATTGCCATTCCGATATCGTGTAGGAGTGCTCCTAATCCTAGCATCATCAGTGTGCGTTCGCTATCGTAACCAACCTTTTTAATGAGAAGCATAGAAAAAATACAAGTCATCATTGAGTGCTTAAGCATATTTTGATGTGTTTTTAATGCTTCAATTACACGTAATAATGCCCGAGGATTTTGCCCCAATAAAGTAATACAACCAGTAATTGATTTTCCGGCCCACTCCATAACTTTCTTATTTATTTCAGTAGTTAAATAGATTTCTGTAATTGTTAAGTTGGCCATCTCAGAAATTGTTTCCGTAAGTTTTTCCGGACTTAATTTTTTTATATCAGAGAGGGCAGAATCTAGAATTTTTTCTACACAGTAGCGATAGGTTTTATGTTCTCCAGTATGAACATACAAATTGGCAACATTTTTTTCTTTATGATACCGACGTAACATTTCGTGATCAATTGGATGCCTTTTATGAAAAAGTTTAGTAAAGATTCCGTCACTTCTCTCTATATAAACATCAAATGGTACAACATCTTGTATCTGCCTAATAATTTCAATACTAATTTTAATGAATTCACTAGAATCTTCAATTTTTTGAGACATACTGTTTTTTATCCTTGATCTTAAATTTTAAGACAAGAGCATGTAAGAACATTTAAAGCATCCTATGTTAAGATTATCAGTAAATATAATTTAACGTCAATAAAGGAGAGTTTAAAGTAGAGTTTAAAGGAGAGTTTAAAGAAATTTTCAGTAGCTCCCCTGTAAAGTAGCGCAGGAGTAATTTTGAAGTATTGGAGGAATATTTGGGAAGTTGAGTTGAGTTGAGCTGAGCTGAGTTGAGTGCTTGATCAAATAACTTTTATTATCTACAAGCTCTCCACTGAATTTTTCCCTCTATTCCTGTATCTACTGTTGCCATGACCTCATCTGAATTACTATTGGTTCTAGCATAAACGCTGCTATTAATTCTAAAATTTACAGACTGACCACAAGGTGACCAGACTACACTATTTGCAGATGGAGTTGTTTCAATAATATAATTGCTATCTATTGGACCAGACCATATTTTCTTAAATGCTGGTCCTCTTGTGCCGGCAAAAAAATGTTCAAGGTTAAATTCCCCTTGACCTCCAAGTGGAATATTAACGTAACCGGAAATTGCGTATAGTTTGTAGAGGGAAATGCTATATCCTGTAGGAACAGATATGGGGATAGATAAATTACATGATTTTCTATCGTGTGAAATACCAGTGTTACCACCAGCTTTTGCTACATATTGATCAAAAATTATTTTAAAAGATTTTTTGTCAGGTGATAGGACTGCAGATGCCGTCCCTATAGGGCAACCAGAACCGCCATATCCAGGATTACCAAGATGTATATCTACAGCGGTAGTAGGCGTAGCTGAGGGAGTTTCAGTTTCAGTGTCAGTACTCGCCGCCGCTGGTGTTGTAACAGTTGCTGAGGGTTCATCTGCTTTTCCAGCATTAACTAGAATTAAGCAGGTTAATAGAGCTATTGATGTTGTAATTAATTTTATCTTTGCTTTCATTTTTCTACTCCTAGTGATTTAGGAATGGAAGTTATTAAATTCCCATTCTTTAACAGTTAATTTTTTTTTAGTGTTTAAAGTTTGTTAGTCATGACTTTCTTCTAAACTTTCTTTAATTTTTATTACACAAAAGGTATTATGACAATGTATTTTGGAACAAAGTGTTCCAAAACATATAAATATAAAAGAGTAGATTAATTTTTTTGGAACATCATTTGTAAATTTATAAATCGTGACTATTCTTAGGGCCTGCAAATACTTGTTGTAGAAATTTATTTTTCTCGGCATTAGAGCTAACAAATTCTTCCATTATCTTATCAATTTGCTCGCCCATCTCATGATCAATATCTTTTTCAATACTAGGTAAACTGTTTTTTAAGATAAGTTTTGTTATACCCCTAACTCCATAGGAAAAAATATTATTAACCCATTTTTTCATAAGGGAATCTTTGAAATCTTTAAAAGTAGAAAAATTTTGCAGACAAAGATATTGTTCTTCTTCTTTTTCTTGTTTTTGTCTTTGTTCTTTTTCTTGTTTTTCCTTTTGATCTTCGATTTTGTCACATTTAAAACCCATGACATTCATTAATTTCATTTCATTCTTTGAAACTTTTTTCTTAACAGTATAGGATATTTGAGAATCTTCCATAGCACATTTTAAATGATAAGGGGCCTGTGCTGGATTATCTTCAAATTTTAATTTATCTTTATTCCAAAAATGAGTTTCTTTC
The DNA here is from genome assembly GCA_015232015.1 of Oligoflexia bacterium. GTDB lineage: Bacteria > Bdellovibrionota > Bacteriovoracia > Bacteriovoracales > Bacteriovoracaceae > JADFZW01. The sequence continues at coordinate 3,687 of JADGAM010000038.1, read as the reverse complement.
TTAACACCACCACTATTATTTGCTTCACGATTTAATTTCATATTTAATCTGTGAATGTGAGCATCGATTTCAAATGTATTTATTTTATCATTTAACCATTTTTTTACTTTTTTGCTAACGTAATTATTACTATCTTTAATAGGTAGATTTAAAAAACCATGTAGAACTAAACTATCTCTATAATCCGAAGAATCCATGGTAATGAGAGATGGATTTTTATCACCAGTGGCCGCAGGAGTGGCATTACTTGATTTACTGCTGGATTTACTACTGGATTTACTTTTATCGGCCTCCACCATCTTACCAAAATTAATATTAATGTTTATATTATCTTGATCTTTAAAATCCTTAGAAAGTTTTAGTTCAACAATATGTTTTTGATTTAGATCAACTTCAGGGTAATCTAAGTAACTAACCTCTGTAAATGTGGCAACTGTAGTAACAACTGGCATTTTGGAGAATTTTGTTCGTTTGATTCCTTTTTTTATACCGTATTTTACATCTTCATTTTTGGTAGTTTTTAAAGCAGGCGTATTTGTCCCATCAGTTAAAATAGGTATTCCATAAGTTTTAATACTTCCATCTTTATTAACTTGAAATAGTTCATTAAATGGCGACATATAGGTTGTTATGTTAAAACTTCCTACGTCGGTCTTTTTAGTAGAATCAGGAATATTTAAAGAGGCGAGTGTAGTAATAGGAGCATTGGCCCTAGATAACATTTTTAAGGCCAAATATTTTTGATAAAAATTATTTTTAAGTGCTTCTGCTGTCATTTCAGCAGTAATTTTCTTATCTGCTTTTGATTCGCCACTTTTAGATAATTTAGATGCCTTTTGTAATTCATCAGCTAAATTTAAAGTTAATAACTCCTGCTCAGTAAAATTTTTAGAATAACTTTGATTAATTTTTGTTAAGCGATTTTTTATGGCCTGTGATAATGCTTCTAGAAATTTTGCTTTCTTTTTTGGATCTGATAATAAATCTTCAAAATTAACATTTTTAATTACCATCTCTAATTCTTTATCACTACTAACATTTGATATAGTAGTAAATAGACCACTAAATAAATTATTTATTAATTTTGTTTTATCACTATAATTGGTTAAATTTCCCTCGGATAATGTTGATTCAAAATCTTTACTTAAAGGAGAAAAGAATGCATGTGCAGACCTAGGAAGTGGTCGTATATTATCATCAATAAGTAGTGAACGAATAATTTGCCAATCAAATTGAGATAAAAATCGCATGGCCAGCAGGTAAGGACCTGTAGCAGTAATCTTTTGTCCTCCAATACTACAGGCGTAGCAATTGTTTTTCGTTCCTATACGATCTACACTAGTAGTAGTAACTAACCCATCAATTGATCCTAAGGCCATAAGATTGTAAAAATGACTAATATTTTTTGTGCACTCTTCTTTAGAGTTTTTTTCTGCACCAATATCTAAATCATATAAGTAACTTTGAACATCTTGATCACTTTCTTTAGCTGTATTTTTACTCGTATCTGTACTCGTATCTGTAACTGGCGTTTTACTTTCAGTAGAAGCATAAGTTAGTAAATTAAAAAGATATATATTTAATGTAAAAACAAATAAAAATATTATTTTCATTTTTTATTCCTCATTTTTTATTCCTCATTATCTACTACAAAATTTTGATAATATAAGTTGTATAAAGACATAGTTTGCACAAGAGCACTCATATATGCTTTACGAGGAAATTTCCAAGCAGCATATTTTTTAGTAATTTCTTCTGGTAACTTCAATGCTTGTTTAAATGGACTCCAGTGATGCCCCATTATTTCGCCAAGATCAATAGTTTTGATATTAGTTGTTTCACTGGCAGGAATTAATTTGTTACGAGGAGTTTTTATTAATTGCTCAATAGTAGTGATTTTTCTTTGTTTAAAAATCTCTTGCATATCTTTATCAAGCCATAATTTTTCTAACTCTTCTTTAGTTAAAGATTCACTTAACGGCCTATTATCTAATAATAAACTTTTTGTATGTGCTAATTCCACTTGAGCATCATATAGACCTGCAGAAGCACCTTCAAAACCAGCAAGTGAAGATAAATATAAAAAGGCAGCATCCGGACTAAAATGTTCCCAGGCAACGCTTCCATCATCATTTAACATGGGAACAATTGGAGATGGTGATTTAGGTTTAAAAGGATCTTCATCACGAGGCCTTACAACAATTGAGGGATCATTAATTGCAGACATATTCATAAAAAACATTTTTTTCTTAAAATGTTTATCGTTAAAGTATTTTAAATGCCATTTAATTCTTTCATAAGGAGTTAAATCGGTGGCACCACTTATCACGTCTGCGAAATTTAATGTCTTTAAATAACTTGTAATCTTATCTTCAATGATCTCGGTTTTTACTCCAACACGCTCTAAAATGCTTTTTAAAGCTGGAAAATTTAAATTTATTGTACTAAGGTTTCCATCTACACATGTGAGAAGACTACTTAATAGCTCTGGATTAGTTTGTAATAATTTATCAATACTCTTTAAAGCTTCTTTACCACCAATAAAGCTTTCGATTTTTCCTAAAATTTCTCGAGCAACACTTGCTCCTTGAACAACACCAGCGAATGTTATAACTCCATCAACTTTTTCTTGAAGTTCAGGATATTTCTGAAGCATTTCTAAAATTATTGGCGCTCCTTTACTGTAACCTAATAATGTAAAATCTGTGTCCTTATAGGGGGCAGGGGTGGTGTGGCCGCCAAAAGATGTAATCATTTCACATAGATTTTTATTTAAAAAAGTAGGTCCTTGACTGAAAGGCAACTCTAGTTTTTCTAATATTTCAACACTGGCACCTCTTTCAAGAGGATATTCTTTTACAATACTTCCATTGTAATCATAAGAATGTAATTCTTCTCCCTCTAACACCAGAGCAGGACACTCATCTTGTTTGGTTGGTTTTTCATACATTAAATGGATGCTACACTCTTCAGTTAAAGATAGTAGAAATTTTCTTAAATCTTCTTCATTTTTTGCATTGGCACCGATACTATTTCCAAGCTCTGTTCCTACAGGATGTAAAATATCAAAGTTTTTTTCATGTTTACTTGTATATTTACTTCCATAAAACTCTTGAGCATCTTCCGCCGCCACAACTGTTGGCCCTTTTGTATCTACAAGAGGACGTACAGCTGGGCGATCGAAATATTTATTAGCATCAATTACTATTTCTTCAAAAATATAATCTTTAATAGTATGACCTGCAAATCCAGGCATAAGTACTAATGCTTTTTTTCTTTTTTCTTTACTCCCTTTTTGAAAAGATAATCCATTAATTGCGTTTGTTGCTAAAGTGCTTGCAAAGAAATTCTCTTCATCTGATATATGTTTTGTACTTTGTTTGCTAATATTTAATAAAAATTTTTTTATTTCAGAATTTTCTCTAATTGCCTTTGGTATAGATGATTTGAAATCTAAATTTAAGGCCTTGGCCCTTTCTTTTTTATTTTCCATTACTTTTTTTCTTGCTTCATATAGCGCAGAAGAGGTATTTCCATTTTTTTTTGTAAGGTTTAATATTTCTTTTTCTGCTTTATCAAAGGTCAAACTTGTATAAATAAAATTATTATCTAAGATTATTTGGTAATCTTTATCTATCTCTTCTTGTTCTTTTTTATTTTTCCCTATGGGCATCCTTTTTTTTATTT
>JADGAM010000389.1 GCA_015232015.1 Oligoflexia bacterium | reverse complement strand
GCATTTAAAAAATCTAATATGTACAGAGAAGGAGAAGAGAGTACTGGACCTGTAACTAAATTAGAAGATGATAACAATGAAAAACAAAATACTGATACTACTTCTACTATCTCTGCACCTGCTTCGAGTAGCGCTGTCCTTATATCTTTTAATGCATCTTCAATATTATTTTCTGAAATAGTGCCCTTTCCAGAAATATTTTTAAATGCGTCTGATATTTTTTCACTCAATTTGTCAAACATGTACTCTCCTAACTCTCTTAAATTTTACCTTTTAATGTTATAATTTCCATTGTAAAAAGCAATCTCATCATTAAACCACTAAATGTATCACAAGAGAATTGCACTAAACAACATGAAAAACAGCGCTAAATGTAGATTCAAATACTCCCTCGAGTTATCTTTTAAAATAGAAAAAATAAAAAAATTAAAAAAGGCCACTTCTCTAGGGGGAGTGATATTTAACTCACCACTAATTCTAGCTCCCATGTCACAAATTACCTCTGCTCCTTTTAGATTATTGATGGAAGATCTTGGTTCAGGTGGCAGCATAAGCGAACTGACTTCAAGCAATGGCATTTTTTATAATAGTGCTAGAACTAAAGATATGCTTAACGTTGATCCACGAGAAGAGTGTGTGGGTATTCAATTGTTTGGAGAAAAATCTCATAATCTAATGACTGCAGCACTTTTAGCTCAAGAAAAAGGAGCAAAATTTATAGATATAAATATGGGTTGTCCTGTAAAAAAAGTAGTTTCAAAAGGATCTGGTTCAGCACTCATTAGAAAACCTCTTGAACTATATGATTTTTTATCTCCCATAAAAAAAGCACTAATCATCCCACTCTCCATAAAAATAAGATTAGGCCACTCTGAAAAAGAGATTACCGCCTCTGAAGTTGTAAAGGTCGCCAATGATATTGGCATCGAATTTGTTACTATTCACGGTCGAACTACAGTTCAGTTATATCAAGGGAAAGCAAATTGGGAATTAATAGAAAACATCGCTAAAAACTCTTTCATTCCAATAATTGGTAATGGTGATTTAAATACTAAAGAGAGTATAGCAGATAGAATGAAAATCACTAACTGTAAGGCACTAATGATTGGTCGTGGTGCTTGCAAAAATCCTTTTATTTTCTTAGAAGGGTTAGCAGAAATAAATAATATGACCGATAAATTTACATTTAGTGGTTCTGACATGTTGGAAGTGATTGATGCATTTTCTTATTATAGCGATGAACTTGTTTCTGAAGAAAAAATTAAAATTATTCAATTAAAAAAATTTATAGTTGGATACACTTCCTCTTTTCCTTATGCCTCTGAATTACGTAATAAAATTTTTGCTCTTAAAAAAATTGATGAGATTAAATCCATAGCAAAAAACTATTTTTCTTCTTTGCCTGTTCTAAACACTAAATGAACTGGAGTATTAACCAGATTAAAATTCTCTCTAATTCCATTTGCAAGATATCTTCGATATCCCTCTGGAATATCTTTCGCAACATTCGAAAACACTAATATTGTTGGTGGACTCATTTTAACAACAGAAGTGTATTTTATCTTAAATTCCTTATTTCCAGAAAATGCTCCTCCAACCCTGACAACATTTTTTTCTAATAATTTTTGAAAACATTGATTGAGCTTTGAAGTAGATATTTTTCTTTTACGAACTAAAACTGTTTTTCTGATCTCTTCTTTTAAATTTCCAATAAATTTTCCATCTTTTGCTGAAATGGGTATTAAAGCACAATAACGCCAAGGAACCAACACTTCTATATCTTTAAACCACTCATTAAAAAGTTTTGAATTATTTTTAATATTTTTATCAAGCAGATCGAATTTATTTAAAACAATAATTAATGATTTTCCTTTCTCAATAGCAATTTCACCTAAACGTTTATCTTGATGACTAATTCCATTTTGAGCATCAATTACTAATAATACAATGTCTGATTCAACAATGGATTTTAAAGCGCGTATAACTGCCATTGATTCAACTTGATCATATACCTCTCTCTTCCTCCTAATTCCAGCTGTATCAACTATTTTCAAAGAATGCCACCTGTTGTCACTATCACTTACTTTATCTTTATTCTCGTCAGAGATCTTATCATTCTCATTCTCATTCTCATTCTCAACATCAACAATAAGTGGTTCCTTAAAATACAAATCAAAGTGCCCTTCAATAGGATCCCTTGTAGTACCTGGAATCTCACTAACAATCGCTCTATCGCATTTTAATAATCTATTTAAAAGTGTTGATTTTCCAGAATTAGGCGCTCCAATTATTGCTAATTTTGCAACTACATCCTCTCTTGGAGTCATACTATTTAAAAGTGGTCGATCTTGTTTTTCCACTGGTGACAATAAAAGTTTTCTCTTTTTTTGAATAAAGCTAATTATACTTTCTTGTAAAGTTTCAAGCCCATAAGAGTGAGCAGCAGAAAGTGTGATGATTTTTTCTTCTTCAACAC
>JADGAM010000388.1:540-2478 GCA_015232015.1 Oligoflexia bacterium | reverse complement strand
TTTGATAAAAAAAGTTTGGCGGCGGCCTTGGCCATAGCTAATGTTTGTTTTTCCAGCGATTCACGTACACCCTTTCTACGACCATCGATAACGGGTCTAATGCCAATTTTAGGAGGATAATAAGTATTAAAATTAAAGTTAAAGTTAAAGTTAGATTTGCTATTCATGATTATTTACCTTTTTTATTTTTTTATTTTTTTTTATTTTTTTTACTTTTGTTGTCTGTTACAGGAATGCCAACCATTTTTTTTATGCCATATTTTTCTCTTAAATCTATTAATTTTTTAACCTTTTTATCATCTAGAACATTTACCTTACCAAGTTGTCTTGCAATAAATGAGATGTATGCAAAGTGTTCAACAGTCTCCATTTTAAAATATGCATTGTAAACACTATTACCGACAGTGAGCGCCCCATGATTTGCAAGTAAAAAAGCATCGTAGGTTTTAAGAAGGGGAATAAGTGGGCGATAAAACTCTTCGGTTCCAGGAGTGCCATATTCTACGAGAGGAATGGTTCCAAGAGAGATAATTACCTCTGGTAAAACATATTGATCTAGCGGAACTCCTACTACTGCAAATCCAGTTGCATAGGGAGGATGAGAGTGTAGAACGCTTTCTACATCCGCTCGCTGTTTATAAATTTCTAAATGCATGAAAACTTCAGAGGAGGGTTTCCTCGTTCCTTGCACAACAACACCATCAAAATTTACTACGATTAAATCTTTGGCGGTCATAAATCCCTTACTTATGCCTGTAGGAGTAATGAGAATGTGATTTTCATCTAGGCGTATACTTATATTGCCATCGTTGGCCGCCACTTGCCCCTTGGCATAGACTCTTCTACCAACTTCTAGAATATCATTTTTAAGACTATTTAATGAGGATGAATTTTTCTTCAATTTCAGTACTTTCATATCGAGTAACTCCAATCGCACAAAATTAATTTTCCACTATTTTTTACTATTACTATTAATATTAAAGCATATTTTATTCGAAACATAAATGCAAATGTCTTGCACAAATCGCTGTGCTTAAATATTAGGGCAAATAAAAATAAAAATAAAAATAAAAATAAAATAAAAAATCATTATAAATTTCCTTTGTACTATTTACTAGCTTGTATTAGCTTTAAATGTGCCGAAACTGTACCGACAGAAATAGAGAGGTTATTTATTAAAAATATTAAAAAATTTTTTAATGACATTATTCAATTTATAAAAGATGTTTCCAATGATAGTCGTATTCCAGATCGAGATAAGAAAGTTATTGCTGTCTTAATGATTTATATTCTTTCCCCTATTGATCTTATTCCTGATTGGGTTCCAGTAATTGGTTTATTAGATGATTTTATCGCTCTATCAATAATTTTGGATTATCTTTTTAATGTATTAGATAATAAAATATTACTTTCTCATTTTCATTGGAGTATGAAAACATTTGTTGCAATAAAAAAAATATCTCGTTTTGTTGCTATACTTACTCCTAATTTTTTTAAAAATAAAATTTGGAAGTATAAGAAAGATCCATACTCTAAATAACTAATGTATCTTTAAGTATCTTTAGTATCAATGTATTAGGATTAAGAACATGTCTGTTTCAGTAGAAAAATTACTTGATTTTTATAATAAGCTTTCTTCATTAGAAAAAGATATATGTCATTTATCGGCAGTTGCTAGCACTGCTGATCTTGTAGTATATCAGAGTCGATTATTTCAATTTATAAAACAAATGGGAGTTACTCATAGTACTCATAATAACGAGGTAATAAAATTTGATATTTTAACATTAACAAAAATTATCCAAAAGCTTAAATCACAAAAACTTATTATAAACTACTTTTCCCTTAATAGTAAAATAAGACATTTGGTTATATTAGATGCCTTGCAAAGTCATTTAAAATATAATTTTTTACGACACTTCGGATTTGATAAACGTG
>JADGAM010000388.1:0-499 GCA_015232015.1 Oligoflexia bacterium | reverse complement strand
TTTACACCAGAATTTTATATAATAGATTACAATACAATATTAGGAAGCTCTATTGATCATATCTTTTGTAAGATTCGTTTACTAATATATCTTTTGGCGGATAAATACCAAAAAAACATTACTGAAAGGGAGAAAGAAGAGATTGAAAAAGCAGCAATAAAACTTTCTTCTCATAATTTATTTACAAATGTAATTAAAGAGATTCTGAGTGGCCTAAATTCAATAGGTTCAGATAGATATTTAGAGTGGCAAAAATATCTTCCTAATGTCGTTCATTTATCTCTACTTAAATGTGGGATAGAAAGCTTGTGGTACAAAAATATTGAAACCCCGGTTTTGTCTTCCTTTATGAATATTTATTCTCGTTTGCCTCATATAGACGAAAAAGAAATATCATCTTTTTCGTTAGTACCTTCATTGTTTTCGATTAAAACACTTCTAAGTCACGCAATTTACACTGCTGACATTCGATTAGTAACAAACGATATAATTAATTAAC
>JADGAM010000387.1 GCA_015232015.1 Oligoflexia bacterium | reverse complement strand
ATTAGAACAGAGATAAGAATAATTGATGAGGAGGTTACAAAAAAAATTGATAGTTATCAGATGTTGTTTAATAAGTATTGGGGACCATTTATGCGTTCAGGTCAGGAGGAGAGTAGGCTTGCAAATCAAATTGATAAATATTCTTGTGTGTATATGAGTCACATTTCAGACTTTTTAAAGTATTCACCAAGACATTACTTTAGACCTAAAAGACGACCTCTTCCTCACGAGTCTTAGTTAAAAAAAAAATTTTTAAAAAGGAGTAATTAAAATGAAAGAAAATTCAAAAGAGTGTTGTGATTGTTTTTTAAAAGTAAAAAATTATGTGCTTGGTTTAAACGTGGATATCGTAAAAGAAGATAGAGAAAACAAAGTTCTTATTTTACTTGATGAGAGCAGAGGAATAAAAAATTTACTCTTAAGTATAAGTGAACCACTTCTTATTATTGAACAAATAATATTTGAAAATAAAAAAGATAATGTTTTAATCTTTAAAAGACTTTTGCAGATGAATCGTCAACTAGTTCATGGAGCATTTGTAATAGATGATGAAGGAAAATATGTTATCTTTAGAGATACGCTACAAGTAAAAAATTTAGACTTAAATGAGTTGGAGGCATCTATTAATGCTCTTCATTTAGGGTTAGCTGAATATGGAAATGAGTTATTAAAATTTGCAAAGGGTTTATAACCAGAATTTAGAATTTAGAATTTATTTAAAATTTATTTAAAATTTAACAAATTTAACAGGAGTAACAAATGAGTGTTTTTGGAAGACTTTTTACATGGGGTAAATCAGAGGCCAATGCTGTAATTGATAAATTAGAAGATCCGGTAAAGATGAGTGAACAAGGAATTATTGATCTTAAAAAAGATTTAGAAAATAGTTTGAGAGGTCTTGCTGAGATTAAGGCGGAGGCCATTCGAAATAAGAGAGAGTGTGAAGAGAAAAAAAACGTGGCCGCCGATTATGAGAAGAAGGCCATGCTACTTCTTTCTCGTGCCCAAAAGGGTGAATTAGCGCAAGCAGATGCTGATCGTTTGGCGGGCGAGGCCTTGAATAAGAAAGAGAATTTGATGAAAGAGATTACAGTTCTTGCTCAAAATGAAGTTAAACATAATACTTTAACCAACAAATTAGAGGGTGATATTGTTCGCCTAAAGCAAGAAATTGATAAGTGGTCCACAGAACTTACTACTCTAAAGGCCAGGGCAAAGATTGCAACTGCCAGTAAAAAAATAAATGAACAGATGGCCAAGATTGATTCTGGAGGAACCGTAACTATGCTTGAAAAGATGAAAACTAGAGTAGAGCAAGATGAAGCATTGGCACAATCTTATGGAGATATTGCTAGTAAAGCAACAAGTGTTGATGATGAAATAAATAAGGCATTAGAAGGTTCAACTACTAGTGCTAGCACTTCAGAGTCTTTAAAGGCATTAAAAGATAAGATGGGAATTAATAAGTAAAACTAAGGCCTTAAGTGGTTCATCCCCTAAGTGCGTAGTGCATGCTTAAATATTACTTTCAGATACTTTCTTCCTCTAAAAAAATAACCACCAAAATTTGTCGCAGTCTTTGATTCACCAAGCTCCCTATTTTTAAAAGTATAGGGTAACTCTATTATGTTGTGATTTTTTTTTGCCAGTTTACAGAGCATATCGATAAAATATTCTCCATAATCTCCTTCTAATAAACCAATTTCTAGGAGAGCTGATTTTTTTATTGCTAAATACCCACTAGTAATATCTCTTACAGGAGTTTTTAAAAACCATTTTGAGAGAGTGTAGAGAGTAAAGCTTAATATTTTTTGAAAGAAGTATTTACCTTTTCGTGCATCTGATCCGCCTGAAACATATCTTGATGCTACTACAGCTGTTACATCTTTATTGTTATTGTTATTGTTATTGTTATTATCAGTTATTCCTCTTACAAGTTGATTAACTATTTTGGGAGGGTGAGAGAGATCACAATCCATCCAAACAACAATATCTCCAGTGGCACTTGTAATTCCATCGTTTAAGGCACTAGTAAGACCTCTTTTAGAAATTCTTCTAATAACTTTTATCCAAGGGCGGTTTTCTTCAAGGGAATGTGAATAATCTTCTACAATTTTCCAAGTTAAATCTTTTGAATCATCATCAACAACAATGATTTCAAATTTTTTATTTTTTAGTGAGGAAAGTTGGGTCTCTAGTTCTTTTATTAAAGGAATTATATTTTGTGATTCATTTAAAGTTGGAAGGATTACTGAAATGATAATGATATTATTCATATATATTTAATTAATAAAATTTAATTAGCAAAGATCTCTTTGTCTTCTTGTGGTGAAATGTAAGGCCCTTGCTTTACTTCAATTATTTCCCCTTCTTCGATAAATTCAAGACCATGCCCACCACGGGCCAGAAGAATTAAATCCATTGGTTCTAAAATTACAGTTTGCAAGAATTCTTTATTTTGCTTGTAAAGATTTACTTT
>JADGAM010000386.1 GCA_015232015.1 Oligoflexia bacterium | reverse complement strand
TGCAAGCTTAAAGAAATCGAAGCAATGACTTGCATGGAATATGGCCACATAATTAATATTTTTTGTTTTCATGAAGAAAGTGAAAATATGAAAACTAAGAAAAGGCATTTTGAAAATATGATTGAGTTTGTTGAGTTATATCCATTAGAGCAGGATGAAGCAATCTACATAATTGCTTTGAAAAACAGTTGCTACCATCAAAAATATATGGATATAAAAAAACTATTGTCTTTACGGATGAAGAAAAATATTAATTTTTTTTGCTATGAAATTGAGTGTAGTGGGCTGCGGAGTATGAGACCGGTAGATCTTTTTTTAAGAGGTATCGCTTGTGATTGTCTTGCTAATATTGCTGATTTAGTTGTAAATCAGGATGTTCCATTCGAAGTGGCATGTAAAAAGTTAGAACCATGCTCATATTATGAGTTTAATAATTATTAAGATAACATTGCTGTCATTTATTTTTAATTCTTGTTTCAATTTTTGGCCTTGTTTAAGGAAAAAATTTATCACTAAAGCTTTTTCTTTATATTTCCCATCTCTTTTTCAATTTCCTCAATCGTTGGTAATTGCCCTTGTAATTTTTTGGGTAATGATTCAATAAGTTTTATCTCATAGGAAGCAATTCCCATTGGTTTTTTTATGTCTCGCAGAGCATATTCAGCAATAATTTTATTATTCTTCTTGCATAAAATTAATCCAATGCTTGGTTGATCTGTATGATGCTTGAGTTTCTCATCTACTATAGAGAGATAGAAATTCATTTTTCCTGCAAATTCTGGTTTGAAATCAACCATCTTTAAATCAATAACAATAAAACATCTTAATTTTAAATGGTAAAAAAGTAGATCAATATAAAAGTCTTCATCACCAATATCTAAATGGAATTGTCTACCAACAAAAGCAAATCCTACCCCTAGCTCAATAAGAAATTTTTGTATATGATCAATAAGTCCTTGCTCTAAATCACGCTCAAGTGCTTTTTCACTAAGGGAGAGAAAGTCAAAATTGTAAGGGTCTTTTAATATATTATTGGCAAGATCGGATTGAGGTTTAGGTAGTCTCTTACTAAAATTATTAACAGCTTTTCCTTGCCGGCGATAAAGTTTGCTCTCAATTTGATGGACTAGAACTGAACGGCTCCAACCATTTTCTATTGATTTTTTTATGTACCAGCTACGCTCATCTGTAGATTTTATTTTTTCTAATAAAGTGATGTTATGGTACCAGGTTAATTGTGCAAGCACCTCTTGCACAAATTTATAGTCAGAATAATTTTGAGCAAATTTTCTCATGTATTTTAGATTACGAGAAGAAAAACCATTCATTTCAGGAAATTCAGATCGCAGGTCCTTTGATAATCTATCGATAACTCCAGCTCCCCATCCCTCGGAAATCTGACTTTTTAAAATATGGTTACCAATTTGCCAATAGAGTAAGATGAGTCCTTTGTTTACAGCAACAGCTGCTTTTATTTTTGCTTTAGATATTTGTGTTTTAAGGACACCGAGCAGTTTAGAATAATTCTTAGATTGAGCGTTTATTGTCTTTGAAGCAATTATATTTGCCATTAAAATCTCTCCATAACTAAATTACTACGACCCATTATCAAAGTTCTGGATCATAAAGACAACTTCTATCTTGAGTTGTTTGCTATCTCCATCTTTGCTAATTTTTATTTTAAATTAACTAACAAAGCATAAACTATTTCTACCTTCTCTTTCGATAAATTCCCCAGAATTTTTATGCACTCATCTCTTTTGTCAAAAACAGTAACCTTGCTATCAACAAACAGTTCCCACTCTTCCCTAGTAAAATTAAACCCCGTTAAGAACCTCTCTATATAGTCTTCAGTAATATTTAGGCGGCCATTCTCTGCATGATTTAGCATTGAATATTCTATTCTAGATACCCTTGCGGCCTTAACTAGTGATAACCCTCGTACTAATCTCATGCGTTTTAGGGCACGAGACTCCTTTGTTTCGATCTTTATTTCTGATCTTCTACCTGCCATATTTAATCTTCTTAAAACCTTTTAAGGCTTAAAATTTTTGATAAAAACCACCTACCCAAGTGTCCTATAATTTCAATAGGTACCTGAGCAGGTGGTAATAAAAAATGGATGGATACAAGGAGGGTGGCCATCGTGAGAATTAATTTTGTGCTTACCAAGCACAAATCGTTCTCATTTGTGCTTGCATAAGCACAAACCAAGCACGCTTTTGTAATAACCAGTAATGTTGTGTAATGTTCGGATCAGGAGAAATTAAGCAAGCCATTGGAATCTCGAATTGATAAAATCCTTTGTTTAAAAGGAACATCTAAAAATAAGTGAATTTCGACTGAAAAAATGGGGCTTAAAATGGCGGAGACGCAGAGGTTCGAACTCTGGAGACCCGTAAAGGCCTGGATCCTTAGCAAGGACCTGGTTTAAGCCACTCACCCACGTCTCCTAAAGAAATATCGTGAAAGAGAGATCTAAAAAACTTTTTTAAAATGATAGCAGATTAACATACT
>JADGAM010000385.1 GCA_015232015.1 Oligoflexia bacterium | reverse complement strand
GTAAAAAGAGCACCGTTTATAGTCCATCCTGAAAAAATATCTACTAAAGTAATGGAATTCATAAATTCCCCAATAAGTCTATCTACACAATGAGCGACGGTATCTGCTTACAGTGTAACCTGGTCTAGTAACAGTGGAGTCCAACGTATTGATGGGAACTTTGTTCTTCATATGTCTGCAGGACAGGTTGATGTTATTCCTTTTGTTATTGTTGATTTCACTCTTAACTGTTTTAAAAATCTTTCCAATGTTGATATAGACATTTTCTGAAGCAAATAAAACAGCGTGATCAAGTAATTTGGATTTTTCTTTTTTATTACTTTTTTAAATTCGGTAACAGGTATTCTGAGGCAATTAGCTCTAAAAATGTTTGAAACCCATATTATCAAGAATGTTTTAATAATCGCGATAAGAAATATCAGGATAAGCATATAGGAAAGCGATCTATAAACAAAATTTTTATTAGTTAGCAATTTCCATATAATGAAAAGCAGACTCTGGATTAGGGGCGCCCCATTTTGGTAGATCAGCACAACTTTTGCCAGGTTGTGTACTCGAAGACAAGAACATTAGACCAATCTTTTTTTTCGCTACAAATGCAGTTAAAAGCTGGCCATAAACACCTTTGCATACATCATCTTTGATAGAACATAGAATAATGTGATCCAATCCTCCCACACTAACATAAACATTTCCAAGGATTGGATGAACACCTATTACACTTGGAATTCCCTCACAGATTAGTCCTGCAACTGCGATTTGACCTTGGTAACTAATTAGAAAAGTAACGAAAGTTGCAAATAAAAATTTTGTCCATTTTTTTTGTAAAAAAATACGCATAAAAATCTCCTTGTAAATATATTTTTTAATTAATTATTCATCATTACAGTCGCTATCTGTTGAAATTCATGAGGATTGCCCTGGTCATCTAAAGCGATGACCGCACGACCAAGACCTTCTCCGTATAATGTAACTTGCTTACCAGTGAGCAAGGCCGATTGAAGTAACATTATCTTAGTCTTTCCTGCAGCTGTCTCTTCGTCCGCGGCCGAAATGGCCCAGAAATCCTTTGGGCCAGTTCCAACTCCATTACGATTCACGGACAAACCCACCACAATACCTCCGGTCAAAATACCCTTTAAAGGGCCCTCAATTACTTTATACGGTGTATACGATATAACGGAAGTAACTTTACCTTTTGCATTTATGGAAGCAGCATTCACTGCTCCAATGCTTAACATAGCAACCATAGTAAAACCTATGATTTTAAGATTTATTAAAGACATAAAAACTCCTAACTTAAAATTTTTTTAGTTAATAAAAATTCTGAATTCATTAATTATTAATTCAAAATCAAATTTGTTATAATTGGGATAAATATACTGAAATCCTCTCCTCCTTCTCTAGCATTCAATCTTCTGAGTTCTTCTTCTGTGAAAGGATGTATTTTAACCTCTCCACAAACTAGATTGTACAAGTTTATTAAACCCACTCTAAATGTTTCATGAGATATCCGATAACCACCTTCTTTACAAGTAAGATGCGGCACTAACAACTCCTTATGAGTTTGTAATTTTACTTTTTCTAAATATATCGATAGCACATATAGGACATCAGCACTGGCCATAATGGTTTTAGCAAATAATTCTTTGCTGGCCTGTTCGCGAGTATTATGATTAATAACCTCGCCAAATTTGTTGTAACCAAACTCGTTCAATTCTGATGTAATCTTTCTAAGATCCTCATCAAAATTGCCAGAAATAGATGGAAGTTTTTTTGAGTAATTATCTGTCAAAGATCTATCTTGAAATTTACGTCTCACTTCATTTTCATACCCAACATGTCCAATACCATCAAATACCACATCACCAGGGTTGTATCTGGCAATAATATTTTTAGCATGAAAGGGCATGCTTAGATCTTGAAGGAAATGAAGAGCTTTACCCAGGTTATATCTTGCTGAATAATAGCGTTCATGATCGCCGGAAAATCGAGTGTCATACCATCTTTCATTCTCCAGAGCTATTCCTGTTAGATATTCAAATCCATATTCATTGAAGGCATCATGAATCCTATCTTTAAATTCACTTATTGCGGTAGGGGCCTTCTCTCCTAAATAATTTGTTCCAGTTTCAGGATTATGGAAATGTCCTCTCATTGTAGGAACACCACTTTCATTTCCAGTATCATCGACATCAGGAGCATTGGAAAAGGCAATAATATCTCCTTTCCTACCGGTAATTAGCGGATATAACGTCAACTTGTTAGCAATTTTATTAAACATATAAAAAGAAAATTCTGTCATCTTTGCATGAGTGCTATTTGCATCCCATGTATCTCTATATGCACCTCCAGGATTGTTCCCTTTACCGGCAGCATCCCACGAATAGCTGTTATTTTGAAAGACAAATACATTTAAGCTTAGCAAGCTCACTGTTAATATCAATTTATGATTTTTATTTTATTATTACTATGTAGCTTTTTAATTTCTGCAACAAAAATTTTTGCTTACCTTGT
>JADGAM010000384.1 GCA_015232015.1 Oligoflexia bacterium | reverse complement strand
TTATTATTGCTATTTACGCCGACTTCGTTTACCTCTCCCCCATATCCTTTAGCGATCACCCAGTAGGAATACCACATTAGTCCAGCAGCACCTGCTAACATAAATCCTAACCAAGGAATAATAAAATTTATATCAAAGTCTTGTGGAATAGATGGAATAAGACCTTTTAGCATTGCTGAGGGACTAGGCCTTACCAAAATAGCAGCAATTAAAGAACTAAAAATTAAAATTACTCCTAACAATGTGCTTGCTTTCTCTACGCCTTTGTACTGTCCTCGTATTACTAAAAAAATACAGATAATGAGTAAAAGAATAACATATAAAGTATGTGATCCTTGGAAAGCAATCATAAGTGCACTTCCAGTAAGAGAGGCAATACCACAAATGGTGACAATGGCAGCTAATAGCTGCGGAATAAAGATCAACCAAATGGCCCACCCACGGGGACCAGGAATCTCTTTACATCCTTCAAGAAAGGTTTTCCCTGTAACAACGGTATATCTACCGATTTCCCTAATAACAACCCATTGAATGAAAATAACCAAAAGAGCGGCCCAAAAAAAATCATAACCATAACGAGATCCAACTCGTGGAGTGAAGAGAGTAGTTCCGGATCCTAACGCTGATAACATCCATAGAAGCCCAGGACTATACCAATGGATTTTTTTCCATCCAGTAGGAGGTGGGGGGGAATAACTCCGTAATTCATAATTATTTTGTTCTGGCATTTTAACCTCTTACAACTAGTTTAACATTCATCTATCTCTTTCTTATTCTGAAAAAGCAATCGTACTAAATAAAGCATTTTCTGCTTGACGAGAGTCAAGACGGGTATGTTGGACAATGATAGGCACATCGGATTCTACAATACTTGCAAAATCAGTATCTTTTGGTATTACTTCTGGATCAGTAAGATTATTGAAGCGTATGTGCTTGGTTCTTTGGGCCGGTACTAGTATTTCGTAAGGTGCAGAGGGTTCTCTATCTACATAGAAAATTGTAATTCGTATATGAGCATCAGTTTTAGTACTATTTAAAATACAAATGGTATCATGGCTTTCTAATTCTGGAATTGGTCCATTGCTTTGTCCAGGTATATACCCGTCAGCAATTGCCCAATGAGTTTTCCCCAGTACAGGGGAATCATTTTGAGAGATGTCTGGTAATTTTTCTTTAATCATATTTTATTCCTTTCGTTTAACTTATATTTATATTAGTCGCTGGCGCGAAAGCGTCAGCGACTAATTATTTTCCAGGCCATGAATATAATAAAATTATAAATTATTATCTTAAACTTTTCTAAATAATTGAGAAAGGAAATAAAATTTGTTAAACATCCAAGTAAGGAAGAGACGAATTACTATTAAGCTAAATACCTTCCTCGTTATTGATTTTTCATATTATGAACTATGAACCTCCTTAAGCTACGCTACGTTTGATCCAACTTACTTATAATAGATACATTTAGTTATGATGAACGTTTCTTCATTCTGGTATTAATATTTATTAATATAATCCATGCTATTTTTCTGAGATTGGAAAATATAAACAAAGTGAGAGTAAATTATGAAGTTTCATTTTTTGTCTTATCAGAAGTTTAATCAGCAGCTTAAAAAGCTCATTAATTTTAACAACTATGATAATATTCTTTATAATAATATTATTTATAACTTTTTTTCACGTTTTATTTTGTTTACATTAACAATTTTTATTGTACTGAGTATTTCAAACAGTGCTTACTCACTTAATCTTAATCCTAGAACCACTGAAGATACCTATCCTAATTTTGAAAGATGGTTTGCAAAACGAAATATAGGAAAAGTGTATTCACCTGCCTCCTATCATGAGCTAACCTTAAGTATCAGAGACTTGATTGCTAAAGAAGAAGAAATTCAAAATGACCCTAAGGTTAGTTCTAGCGATAAAAAATGGAGCAAATCTAAGTTGAAATTTCTTAACCATGGACTTAACTTATTGTCTAGATCCAAAGACACTTCTATAGACGATGAAGATCTAATAACTTACTTTTATCAAGGAAAAAGGATTATCTATAGTTTATTTGCCAATGAATACGAGGAAAGAAGACAGGCAAGAAGTAAGATTAAACCTTTTCGAAAAGATGCAATAGAGAGAGGACTTCAAGTCGCTGGGCGTTTTTTTAAGAGGAAGAGTTTATACAAGGTGGAATTATTAGATCCTAATACACCAATAGGAATAGCTCAAGCAAAGAAGGAGGCAAAATTTTTACGCTATAAAAATCAAAAGTCTTTTTTGACAGTAGAGGAATTAGCAAAGTTAACTCCTTGGGAAATTTCTGAATTAGATATTCGAAACGATCATCCTACTTTCTTTTCTCAGAGTTTTCTAGATAACATAGACAACAACAAAAGCAATAGCAATAGAGATGATAGTGATAAAGATAATGATTTGTGGAAGCGAAATGAGCAGTGGTTAAATCGTGGTCTAACTAAACTTTTAGACGATAAGTATAAAATCAAAGAGCAATTTCCATCTTTCACTTACAATCT
>JADGAM010000383.1 GCA_015232015.1 Oligoflexia bacterium | reverse complement strand
TTATTTTGTAGGCGATAATTCTTCAGATAACAGTGATAAAATCAAATACCATTTACAATCAAAAGATGTAGCTTTAAAAGCTGCGGCCTTACTTGAATCAAGACCTGGAGAAGTAAAAGACGAATCTTTTTCTGAACCTCTTGCGCGTGCTTATTTTTGGTTTGGAGCTGCTTTAGGAAAATGGGGTGAAGCAAATGGTATTATAAATTCCTTATTTCAATTACCAATGCTAAAAAAATACATGCAATATGTTTATGATATGCAAGAGGAACAAGTTATCGATTACGGTGCTGCAAGAATTTTAGGTAGAATTTACTATAAGCTACCTGGAATTTTTGGTGGAGATTCTAAAAAATCCCTAGACTATTTAGAAAAAGCAAACAATGCTTCTTTATGTGATGCTGGTGATATCAGCAGACACCCTACCAATGTAATTTATTATGCCGATACATTAATCTCAGTTGGTGGTAGTGATAATGTAAAAAAGGCCAAAACAATACTTGGGGCACTTATAAAAAAAGGTGCTAACACTGAAAGTTTAAAAGTATATAATAGTGATTTAGTTCCTGAAACCATAAGAGATATTGAATATGCTAAAAACATTCTAAAAAATCTATAATACATTAATTATTAAAATATTTTTTTAAACATTTTTGAGAAGGATTTTTTATTTAATTATAAAAAATCCTTTTTTTTTGTATTTTTTTTGTTTTTTTTATAGCTAAGGAGTTCAGCTTGAAAAATTTTAAATTTATTAAATTTGCTAAATTTAGCAGAGATTGCAAATACTGCAAACATTGTAAATACTACTTATCACTACTTCTAACTTTCATTTTTTGTTCTCAGGTAATTGCTACAGATCTAAAACCTCCCATAGATTTGCCTTCAGCTCAAGTGCTACCAAAGGGAGTTCGAAACTTTAGATATAAAGGTCTAAATGTAAATGGAAATGAAAAATTTAATAATCAGGGCGAGCAAAGAATCTTGGCCGATCCATTTTTTAAAGAATTAACTTTTAGGGATTTGCTCGACACTTCAAAAGAGGAAATCGATAGAAAAGATCCAATTAATGATGAAATAGATAAGGCCATGCTGAGAGGATATCTAGAGAGTAATGGTTACAATCTGGATGATAATGTTGGTACTACTACAGGTGCCGTGAGTGTTGCAGCTTATGGACATGTGCCAATTTTTGCTTATGGATTAACTGATGCTTTAACATTGGCGGTGGCCGTTCCTGTAGTTAAATATAAATTCAATGTGGCCACTGGTTTCGCTAAAAAAAATAATATACAAAATGCGACAGATAGTTTAGCAGCTGAAGGAAAAACTTACCAACAAGGTGAATTCGTAAAAAAAATGTCAAATCCTATAAGTGTAAAACTTGCATCCTTTGGTTATTCCCCATTAGAGGCAGAGGAACGTACAAAACTAGGAGATATCAATTTAGCTGCTAAATATTTGGTGAATAAGAGTGATATATGGATGTTTAGCATTCAAGGAACACTTACTCTTCCTACTGGTAGCAAGGCAGATATAAACAAAGTGATTGATATTCCTGGAGGAGATGGTCAGTTTGATATTGGAATGACCTTGTTAAATGAGTTTAGTAATCTAGTGCCTAGTACGACATTTACTATTGCCATTGGAAACACTATTCAATTTAATGATAAGCTTGAAAAAAGAATTCCTTATAGGCAAGACAGTAAACTTACTGCAGACATTGATAGAAGAACGAGTAGGGACCTCGGCGACATTTATTTTGCTCAAACGGGTATTAAATATGCTCCTGCAATGGGATTTAACTTTAATTTAGGCCATGCTTTTCAATATAAGGAAGCTGATCAATATAGTGGAGCAGTTTTTCCGGCCTATCGTTATAACTGGCTTGCAATTGAAACAGAACAAAGAATGCAAACAGTTCAAGTGGGAGCAGGTTATTCTACATTAGAGCTTTTTAAGAATAAAAAATTCCCAGTACCACTAGAATTTAATCTAAACCACTCTATGGTTATTGCAGGAAAAAATGTTAACAAAGATCCTTTAACTACTGTAGAATTTGTAATGTATTTTTAGTTTAGAAAAAAATTAAATTTTTATAGGTAATTAATTAATTAATTAGGTAATATTTCAGAGGTAATTATGAATAATTATAAAACAAAGTATTTTCCCATGAAAACAATACTATCACTCATTATTTTATTGGCAGCAATTGTCTCAATTGTTTCCTGCGCGCCTACACCAAAAGATCTTGATCTACTTAGTGATCCACCTACCAAAGTTAGTGCCAATAATAACGGCATTAATGGAAATGGAAATGGCAGTGGTTCAACAAATGAAAATGATGTTTCCGGTATTAAAGATTTGAACACTAACGAAGATGTTGATAAAAAATCAGAATTATTTTCATTTTTCTTGTGGCCTCAAAAAGAGGATTTAAGCAACTTAAATGCCAATGGACAAAAACAACTTATTGATAAGCTTAAAGAGTCAGAGGTTTTACAACAAGAAATTTCAACTCTTGAAGGCAAACTCT
>JADGAM010000382.1:2128-2594 GCA_015232015.1 Oligoflexia bacterium | reverse complement strand
TTGTTGGAGTGTAACTACCAATGCTATCGCTTATTCTAACTGCAACTTCAATCAATTTCAAATAACTTGCAAGCAACCACTCAAATAAAGAATAAAAGGTACTCCAAAAACTTAAAAATAAAACAGGATAACCTACTTCAAAAAGCATACTTAAAAAAAAATTAAAGATAAATCCAATAAAAGTTATTTGTCCCTCTTCAAAAAATATTACAATTATTTGTCCGCCCAGGAGAGACAGAGGAAGTAATATTTTAGGTCTTACGTTTTGCATGGAGAGAATTATTCCAAGAAAGAGATAACTATAAGTAAAACTTCCTGGCGAATAAGTAAAAGTTCCAATAGCAATATCTATAAAATGGGTTAATAGAAATAAAATAAAATAATTTTTGTAATTAAAATATTTTTGAGAGATAACTGTAATCAAATGAAATAGCGCTAAGCGCTTCAAGGGATAGGGTTCGGGAAT
>JADGAM010000382.1:0-2112 GCA_015232015.1 Oligoflexia bacterium | reverse complement strand
AAAAAAACTAAAAGATAAATTATAAATAATGTTTTTTTTCTTAAACTATTTTTCACCTCAGGATTTTTTAATTTTTTAATTATTTGAGAGAGAACAAAGAAACCAGGAACAAGCATAAGAAGTAGTGATGAGAGATGAATTCCTGAGGGGGTAAAGAGATGATTTAGTGCTAATTTCTTATGATTTTTTTTTATCTCTTTGTTAAGCCCTTTAGTATAACCAAATAAATAACTTAATCCCAACACAACAAGACGCTTGTTTTTAAAACTTTTAAGCATTTTTTCTTTTTTATTTTCAATAAAATTAAAAGTGAAGGTGTTATGATTAAAACGTGGCGTCAATAACATCTTCTTGTGATAGTATTGAGGCAGTAATAATAAAATGCTAGTGAGGTAAATAAATGCTAATTTTGTAATCATAATTGTAAATATGACATTTGCAAATTGCATTCTATTTAGATATGAACTAATTAATTGTAAATTTTGAAGTTGTACTATCCACACAATAAAAATTTGTAAGCGTAAAAAATAAAAAAAAGGATAAAATTTATGATTTATAGCAAGTTGTATGAAATGATAGGAACATTTCTATTGGAAGATGGAATTGGTACGAATGACTATTATTGGCTTAATTTGCCCAGTGATAGTGTTAATTGTACTTTAAAATTTAAGAGTAAAGATACTATTTTAGCAGGATTGCCATATTTTTTTGCAGTATTTGATTACTTACTAAATAAAACCACTAAAAAAAATAATTTAAGTGTAAATATAAAAGATTCATGTGAAAGTTTTTTGGAACTTGAAGGTTCAAATATCAATAATCGAAATTATATTGAATTTTCTCTTCCTTTTAATGTTGCGCTTACTGGAGAAAGACTGGCCTTAAATCTTTTACAAAGAGCTTCTTCAATCGCAACAATTACAAATAGATTTGTTCAAAAAGCAAAACCTTATGGGATTGCTATCTTAGAAACTAGAAAAACTACACCCGGACTAAGATCTCTTGAAAAATATGCGGTTAGAATGGGAGGAGGTCATAACCATCGTTTTACCCAAGTAGATATGTTTATGGTAAAAGATAATCATAAATATTTTTTTGGAGGCCTTAAAAAGGCCTATCAATATTTTAAGTCAATGAACAGTTTTTACACTCCAATAATAGTTGAAATACACGATTTACAAGAATTGGAAGAAGCAAAAATTCTTGATATAAAACATGTAATGCTAGATAATTTTACTCCAGATATGGTTAAGGCCGCACTTAAAATTAAGAATAATTCAAATTCTACAAGCACTATGACTTACGAGTTGTCTGGTGGAATAACTTTAGATAATATCGATAGTTATTTATTAGAGGGAGTGGATGCTATCAGTATTGGTTCTTTAACCTCCAATAGTTCATGTTCATTTGCTGATATGTCTTTAAAATATAAACTTTAAAATTATATATAATTTGAAATTATGAAAAACTATTCTACAAATAATAAAGATAATAAAAATAATAAAAAAACATTTGTTGATTATGAGTTCGATGTATTAATTATTGGTAGTGGTATTGCAGGCCTAGCTGCGGCCATAAAACTTTCTGAATATGATTTAAATATTGGAATTGTTACTAGAGAAAAAGATCCTAGAGAGTGCAATACTTATTGGGCCCAAGGAGAATTAAAACGATATTTCTTATTAAGTGCTATAAACATATTTTTTATAGGTAATGGAATCTCTGTGAGTAATGAATCTATTCTTTTTTGATAATTGGAAATTTCTTTATTTTCATTTGCAATTTGCTCATTAACCTCTGACTTTAAATCCTCCAGAGTTGAGGCCACTCCCTTAACAAAAGAGTTATACTCATTAAATTTGTTTTCAACAGCATCAACTTCTTCCATCGTAAGCAAAATATTTTCTTCTAACTGCTCTTTTAAAGATATTTGAGCGGCCAACTCTTTTTCCAAGGCCTTGAACTCAAATTCAGAGGTAATATTAAGGGATCTTTTTTTACAATCTTATTTTTATAATCTATGCATTTATGAATAAGTTTATTTGTAATTATATTTGGTTTCTGCCTTATTAGAATTTTGTAAATTTTTTCATCTAAGAAAGCATATTTTAT
>JADGAM010000381.1:2122-2610 GCA_015232015.1 Oligoflexia bacterium | reverse complement strand
GATGTCATTAAACCCTGCAACATTTAAAAATTGCTTTAAGCTTTCTCTCGTGTGTAAAATCAAATGTTCACTCCAAAATGTAAAATCCCTAAAAGATGCATTATTATATAATGTAATCAATGCATCCCTAGCGTGAGGAACTTCAATAATCAACTTTCCATTTTTTGCTAATTTTTTCTTCAATGTAATTAAATTTGAAATTGGATCACTAAAATGTTCAAAAACATGAAATAACGTAATCACATCGTAAAAATTATCTTCTAATTCATTAATGTCTTTAAAAATTTTAATTTTTTCAATTTTATTAATAAGTTCTCTTGGTGCATTTTGTGGTTCAACTCCATGAGAGATTTTCGCGTAATCTTTTAAAAGTCTCAGTGTTCCTGAAAGACCAGATCCAATATCGGCCCAGACCTTTCCTTGCAATATTGAATAAAATTGCTTTGATCTTCTTAACTCATCTTCACTTATAGGCAATTCAAGAGGAT
>JADGAM010000381.1:0-2102 GCA_015232015.1 Oligoflexia bacterium | reverse complement strand
AAACTACTATCCCAATAATCAAAATTTTGATTTTCTTTATAATTTACATTCGAATCATGAGAAAGAAAAATAACTTCAGATTGTGAACATCTCATTACCTTAATGGAATCAGAATCCCTCACTTTTGAATGAAAGATTTCAATAGACTGCGGAAATACAATTTGCAGCTCAGTTAAATGGTCTAATATTTTTTTCACTTGCGTTCATCACTCCATATAAACATTTGTTGTTATTTCAAGATAGATTCTATATGATTTTTATATTTGTTCATAAATAATCTTTGAATTATTTAAAAAATATATAAAAATTCTGTTAATATTAATCTCTTATCATAATACGCAAAGATGTTTTTATGTCGAAAATACTTGGAATATCCGCCTATTATCACGACAGTGCAGCAGCACTTGTCATTGATGGAAATATCACCTCGGCCGCTCAAGAGGAGCGATTTACTAGAAAAAAACAAGATTATCGATTTCCCATCAATGCGGCCACATATTGTTTAAAAGAAGCAAAGCTAAGCGTACAGGATTTAGACTGCGTTGTATTTTACGATCGTCCATTATTAAAATTTGAGCGACTTCTCGAGACATACATAAGATTTGCTCCAAAGGGATTAAAATCTTTTTTGCAATCTATGCCTATATGGATAAAAAATAAATTATGGATTCCTCAGACAATTCAAAAAGAACTTGGATACGACAAAGAAATATTATTTTGTGATCATCATGAATCACATGCTGCAAGCGCATTTTTTCCTTCGCCATTCGAAGAGGCAGGAATCCTTACTCTTGATGGAGTAGGCGAGTGGACAACAACATCTATTTCAAAAGGTTCAAAAAACAATATCGATTTTTTATATGAAATAAAATTTCCTCATTCTCTTGGACTGCTGTATTCAGCATTCACTTACTATACAGGATTTAGAGTTAACAGCGGCGAATACAAGTTAATGGGACTTGCTCCTTACGGTGAAGCAAAATATGTTAAGACAATAAAAGATCATTTGATTGATATTAAAGATGATGGGTCATTTAGACTAAATATGGATTATTTTGATTACTGTGTTGGTTTTAAGATGACTAATAATAAATTTGATAAATTATTTGGTGGTCTTGCTCGTAAAGCTGAATCAAAACTTACTCAAAGAGAGATGGATCTTGCTAAAAGTATCCAAGTTGTTACCGAAGAGATCATGATCAAGCTTGCTCGTACAACAAAAGAAATGACTAATACTGAAAATCTTTGCCTCGCTGGCGGAGTTGCTTTAAATTGCGTTGGGAATGGAAAAATTATCAATGAAAAGATTTTTAAAAATGTTTGGATTCAACCTGCAAGTGGCGATGCAGGTGGTGCTTTAGGAGCAGCACTAGCAATTCATTATCATTTTGAAAAAAGCAATAGAATTGTAAATCCCGATAATAAAGACTTCCAAAAGGGTAGCTACTTGGGTCCAGCTTTTACAAATGATGAAATAAATTCTTTTGTTAATAAAAATAAATTGCCTCATACATACCATAACAATGAAGATGAATTATGTGATAAAGTTTCTGACTTACTTAAGCAAGAAAAAGTTGTTGGTTGGTTTCATGGAAGACTGGAATTTGGCCCGAGAGCTTTGGGTGCTAGACGTATTTTAGGAGATGCTCGTTCAATATCTATGCAAAAAAATCTTACCGTAAAAATTAAGTTTCGTGAATCATTTCGTCCTTTCGCCCCTAGTGTTGCCGTAGACAAAGCTCATGAGTATTTTCAATTTCCGGAGGGACAAGAAAGCCCTTACATGTTAGTCACTACCCCTGTTCGCGAAGACATTCGAATTCCTATGACTGAGGAGCAAAAAAGTTTGTTTGGAATCGAAAAGCTAAATATTCCACGCTCAACACTTCCTGCAATCACTCATATTGATTATTCTGCTAGATTACAGACCGTGAACAAGATTGATAATCCAAGATACTATAAGCTTCTTGATAAATTTCATCAAAAAACCAATTTTGCAATATTTGTTAATACCTCATTTAATGTTCGAGGCGAACCAATTGTTTGCACCCCCGAGGATGCGTATAAGTGTTTTATGCGTACAAATATGGATTATTTAGTTC
>JADGAM010000380.1:488-2640 GCA_015232015.1 Oligoflexia bacterium | reverse complement strand
GTTTTTTTCAATTATTAATAAATTTTTATTCATTTCATTATAATCATTTGTATCTTGTTCAACGTTTCCAGACAGATATTTCCACTCTATGCTTTGTATTTTTGATTCACTAATTTTTACATTACTTAGCAAATTTTTGG
This sequence comes from Oligoflexia bacterium, assembly GCA_015232015.1. Classification (GTDB taxonomy): domain Bacteria; phylum Bdellovibrionota; class Bacteriovoracia; order Bacteriovoracales; family Bacteriovoracaceae; genus JADFZW01. The sequence goes on along the minus strand of JADGAM010000380.1, from coordinate 2,500 downwards.
CCATGCTTTCATGTCTTTGAATAAAGGATATTTTATTCTGAAAATAAGAAATTTTATAATAAGTATATGTTCCAGAACATAATAGAAAGATTAGAAAAATACCTAATAAAACAAATATTCTTTTTTCAATTTTAAAATTAGTAAACATTAAACCTTCTCCAATTATTAAAAGAAATTTGCATCCAACTATATTTTCATAAATTTTTTAATCACTATAGTTATCTCTTCTGGCGATAATGGTTTTTTAATCCATCCTGCAGCTCCTAACTCTTTACATTTTGTTTTAGTTTCATCATCTTTTTCAGTAGTTAACACCAAAATTGGAATATATTTGGTACTACTATTTCCTTTTAATTTGGCAATTAAATCAATACCATTCATTCTAGGCATGTTAATATCTGTAATAATAATATCTGGGATTTTCTTTTTCTCAATACTTGAAATAATTTTTTCAAACCCATCTATTCCATCATTTCCAATAACAACATCCATCCCTAATTTGTTGGCGGCCTCTTTAAATATTTCTCTGTTAACATTTGAATCATCAATTCCAACCATAGTTTTTTTCATAAAATAAACCTCGTAACACCCAACAGTTTAAATGTATCCAGTATTTTTTGATTATCACATTTCATTTTTATAAGTATGTTATTCGTTTTAATTAATGATATCAAATATTGGATTCCTGCTGTATCAATTCTGTCACATTTAATATTGATAAAATAATTTTTTTCGTCTTCAAATTTATTTGTAGTCACATACTTATCTAAATTATTAATTATTAAATCGTCTTCAAAATTTATATCTCGCATATTTACGTCTAAATTTTGAACAATCTCTTTAACAACAACTTCTTCGGCCACATTAACTTCTTTAACTCCGTTATTCTCTAATTTTAATTTAACATTATTTATATGCTTAATTGATCCTTCTAAATCTGGAATAACATAAGTGATATCTTCTTTTAATTCCAGTATCCACTTAGTAAGTATTGAATGCCCTTCTAAAAATAATTCAATAACCTCAAAATTAATATCGGCCTTTTTATTTCTTAACAAATTTATTACATCTTCCAAATGATGAACATAATTACTCAAATCTTCTAAAGCAAACATTTTGGCAGAACCTTTAATATTATGAGCAATTCGAAACATTTCACCATAATCATGCTCATTTTGATCTTTTTCCAAATCAAGACACTCTTGTTCCCATTTTTGTAACAAATCCATTGTTTCTTCTAAAAAACTATTTATAACTTCACTATTATCTATCAAACAAATCACCCCCTCCATATAAAAAATTTTATCATAATAAAAAAAATTAAAAATAAATTATTTAACAGGAGGTAGTCAAAAAACAAATTGGATAAGTTCAAGTTATTTTTTGACGGCCCCTATATACAACTTTTTAAGTAACCTTTTTTTTTATTTAGGGGTGGAAATAAATTTTCTTTATGCTTTATTGTGAATTTTTAAATTAAAGAATAAATTCAAATAGATATTAGATAAATTATGTAAATTTATTAAAAAATAATTCAAAAAAATTAATACTTTTAAAAAAATATTTTGGAAAATTTTATATAAGGCCTTAACATTAATAACTAAATACCCGAATAGTATCTTATAAAGATCAATTATTTATTTAAAAATTAAGTTTAATAAAGGGTGAAAATAAATGAAAAGACTAATTATACTTAAAGTAACATTGCTTATATTATTATTTTTCCTTTATTATTCTTTTACAACAATCTCATCTGTTAATGCCTCTACAGATTCTACTGAATCTATTGCTACTCAAAAAGATTGTGCAATTCCAGATAATCCTGCATCTCAATCTCCATATATGTTCAAATTACATTCATACTTAAATGATATTACTAAAAAAGCAAATTGTGCTGATAAAAGTAGACCTCTAGAAACTGTAATAAAAGATGATATCGCTGCAAAATTAATATCTGAAATGAATAAAGATTTAGGAAATAAGATATCTGATGAATATAAACAGGCCAGAAC
>JADGAM010000380.1:0-469 GCA_015232015.1 Oligoflexia bacterium | reverse complement strand
ACACTGGCCCACCCAAAACTTTGGGGTAATGGCAAAAAGGAATTACCAAAAGAATGTGCTTTTCTTAAAACAGAATCAATTTATGATCTAGCTTTAGAAGTAAAAGATTACTCTGGTGTAAATTATTGCTCAAAAAAAGATATGATAAATTTAAGTACTCTAGTTAAAAATATAACAAACAATGATGTTGAAGAAGCTTCATATATAGATGTAATAACCCAAGTAGATGGTGCTAAATTAGAAGCTAGAAATGAAAAAAATAAAGAATTATTTGATAAGGTAAATAAATACAAACAACAAGATATTAGAAGGTATTATGAAAATACCACTAATGATTTTGTTCGAGCAATAAACGCTATTATTGATTCTAAAGGAAGTGGATTTAATTTAGATAATTTAGAAGTAGACGAATTAAAAATTGAGGAATTAGTAGGTAGAGTTTTTGTTAGTGATAAAAAAGATAAACGAG
>JADGAM010000037.1 GCA_015232015.1 Oligoflexia bacterium | reverse complement strand
CAGATGGCCTTTCACCATCTTGATATTGTTTTTTCCACTCGGCAAGTGCCCAATTATATGCAAAACGAGAAGTACCGCATGCTTTTTTAAAATAAGTTTTTTGCTTATTATTTGCGTTTAGTTCTATTTTGTGAGCAACTTGAATTTTTTGTTGCATTTTTATTCACAACCTTTTTCATATCTTCAATTAGATTTTTATTTTTCTTACTTCTTGATCCATACAATCTGGCCGAAAATACTGTAATAATTTCCAATACATCTTTTGCTAACTCTTCTTCAAAAGTTGTTGTGTCACTACCTTTATTTATTATCAACACTTCTACTTCTTTTGATTCACAAATTGAAAAAATCAACTCAGAACCAAATCGAAGTAATCGATCCTTATGTGTAAGAACTAACCTGCTGACCTTATTATCCAGTATGAGATTTATTAAGCGCTTTAATCCTTTTTTATAATAATTTAGTCCTGAACCAAGATCAGAGATAAGTTCAAACTTCCAACCATTAGATGAGCAAAATAATTCTAACAATTCTTTCTGCCTTTGCAAGTCTTTTTTCTGATCTGCTGATGAGACTCTGGCATAGGCAATAGTCATTTTGTTATCATTACTATTATTTTTAAAATTTGAACGGATCATTTCTGGATCAATAGACGATAATTTATACCTTCTTTGATTACCAACAGTTCTTTTGTCCGCTTTTAAATAACCACTACTTTCCCATCTTCGCAAGGTAGATTTTGAGACACCTAATATTTTAGAAGCTTCATTGATTGTTAAAAACTTATCCATAATGGATAAGTTTAGATAATTACGATTAAGTTGTCAAGTAGCTGTTTGTAACCCCTCTTGATCCAAATCATTTCACCGAGGGAGGTAATTGAAGATGAATAAGAAAAATTTTGATTGCGCAGAAATGAAAAATCAAATTCAAAAAAAGTTATTATTAGAAGAAAAGAAAAAATACACTAAAGATGAGTGGGATAAACGTCGAGAGGAGCGTTTTTAAAATGACCCAATAATGAGCAAATTTTGAAAAAATGCAAAAAAAAATAGTTCATAAGTAGTAATTGCTTATTTGTAAATTTTATTAATTTGAATTACAATAAAATCATTAGTTCAAAAATAAAGGAGTCTCCTGATGAAAAGAATTTTATGTTTTATTGCTTATTCTTTCTTTATCTCTAGTTTGATTTTTTCTTCGATAAGACCGACTTGTGCTTTTGAAACAGATTCAAGCGAAGATGATTCTATACTTACTACATCATCTACGACTACAACTGATTCTATAAATAAATTAAACGAAATTGTAATTACGAAGGAAAAAGAAATTTCAAGTCAAAAACCTAGTGCTCCATCATACATCCCAACAGTTTATGGAATGGTAAAAAAAGAAATTCGTTATATACATCAGAGTAATTAGTTTTTCAGTCTATTAAAAAACAGTACTGTCAAAACAAGTAACAGAAACCAAAAAAAAATTATAATAAAAATGGTGCCCTAGCGTACAATTATCGAACCACTGTTCTCGAAGACAGAGTAATATTTTTAAGAATGTAAGGAATAATATATCAACACTTTTTGTCAAGATGACTTTTTCATAAGATTATTGATACGATCAGAGGAGAAATAAGGAAATAGGTGGAAATAAAATACTCAGATAAAGCTTACAAGCAACTGAAAAAAATTTCGAATGGAAATAAAAAAGCTGCTAATGCAATTATTGATGGCAAAAAATTAAAATAAATTAAAAAGAAAAATAAGACAGAAAGGAATATTTGCTTAAGGGTTATGTACTAAACGAAGAGGAATTAATGAAGCTGCTTATCTATGTTTTTGTTTTTATTTCTTGTGTTTCTGCCAAGGTTTCTGATCAATATCCGCACTGTAACCAAAAATGGTGTTATCAACCAAAGAAAATGCAGGGAATAACAGTTAATATTAGTAACTCGTTTAAAAACCTTGATAGTAATAAGCAGAAAGAGATTTTGAGTGAATTTGAAAATGATTTAATTTTTTTACAATCCTCAATTGCGAAAGAAACATTTGAAAAGTTAAAAACAATTCCTATCTATTTAGAGGTAACAAGACTAAAAGCAGACGAATTCCCTCTGGCCATGTATCACTACGATTTGAAACAACAAAAGAGAATCAATGATGATCCCCGAAAAATCGGTGGAATTACATTTTATTATTCAAAGTCGGCCAAAGATTATCTTTCATATACAAAAAGCTATGGTCGTATGTTTATGCTACATGAATTTGGGCATCCCTATATTCATCATTTGATGACTCAAAAAGATCGTGATGAGTTGTTAGTGATTTATACAGATGCAATGAAAAAAAATAAAATAACGGATAGTTTTTATGTTGGGGGAGATCAGATTAAAATTGTTGGCAAAAAAATTCACATTCCTAATTTAGGTTTAGTTAGATTAAAAGAAGCATTAAGGTTTAGTGGTAAAATAAATTCAGCAGTTATTTCTAAAACTGCTGATCATTGGTTTGTATCAGTACAAGTAGAAATTGAGCAACAAATAAATAATGATAATAATAATTTAGTTGATCGAATTGTTGGAGTGGACCTTGGAATTAATAAAATGTGTACCACTTCAGATGGACATGCATTTGAAGCACCTAAACCATTAAAAAAGTATTTACGAAAATTAAAACGTGAGCAAAGAGTTTTATCGAAGAAAATTAAATTTGCAAAAAAAGAAAAACGTGAATTAAAAACGGCACAAAACTTTCAAAAACAAAAAATAATAGTTCAAAAAATTCATTATAAAATTTCAAACATAAGAAGAGATGCTTTACATAAGTTGACTTCTTTTCTCTCTAATAACTACACAGAAATGGCCATAGAAGACTTGAATGTAAAAGGAATGGTTAAAAATCACAATCTGGCCAGAAGCATTCAAGATGTAGGTTTTGGAGAATTCAGAAGACAACTGGCATATAAATCTAATTGGAAAAAAAGAAATTTAGTTATAGTAGATCGTTTTTATCCAAGTTCTAAAAGATGTAGTTATTGTGGTTTAATCAAAGAAAAATTAACTTTGGCCGATAGAACTTTTACTTGTGAATGTGGAAATTCTTTAGATCGAGATTTAAATGCTTCATTTAATTTGAAACAAAAAATAGGGAGAGTTCCTCCCGAATTTACGCCTGTGGAGATGACGGCAATACAGAAAGTGGTTTTTCCTCTTTCTGTAACCAGCATCGATAAATCAGGAAGTAAACACCAAATAGTATCACTGGATAAGTTTGGATAAGTTTTATTAAACGGTATTCTGAAACTTATGAAAAAGAGTACATACGGCATGATGGATCAATCATTCCTGTTGAATTAAGAACTGTTTTACTACGTGATGATCAAGGAATGCCTTTTCGAATGTGGGCCATAGTTCGTGATATTAGCAAGCGAAAGGAGATGGAGATTGCTCTTAAAAGGTCGTTAAAAGAAAAAAATAAGTATATTAAAAAGTCGGAAGATTATAATATTTCGCTAAAAACTATATTGACAGAATTAACAGAGCAAAGGAAAAAAACTGAGGAAAAACTTTATGTGAATATTTCAGAAAATATAATACCTATTTTGCATTCTTTGAAAAAAGTTGCAGGTGTTGATAATTTTGTTTTGAGATTAATAGAGGAAAGATTATTTGGCCTGGTATCTAATGATGTTAAAGCAAAATGTTTGGAACAAAGTTTGACTATGTATGAATGTAAAATAATTGATATGATCAAAAGGGAGATGAGATTAAAAGAAATTGCGTCCGAGTTGAACATTTCCGAAAACACTATTCACAGTCATATAGGAAACATAAGGAAAAAACTTGGTATTAGAAATAAAAAAATAAATCTCAAATTATTTATTAAATCGAGCGTTGTTAGCGGCCAGATTTCAAAATAAAAAAATAGAATTAAATCCTAAATAAAGACGTAGCTAATAGATCAACAATTGCCGGTCATGGTCGCTTTGCTTATTTGTATTCATATTATGTTTCGTAATCACCGCTTATTATAACCGCTTATCTATTTTGATTTTGTCATTGAGACCATTTATATTTATGCTTATATGTAATAGTTCTAGATAATGGAAAATACTTCAATGATGGTTGTTCAAACAAGAACAAGGAATGTATGGCCCAAAAGATGGTTAACGATCCTCCTAAGATAAAAAAAATAGATATAAAATTTTGGGGAAGCATTGCTGTTTTATTTTTAATAATTCAATGTTTTTTATTTAACCAAATTTATGCTCACGAGGAAAAAAAGCAAGTAACATCTCAAGTGCCTTCTGAAGAAGATCTTGCTATTTGTGGACCAAAACCTAACTCTAGTGATGTACAACTTCTTACTAAAAATAGTGCCACTTTAAATGAGATCAGATCACTAATGCCACCTGTACGCAGTCAAGAGCGTACATCTTGGTGTCAAGCATTTTCTACTTCTGCACTTCTCAGTTACCACAATAATAGAGCAAAATATGATAAATTACCAAAAAATAGTCAGGGCAAACCAGATGAAGATAAAGTAAATCAGTTACAGCGAGCGATTAGTGATGAATCTTCCATTGTCTCTCCTATTGCAGTGGCATTTGCAGCAAAAAAATATGAAGCAGAATTATCTGACGATAAAACAGACGATAAAATACCTGTCAGACAAGTAGATTTTATGGATGCAGCTGATGTTATTAAGTCATTAGGACAAATTCAAAATAATGACTTTAAAATAAAAAGTGAGAAAGAAATACATTTTAGTCCAACGAATGAAAAATTAACAACAAAGCAAAGGATGATTCTAAAAAACGCTCTTATAAAAATATTTTCAGATATACCTAGAAGTGAAGCAGAGACAAAAGCGGAAGAAAAACTACAAACACTTGAAAATAAACTTGGAGATAGGTGTTCTTTCAATAGCATTCTTAAACAAGAACGGGCGTTAATGGGATTAATTAATGATAGTACTCAAATACTTGCACGGACACCTTCTCTTCTTAGGGGAAGAGAAGAAGATATTTCAATAGAGAAAGATAAAAGTGGTAAAGTCACAAGCGTTAAAATCCCTCTGGATCTGATAGAAGAAACCAAAGTTGCAAAAATTTCGGGAGGATCAATCACCATTGATCCTCACTTCACTGTAGATCATTTTTATTCAGAAAATCTGCTCGATTATCTAAAACATCTACGCGAAAATTTAATAAAGAAGATACCATCAAAAATTAGTATTTGTGAGACTAAACGAGCGCACATCATGGTGAATGGAATAATTCCTGAAATTAATACTCCTGAAGACTGTGGTCACCATGCAGTTGTAGTTGTTGGTGCTGGCTGGCTAGATAATGTATGTGTAGTAGATATTAGAAACTCTTATGGAGATAATTCTGGGGTGAATGGTGATGGACATATCAGATTTACAGCAAAGCAACTTACACTAATGGCACAAACTTACAAATTATCTCGAAAATTGGAAAGTCCAGAAAGTGATTTTCTTTATCAATCAATTGCTATCATACCAGATACGGCACCTAGTACAACTTACAGTGAGGAAGCAAAGAAAGGAGTAAAAATACTAAAAACCATTAAAAAAAGTACCGGTACCACTATATTTTTGGGAAGAAATGGAGATATTAAAGGTAGAGGTGAAGAAAAAAAAATGGCCCACCCAAAATCTAGTGGCATTTTTGAGAGTTATGATAGTAATGGCAAGCTTGTGGAATCCTTTGCTAGGAATATGCCTTTTACAAGTGAAGGTGTTTATACAGGCACCTTACATAATGAACGGCAACTAGAAGGAGAAGTGAAATATCCCAAGGAACTAGACAGAAGTACTATCTTTACAAAGGACAAAGAATATCATTTCCAATATGATATTAAAGGTAGTGAAATTTCTATCAAATGTTTAAATCCTCCCATCGGGGCACATGTGACCTCTCAGAATTTTGAATTTTTAAAACAAAAACTAAATAGACAATTACAACTTAATGAAAGAGAAAACATTTTAAGAGATTTAAAATTTCTTATATCTATAGAGGAAAATCAAGAAAATGTACTGGAATTGAAAAAAATGTACATTATATTTAATCAACAAGGAAGCAGTTCTAAAATAGATAAACTCTTAGAAGATAAATTTAAAAAAGAATGGCTAGATGTAAATTGGAAAGAACAAAACCTAAAGAGCAGATTAGATAACTTTAGTAAATCTATACGTAATACAGAAACACGTGATAATTCAAAGAAAATTTTCATAAAGCTTATTGCTGATTTCAGAAAAATAAAATGGGCCCCACAAGAGATTAAAATGGCCAGAGAATCATTCCGAAAAGAAATAATGAATATGGAAAACGTTATCACTAAAGAAGTTGAAGGGGTTATGTCCAGAACTTACCAATCAGAATTAAAAGGTGATGATACTTTGTCGTTCTCTCGCACGACTGAATCTAAAAAAAAATTGGAAGAGAGAAAGCTTCAGGCAGCAAAAAAGGCAAAAGAATCAGGTGAGTGGGGGGAAACATTAAAAATAGAAATTAACAATTTACTCAAAGAAATATAAGATCTGAGTATTCAAATTGTAGAGAGGAAAAAGCAAAAAATAATTATTTTTCATTAGTAAAAAAGGCGAAAAATTAAAATAGTGATGCAATAATTGTAAGCATTGGTCCAGGAAAAATTCCAAGAAATAAAGTAAAAATAGCAGTGAAGGAAATTATTATTGTTGTAGCATTTACTGGATTATATTCTAGACGATCTACTACTCCATACATTCTTTCTTCTCCTCTCATATACATAACAGCAATAAGCTTTAAATAATAAGATAAAGATATGAGTGATGTCAGTACTGCTACAATTACAAACGTAAAATGGATTTTAGGAAGTATACTGCTAAAGAGAAAAAACTTTCCTATAAAACCAGCAGTTAAAGGAATTCCTGCAAACGAGAGAAGAAAAAGAGTGAAAGCAACACCTAGTAGATGATGTTTAAAACCCATTCCTCGTAAAGAATCAATTGTTAGTTCAGATTCTAATTCTTTATCATTTTTATCATCTTTATCGCGAAAGAGAGAGAGAACTGCAAAAGTACCTAAGGTGGAAAAAAAATAGGCGGTAAGATAAAAAATTAAAGCTTCAAAACTTCTTACACTATTTTGACTGGCCAGTACTGCTAATAAAAGATATCCAGTATGGGCAATCGTAGAGTAGGCCAGCAGTCTTTTGATATTACTTTGTTGTATGGCCAAGACATTTCCCCAAATCATAGTGAGTAAAGCAGATATAGAAAGCACTAAAAAAATCGCCTCACTATTAGCGCTAACATTAGTACTAGCATTAGTGCTAGCAGTAGTTGAGGCGAAGAAAAGATATTTTGTTAATCGTAAAATCATTATAAAACTTGCAAATTTCACTGCAGAGGCCATAAAACCAGTGATAGCAGTATTGGCCCCTTGATAGACATCAGCTACCCATGAGTGAAATGGAAATGCTCCTACTTTGAAGAGAAGTGCACCAATAATCATAATTGAACCCACAATTAATAAAAGTATTTGGTGAGGATTAAGTAGTGTTAAAGCAAGCGATGCTTTAGTTAATTCTAAAGTCCCAAGATTACCAAAAACCAACACTAGACCATAAAGAAAAAAGGCGGAAGAAACCCCTCCCATAATGAAATATTTAAGACCGGCCTCACTAGAATTTTTAGATGTTCGTCTGATGGCCACCATCACGTAAATAGAATAAGACATAATTTCTAAAGCAACAAACATCATAAATAAATGTGTGGTACTGGCCAAGATAATCATCCCAATTAACGAAAAAAGAAGAAGGATATAGACTTCTGCAGGCAGAGGAGTCTCCTCTCGTTGGTCACACGCTATTTCGCTTTCATATAAGTTTATAATAGAAAAAAGCCCACCTAAACATAAAACTATCGTTGAATACTTTGCCAAATTATCAAATACCAGTAGGCCAGCAAAGAGTGTTTCAGAAGTTAAAGTAAAATTAAATAGAGCACTGAAAGTGCAAAGTAATAAAGCAATAACTGCCATGAAAAAGACCACTCCTGTTCGTCCCTTTTTAGTATGTTTAGAAGATAGTAAAGGAGCAATAACTAAGTTAAGTATAGCAAATATGGATAAAATAATTACTGGAAATAGAAAAGGCCAAATAGCACTAGGAATTTTTTGAATCAACATTACTTCATGCATTTGAACATTAAGCATATATTCACCTCATAACTTTTGTAGTAATGGAAATTTTTGTCTTAGCAAAGAAGAGATCTGGATAAATCCCTAGTCCCAAAATAAAAAGAGCTATAATTCCCATCACTAGTACTTCTTTTATTTTTAAATCAAAAGCAAGAAAGGGTTCACGGTGCTCTTTGTGCTTTTCTTTTTTGTAAATTGCTCCGAACATAATCAAGTGATAAAATCTAAAAGCATATAAGGCACTAAAGATTCCACCAAGAGCAACAAAAAAGGCCAGCAGTGGTGCCATTCTAATATTCATATTGAAAGTCCCTACTAAAATAGAAAACTCTCCCACAAAGCTATTTGTACCTGGAAGAGCAATTAAAGAGAGCAGCAAAATAAAAAGTGCTAATGAGTGCAGAGGGATTATTTTTGCAAGTCCTCCCATCTCTCTTATATTGTCTGTATGAACTCTCTCAAAAAGGTAAGAGGCCATTAAAAACATACCTGTAACTAAAAGAGCATGGTTAAACATCTGATAGAGTCCACCAGTCATTCCAATAGCATTAAGAGTAAAAAGACCAACTAAGATATAACCTGCATGTGATATTGAGGAATAGGCAATTACTCTTTTCATACTAATTTGCGACCAAGCACAAAGAGCACCATAGAGTATAGAAACAATTCCTAGTATGCACATTAGCGGGGAAATATAATTTGAAACTTCTGCAAAAAGTCCGATAGAAAAACGAAGTAACCCATAAGTCCCCATCTTGGCCAGTAGAGCTGATATAAAAATTGCACCTAGTAGGGGAGACTCTTCATAAATATCTGGTTGCCATGTATGAAATGGTACAATTGGAATTTTAATAATGAAAGCAAGCGTGAATGCCAAAAATAACCAGAGTTGAGGTGAACTTAGGGCCGCCATAGGTGAGGATCCATCAAAATAGGCAGCAAGTTGTCCTTGCTTTAAAATATTATATTGAGCTGAAAGAACTCCTGTATTTTCTTTATGAATAGCAACTAAAGCTATAATGGCAATCAACATAAAGAGTGAACCAAAAAGTGTATAGATAAAAAACTTGATTGTTACCTTCAGTCTCTTTGAACCTCCCCATATACCAATAATAAAGAGCATAGGAATTAAAGCTATCTCCCAGAAAAAATAGAAGAGAAATAGATCGGTTGCTAAAAATGTTCCATAAAGAGCAGTTTGTAAAAATAAAATGAGCGCATAAAATGCGGAAGCATATTTTATCGCTGGTAGAGGGTGATTGTGATTGTGATCGTGATCGTGATCGTGATCGTGATCGTGATTGTGACAATTATAAGATGTGCTTAAAAATGCTATGAAAGCAACAATAGCGGTCATCAATACCATAAGTAAAGAGATGCTATCAACTCCAATTGCATAAGCAATTCCCCACTTAGGAATCCATTCATGAAATTCACTAAATTGAAATCCAGAATTTTTAACATCAAAAATATTCCACAAAAACAATGCCAGTAGCAAAGAGCATAGTGATGAAGAAAAAAGTATCAAATTTCTAATCCACTCTTTTTGCATAGGTAACAATAGTGAAAGTATTGCAAAAACAGAAGGTAAAAAAATAATTATACTTAATAAACAGGTGGGTCGCTCCAACATATCTATCTATCCTTTAAAGTTTAAGGCCAAAAATAAAAAGCTAGTAATACCAAGTAAAAAAAACAGCAAATACATCTGCACATCACCAGATTGCAAGGTCCGAAGTTTTTTTCCCAAAGAAAAAATCACTCTCTGTAGAAGAACAATTACTAAATCAAAAACATATTGTTCAACAAAAATGCTACAGTGATAAGCAAACAAACGAAGAGGCCTAACCAATATGTAGTCATAGATTTCATCAACATAATATTTATTTTCTAGCACTCTTTGAATGCTAAGAGGTATTTTAAAAATTTTTCTGATACTTTTGCTCTCTTTAGTTTTAGTTCTAAAAAGGGTTAAACCCAAAATAAAACCAACGATACTTATAAACGCAGAACTTATCATTACTTCTCTTTCAGTTAAGGGAAGGTGTATTCCAATTTCTGGAAGTTTACTAAATATAACTATTTCAGAGTAATTATTAGGCACTAAGAAATGGTGTAATCCAAATATTCCTCCAATAGTTGCTAAAAAGGCCAGAACATAAAGAGGCACTAACATTACACTAGGTGATTCATGCAAATATTTTCTAACCATTACAGTAAATCTTTCTTCTCCTAGAAAAGTCATAGATATTAACCTGGCCGTATAAATAGCAGTCAAAAATGCAGTAATAGTTGCAATTAAGTAAAGGCCGCTACCTCCATATGGAAGTGCCAGCACACTAAAAAGAATTTCATCTTTAGAAAAAAAACCTGAAAAGAGAGGCAGGCCAGATATTGCAAAAGAACCAATCATCATAGTCACAAAGGTATGTGGTAAATATTTTCTTAACCCTCCAAATTTTTGCATATCTTGTTCTCCTTGGCAGGCATGAATTACACTACCAGCACCCAAAAATAAAAGTGCTTTAAAAAAGGCATGAGTTAGCAAATGAAAAATGGCCGCTGTATAAGCACCAACTCCACAGGCCAAAAACATAAATCCAAGTTGAGAGATTGTTGAGTAGGCCAAAACTTTTTTAATATCATTTTGAGCAATTGCAATGGTGGCGGCAAAAAGAGCAGTGCCTGCACCAATGGTAGCAATTACCGCCATTGCTGTAGGAGATGCTTGGTAAAGGGGACTAAATCTTACTATCATGTAAACACCAGCAGTAACCATAGTGGCCGCATGAATAAGTGCCGACACAGGAGTTGGACCACTCATAGCATCTGGTAACCAAGTGTAGAGAGGTATTTGTGCTGATTTGCCGATAGCACCTACAAAGAGAAGTAAGCAGATAATAGTTATAGTTTGAGAGTCTAATGTTTGCTGGGTGATTTGCTGAATATTTTGGTAAGTATTTTGGTAAGTGCTTTGATAAGTGCTAATGATTTGGTTGATATTGCTAATTTCTAAAGTTCCGATAGACTTAAAAATTAAAACCATGGCCAGAAGAAGACCTATATCTCCAATTCGATTCATAATAAATGCCTTAGTAGCATTTTGCAATTTTTCTTTGTCTGTATACCAGAAACCAATAAGCAGATAAGAACATAACCCAACACCTTCCCAACCAAAAAACATCAGCGGTAAAGAATTTCCTATAATCAAAAGAAGCATTGAAAAACAAAAAAGATTTAAGAAAACAAAGTAGCGGACCACTCCGTCATCCTTTCCCATATAACCTATACTATAGAGGTGAATAAGCGATCCCACTGCAGTTACTACTAAACATAGTATTATACTTAACTTATCTATTACTAGTTGAAAGGAGATTTTTAGAGTATCAATATTTGGCCACAAATAGCTGGGAGATTTTATTGCAGAAGAATTTGAACTTAAAATAAAGTAAGCATAACAAGAGAGCAAAAAAGAAATAAAGATTACTAGGGTAGCAACACTACCTGCAAAAATAACTTTGGTTTTATGAAGGTGGTTATGGACTCCTCTAAATATAAGAGGAGTAATTACTGCATTTATTATCAGTCCTATAAGCGGCAACAAGATTATCCAAAACGGTAGAAATGAAGTTTGCAATGAAGTTTGCAATGATTGTAATTCATTCACATTAAAATCCTTTGTTACCTCTTGTTATCCTTTCAATGTATTTGCCACACTAGTTTTTGTTACCCCAAAATTTCTATAAAAATTTATAAGGATGGAGAGTCCTATTGCTGACTCTGCTGCCGCGATAACAATTATAAAAAGTACACCTAATTGACCTTCAATTTGGTAATTTTGTTTAGAAAATACCACAAAAGAAAGATTAATGGCATTTAGCATGAGTTCAATTCCCATAAGAACAATAATAATATTTCTTTTGAGCAATACCACTAATAGTCCTACAAAAAACAAAAAGGCAGAGAGAAGTTGTATTTGAAAAAAAGCATTCATAAATATTTATCCTATTTTAATCTATCTTTCTTTTGGCCAACACTACCGCCGCAATCATTGCAATCAATAAAAAAATGGAGATCAATTCAAAAAGAATATAATGGGTGGCAAAGAGTTCTTGGGCCATTGCAAAGGTATTTCCTCCTATTTGCATAATATGCTCTTTTGTATACACCCCTTTATAACTATAGCGAGAAACATAGGGGGAAAAGTATTCTAAAGAAAAGGCAACTAAGATAAAAGCAAACATAGCGGCCAAGGGGCCAATCAAGAGAACGATCAAGTGGGGGGTAAAAAATTTTTTTTCTTGTTTTTTTTCTTGCTCTTTTTCCTCTTCAGTAAGATTTAGTAGCATGATAGAAAAGATAAACAAAACCATAATAGCGCCGGCGTAGACTAGTATCTGTATGGTGGCCACGAAATGCTCGCCAATCACTGCATAGATAGCAGCACTACAGAGTAAAACTGCCAGAAGGCCTAAGGCAGAATTAATTGCAGTTTTTGCAAACAACATCAAGAGAGCAAATATAACTGTTAATATACATAGGGCGGTTATAATTGAAGTAGAAGTATTGCTAATTAGATTAACCACGACCTTTTACCTCTCTTTTTAAATGGTCTAAATTATAAATGGCCTGCTCTCGAGTACGAGTGGCCAATTCATAATTTCTTGATAACTTTATTGCATCTTTAGGACAGGACTCCTCACACATTCCACAGAAACAACATCTAAGTGCATCGATATCAAAGGATTTTGGTTTTTTCTCTTTCCAGACACCAGAAGGATTTTTAAGTGGATCGCGTTCTTCGGCAATAATTGTAATACACTCAGCTGGGCATACAGTCTGACAAAGATAGCAAGCAGTACAATTTTCAATTTTATTTTCATCATAGGAAATAAAATGCATGCCCCGAAAACGTTGAGAGTAATTCCTTTTCTCCTCTGGATAATTAATAGTATAGGATTTCCATAAAAAGAAACCTCTGCAAAAGTATTTTAATGTAATCCACATTCCTTGTAGGACTGCAATTAAGTAGAATTTTTCTTTTATTTCATGCTTTCTAGAAACATTAAGAGTTTTAGTGACCATGCTACTTACCTTTGCCTGTTAGCTTTATCTGTAAATAAAAAAGTAAGATACTATTCCCATTAACAACACATTTGCTAATGCCAAAGGAAAAAGAATTTTCCATCCTAAATCCATCAATTGATCAAATCGAAAACGTGGTAATGTCCATCTCACCCAAATAAATACAAACATAAAAAATGCAATTTTAAGAAAAATACTTAACAGTTGAAAAATAATAAATAAATTATGATTAACTATTTCACTTCTAATAGAAAACAAAGCTACTATTCCTTTCTCTACAAGTGAGAAACCAGGCAGTAGCGAGTACCCTCCAAAAAAAAGTGTTGCAATTAAGGCCGATGCCATAATCATTGCTACATATTCAGACATAAAGAATAAAGCGAATTTCATGGCCCCATATTCTAAATGATAACCGGCCACAATCTCTGATTCCCCCTCTGGAATATCACAGGGTAAACGGTTGGTTTCAGCAAAAATAGAGAACCAAAAAATCAAGGCGGCAATGGGATTAATAAAGCAACCCCACATCCACTTCTCTTGAAATCTCACCATCTCATTCATGTCAAAAGTGCCATAAACAAGTATCATTGATAGGAGTGCAAGTCCCATTGATATCTCATAAGCGATCATCTGAGAGGCCGCTCTAAGAGAACCAAGTACAGAGAACTTATTGTTAGAGGCCCAACCACCAATCATCACTGGATATACTTCAAGGCCTGTAAAGGCGATAACTAGTAAAATCCCCGAATCAAAACGTGCGATCCGCATAGGTATTTCATGATTTAATATATATAGGTTTTCAGCAAAAGGAATAGAAACCATTGCTAAAAACGGTATGGTCAAAGTTAAGATGGGAGCTGCCAGATAAAAAAACTTGTTGGATTTTTCGGGTACAAAACTCTCTTTAAAAAAAAATTTTATTCCATCAGCGACAGGTTGCAAGAGCCCAAAAGGACCAACCCTGCAAGGTCCTCTCCGACCTTGAATCCAGGCCGCTCCACGCCTTTCTAGCCAAGTACAAAAAGCAACAGCGGTTAAGCTAATAGCAAAGAGTAAAATGATTTTTATTAAAGTTGCAACAATGTTAATTAAGTCCATTCTAACTCCTGATCGCTGATCTATTCTCCAGTATCATTATTTGAAAAATCACATCAGCAGGTAATGCTGCTCCTTTATGAGTAATTGCAGAAGTAAATGATTGAGAGAGACTATCACAATTTATAAAAGTTCCACTCTTTTCTACAGTCATTAGACCAGGAATGATGGCCACTATTTGCTTTAAGGCCGCTTTATCTAATTCCTTTTTATAAAAAACTCCCCACAAGAATAAAGATGCACTAGATTTTAATTTGAGTTCTAATCCTCCTCTTCCTCCTACTCCAGCGCGACCACTTCTAAAATAAATAACAACATCACTGTCTGTACTGTCTGTATTGTCTGTACTGTCTGGAACATATGATGTTTCTAAAGGAGGAATTCCTAGCAACTCAAGACCTTTTGTGTTTGCAGTTTGATCTTTCATTTGCAAAAGATAATCTATTTTTTCATCATCTTTTGATGAACTTACGTCACCCGTACCATTATAAAAACACACCTTCACTTCTCCCTTAGACAAAGAAGGAATGCGATTGATGAATAGTTTTGCTTCTTCACAAGTGGAATCAGTACCTAGAATTATTAAAACTTTTTTTGCAATTGCCAGTGTGCTTTTTAGATAAGAAAGTACGGTCATCCACTCAACAGAATGTAAATGGGAATCTATAGTGTTCATAAAAGGCATTGTTATTCTTCCACTATCTTCAACATCATGATAAGAAATTCTTCCTCTATCACACATCCAATGACGATTTACTTTTTCATTGAAAATTGGAGTATACCGATAAATGATATCATTCTCAAAATGCACTTCAATGTTACACCCTTTTGAACAAGCATCACAAATAGAAGGTTGTCTGTTTAAAAACCATACTCTTTTTTGAAAACGAAAATCATTGAAGGTCAATGCACCAACCGGGCATATATCTGCTAAACATCCTTGGTAAGAAGAGGTGAGTCCTTTAGTGGGCATTTTATCTTCATCATCTTTATCATTTTCATCACTTTCATAATTACTAAGAGTAAGTTCTTTTTCCCAACTACGATTAAGCATTACCAACTCATAACTCTTAGTTATTGTTTCCTCAAAGCGTATGCAACGTTCACAGTTTATACATCGATTCATATTAAGAGTTATCTTATCCGAAAGGCGCTTAGTAGTAGCATTGGTAAAAACTCGCTTCGTTTCGCTAAAACGAGATGTTCCCGGTCCGTACTCATAATTATATTCTTGTAATTCACACTCACCCGCTTGATCACAAACAGGACAATCGAGAGGATGATTTGTAAGTAGAAACTCCATAACCCCAGTACATGCTTTTTGTACTTTGGAAGTATTAGTATGTACCACCATCCCGTTAGAAGCAGGTGTTGAACAAGCAGTCATTAGCTTGCTTGCCTTTTCAATTTCTACATTACACATTCTGCAGCTACCAGCAATTGGCAGTCCTGGATGATAGCAGTAACGAGGGATCTTATGAGCAATTCCTCCCCGTTCTGCTGCTTGCATGATAGTGTCTCCAGGAAGAAATTCTATTTCCTTACCATCAATATTAATCTTATTTTTTAGAGGCCTGTTTTTTTGGTTTTCTTGATTTTCTTGATTTTCAAGATTTTCTTGGTCTTCAAGATTTTCAAGTGGTTTTTTATCTGAACAATAATTGATGTACATTCGTCTCTTATTAACAACAATATTTTGATTATTAAAAGACATTGCTCAACTCCTTCTCTCCGTTAGGGTTAGGGCCATTATTTATTTTAAATGGACAACCTTTAAGAAAAACATGTTCTTCAAACTCCTTTTTAAATTTTTTGATTGCGGAGAGGGCCGGTCCAGTTACCGCATCAGCAAAAGCACATATCGTTTGTCCCGCCATATTACTGCATATTTCAGGTATCAGATTTAAATCGGAAGTAGTACCTTCACCCCTTTCAATTCTATGAAAAATTCTTGCAAGCCAATGGGAACCTTCTCTACACTGAGAACATTGTCCGCACGATTCGTGTTCAAAAAACTTCAAGATGATTGAGGCCGCCTCAACTATACATACAGTTTCATCAAGAACAATGACGGCACCAGAACCGGCCATCGTTCCTGCTTTGACCAAAGAATCAAAATCCATTGCCACATCTATTTCTTGATGAGTAAGTATTGCCGAAGAGGCCCCTCCTGGAATTACTGCTTTTAATTTTTTTCCATCTCGTACTCCTCCACATTTGTCGATGAGTTCACGAAGGGTAACAGTTAATGGCAGCTCATAAACTCCTGGGTGAGTTATATGACCAGAAACAGAGAAAAGCCTACTTCCTCCAGATTTCTCGGTTCCAATATTAGCAAAGGCCTCTGCGCCTTCTCTGATGATCCAAGGAACTACGGCAAAGGTCTCAACATTGTTCACACAAGTGGGCATTCCAAAAACACCAAATTGTGCTGGATAAGGTGGTTTTATACGAGGGCGTCCGCTCTTGCCTTCAAGCGAATTTAAAAGCCCAGTCTCTTCACCGCAAATATAAGCACCGGCCCCCCTGTATAAATAGAGATCAAATGAAAAAGAACTTCCTAAAATATCTTTTCCTAAAAATCTGGCGGCATATGCTTCCTTGATTGCAGCTTCCAGCACCCGATATTCTTTAGCAAACTCCCCACGAAGATAAACATATCCTATATGAGTAGAGAGTGCATAGGCCGCAATAATCATCCCTTCAATAAGATTATGTGGTAAACGACTAAGGAGTAATCTATCCTTAAATGTACCAGGTTCTCCCTCATCTCCATTGCAAACTAAATATTTTGGACGATTATCTTTTGATCGCAGTGACCACTTAATTCCTGTGGGAAATCCCGCCCCACCTCTTCCTCGTAAATTAGATTTTTTTACTTCATCTATAATCGTCTCTGGGTTCATGGTGAGCACTTTTGAAAGCGCTTTATAACCAGAACTTTTCTCACGATAAAAATCAATTGTGTGGGAATCTTTTTCATATATAAATTTAGTCAAAATTGAATAATCCATTACTACTTTTCCCTCTGCTTTAATTCGTTTAACTCGTTTAACTTCTTCGCCCACTTATCGATAAGTTCGATAAGCTTACTCTCTGTCAATTCTTCATAATATTCCTCATGAATAGTAAGTTCAGATGAATTTACTTGCATTACCGGTGCAGTCCCACAGGCCGCCAAACACTCCACACTTGAGAGAGTAAAATGTTTATCGAAAGTTGTCTCTCCAAGCTTAATCCCCAATCTTTTTTCCGCACAATGAACTAAGTGATCTGCTCCTCTTAACCAACAAGAAATATTACTACATATTTGCAGATGTACTTTTCCTACTGGTGTTTTGTTGAACATAGTATAAAAAGTTGCAACTTCCCGCACACGTTTAAGTGGTAAGTTCAAAAAGAGAGCGGCATCTTTCATTGTATTAAAAGAAATATATCCTTTTTCCTCTTGAATTGCCCTGAGCAGAGGAATAAGCAATGCCTCATCTGACAAAAATTGCTCTTTCATTTCATAAATCATATTTTTAATTTGTTCAGATAACTCCATAATCTTATTCCTTAACGATCTAATTCACCTGCAATAATATTAAGACTACCAAGAATTGAAATAGCATCAGGAATTTTAACCCCCTTTATAGTATTTTCCATCATTTGAAAGTGAAGAAACGAAGGGGCCTTAATTCTTAGTCTCCATGCTTTTGGTCCTCCTCTCGAAACAATATAAAAACCAACCTCACCATTAGGTCCTTCAACTGCGGTGTAGTTCTCTCCTGGTGGAACATCTATGCCTTCCATAAATATTTTAAAATGATGAATCATAACTTCCATTTTAGTATAGACATCAATTTTATCAGGGATAAACACTCTGCGATCATCCACCCATAAAGGTCCATTTGCAGATTGTAGATGTTTCGAGCATTGTTTTAGAATACGTATTGACTGCCTCATCTCTTCAGTACGAACTAAATAGCGATCATAAACATCACCATTGTTAGCAACCACCACATCAAAATCGATATCAGCATAAGCATAGTAGGGACGATCTCGACGTAAATCAAAATCTACGCCCGAAGCTCGTAATACTGGACCACTGGTAGAGTATTTGATTGCGTCTTCTTTAGAAAGGCGACCAACACCTTTTGTTCGATCAATCCAAATTCTATTAGTCGTCAGTAATGTTTCCATTTCATCTAGGGCCTTAGGAAATCGTTCACAAAATTTTTTTAAATTATCATGAAGATCTTCTGGAACATCATAAAACATTCCACCAATACGAGCATAAGTGGTAGTGAGCCGCATACCACACATGCCTTCAATCATGGTATATGCCTCTTCTCTCCAACGATAAAGATGCCAAAAAATTGTAAGTGCACCCATATCAAGAGCGTTTATGGCCACACAAATAATGTGGTCTATAATCCGCGATAGCTCCATACAAATCATGCGAATCCACATGCAACGTGCGGTAATACTAATCTCTAACAAATTTTCAACAGTCATTGCATAAGCAATATTGTTAATAAGAGCAGAACAATAATTAAGACGATCAGTATATACAAACCACTGATGGTAGGTTTTAACTTCTCCTAACTTTTCTTTACCTCTATGAAGGTATCCAATTTCAAATTTAGTATCCTCAATCACTTCTCCGTTTAGCTGACACATAAGTCGTAATGTACCATGAGTTGCTGGATGAGATGGTCCAATGTTTATTAAAATATTAGGGTTATAAAAATCTGTAATATTTTTATAATCGACACTATTTTTACTTTCTTTTATTGTTTCTTTTATTGTTTCTTTTATTGTTTTTTTCATAGTTTCTTCTTAAGGAACTGGATTTCTATCAAGATTTGTTTTCATATTATCAGCAAATGGCATTCTCTGTTTAATGTCATATTCTTTTCTTTGAGGATGACCAATGAACCGTTCATCCATCATTATTCGTCGAAGGTCTGGATGCCCTCTGAAGACGATTCCATACATATCAAAAACCTCTCTCTCTAACCAATTAGCAGCTGGAAAGATATGTGATATAGTTTTAGCATCTTCGCTATCATCAATTAGAAGTTTTAATCGCACACTAACTTTTGTTTCAAGTGATAAGAGTTGGTATACGAGAACAAATCTTTTATCACCATCGATGTGATCGATATTATCATAGGCAGTAAGATCAGAAAGATAATTGATTTTAAAAATCTCATCTGTTTGCAAGTAACAAATTACTGCAAACAAATTAGGCATATTTTTCACCCATAAAATTGGTTCATTAATTTTGTCGAGTTCAAAATGCAAGTCCTTAGCATATAGGTCTTGTAGTTTTTGGTTGGCCGCCTTTTGTAGTTGTAAGTAAGTTGCTCTTTGATCAATTGAACTACCCATTGCGAACCTCATTTGGAACCTCTTTGCTGGCCTCTTCATTAGTGCCATTTCCAAGAGAGATTCCAGTTTTTATGGATGGAAGAATTAATCCTTCTGGAGTTTTATGATAAGTCATAGCTTTCATCGCTTCTTCATAAGTGGGTTTTAGAGCAGGAGTTCGTTCTAGACCTTCATCAATTATTTTTTGTAAATAAAGTACGGAGTAGATTAATCCTTCTGGAATAGGAGGACATCCTGAAACATAAACATCCACAGGCATAATATAATCTATACCTTGTAAAACTGAGTAGGTATCAAAAATTCCTCCTGAGGAAGAACAGGCCCCCATTGCAATTACCCATTTAGGTTCAAGCATTTGATCGTAGATAGTGCGAAGAACGGGTGCCATTTTAGTGGTGATAGTGCCAGCAACAATTAGCATATCAGCTTGACGAGGAGAAAAACGAACTACCTCTGCACCAAAACGAGAAAGATCATAAGTTGAAGAGAGGGTAGACATTACTTCAATCCCACAACAAGAAGTAGCAAATGGCATCGGCCACAAAGAGTTTTTTCTACCCCATTTCACTGCCTCACTTAAGAGTGTTGAAAAAATCATTGTATTACTACCATCCTTTGACATTGTTTTTTCTCCTTCTTAAGCACATTAATATGTGTAGGAAATCAATCCCAATTAAGTGCCTTTCGCATTCTTAGGTAAAAATACCCTGCAAACAAAATTACTACAAAAATTGCCATCTCTAATACTATGCTTAGACCTTGTGACAAAAACTTTTTATATACATAGGCCCAGGGGTACATCAAAACAACTTCAACATCAAAGAGCAAAAAGATAACTGCCAATAAATAATAACGAACTGAAAATTGCTCTCTGGCACTTCCTACATAAGGAACACCACACTCGTAGGTATCACTTTTGGTTGGGGCAAATTCTCGAGGTCGCTTACCTAATATTTTATTAAGTAATAAGATTATTACTGCTATGAAAGTAGCAACAATAAAAACTAATAAAATAGAAAAATAACTAATGAGGTTTTGATCTTCAATCACGTTAACGGCCTTGTTTAAAAGTTGGGAAGTTGCTATTTTAAAATTGCTGTTTTAAAAATTACTGCTCAAAAAATTATTTTGTGCTAGTACAATTAAACATCCATTGAACGCCAAATTTGTCTATACACGAACCAAAATATGCTCCCCAGAACATGTCTTGCAATGGCATTTCAATGTTTCCACCTGAAGATAAGGCGGTAAACAATCTTTCTGTTTCTATACGAGAGTCAGGTTCCAAATTAATATAAATATTATTTCCAAAAATAACTCTAAAACCCATCGATTCAGAGGCATCGGTTCCCATTAGCATATGCCCACCTAAAATCGGAAGTTCAATATGCATAACTAGGTTTTTATCTGAGTCAATGATAGGTGGTGTATCTTTTTGAGGAGGCATATCTTTAAAACGATTAATTTTACCATTGAAATCACCACCAAAAATGCTCTTATAAAAATTAAATGCCTCTTCTGTACATCGAGGAAAATTAAGACAAGTGCTTACTCTGGCCATAAAACCTCCTTACTTGTTATTTGTTACTTGTTAGAACACCCCATTTTCGTTAGGAGAGATTTTTAAAATTGGTTGTCCAATTTCCCACATTTCAACCATACGTTCATTTTGAAAATGCATGATATGAATCACTGATATGTTTATGCCATTAGAGTTTTCTTTTATTACATGTGAATGAGTGATAATGGTGTTTCCATCCTCGAAAATGTGCTTTATATCTAATAGTCTATTTGGATTTTTTTTTGAGGCCTCTTCCATGGCCTCCATCAAAGACTGACGATCACCTTTAAAGTATGGATTATGATGAATGAAGTTTGCAGCAACAAATTTATCGTATGCTGTTTTAACATCTCCAGCGGCCACCATCTGCAAAAATGATTTGGCCATTTCTTTATTAGACATAGGTTTAGATGTAGATATAATAGACATAAATCTGCTCCAAAATTTTAATATCGAGCTTTTTTATTTTTATCCAATTACTGGTTATCTTTTATCTTAATATCTTTTATCTTAATATCTTTTATCTTAATAAATGAACGTGAATGACCTTATATTATGAAAGGAAGGTTTAAAGTTGTCAAAGAAATGACTTTTTCAAGATAGGTAAAACAAGACCATCTTTCATCTCTCCTTTTATAAATACTAAAATTTTATCCAATAACCATTTGTAAACAAAGTATTAGTGCAGGTAAATGTCTATGAATCTGCCATGGAGTCCAACTATTTTAAAATTGTGTCTTTTATAAACTGACACACTTATTAACACAAATTGTGTCTTTTTTATTGACTCAATTTATATAAAAACATAATTATAAAGACCATGAAAGAACAAAGCTTTATTACTTATCTAGAACATGAATTCATACAGAGAAGGAAAAAAAATAATTACTATTCCCTTCGAGCATTTGCAAGGCATTTAGGGATAGAAGCATCTGGATTATCTCAAATATTGAGAGGTAAAAGACATTTAACTATTAAAATGATCCAACGATTGGGACAGAAGCTTGATATTGATCCTAAAAGAATGAGCAAATTTCATGAACTGAATGAAAAGGATAAGGATAATAATTTCAAGGAACTAATTTTTGATCAATTTGAAGTATTAAGTAATTGGTATTATTTTGCACTCTTAGAATTAATGAATGTAAAAGAATTTCGTAATGATGTAAAATGGATATCTAGAAGACTTGGAATATCAGTAACAGAGGTTAATTTGGCCATAAAGAAGCTTATTAAATTGAAAATGATCAGCATTGATGAAAATGGTCATTGGCGTGATTTGACTGGTGGAAAAACAAATTTGGGTGACCCAGAACTAACCAATCAAACTTTCATCAGATTTCAAAAAGATATTTTAAATTTATCTATAAATGCCTTACAAGCAGTACCCATAGCAAAAAGAGAGCATAGTGGAGTAACCATGGCAATAGATAGTAGTAAAATAGCTGAAGCTAAAATATTAATAAAAAAATTTAAACGGCAACTCGGGAAGTTGTTGACCGGGAAAAATGAAGATCAAGTATATCAACTTCAAATTTCATTATTTCCATTATCCCAAAATGCTAACAATACTAACAGTACTAAGGAGTAAAAAATGAAACGTATTATTTTTCTTGTTTTGTGGTTATTTGTGTTTGGATTAAATTATTCTTTTGCAGGAGAGCGAGATACTCATGGAGGAGCTTATGTGTTTTGCCCAGGATGGGATGGTTCACGAACTGAAGCAGGCACTCCAACTTCTTTTGATGATCCTTATGTGGCACTTCTTGATTTGTGGGAGGGAGAAACTTTTAATGGTTATAAATATCCATTACATGACTTTGCAAGTATCGATGAGATATTAAATAGAATTGAAAAGTATGTCGATAAAGATTTTTTTGAAAAACTGAAATATTATGTACACAAAGTAAATTCCGTAATAAGTGATGTAGGATATTCTCAAAATCTTGATATTCTACCGCCCACCGATACGAAAAATGGTTTTATAAAAAAAGGTTGTAAGGTAGAGGGAGTTGCTTTGTTTCAATCTTCACCCTCTCATTTTGGAACATTATATATAGATATGCCGACTTATCATTCGGTCAACACACTTTATGCAACTAGAAACTTGCCACAAAGGCCATTTAATCAACGAGCACTAATTTTCCATGAAGCTATATATAAAATGTTAAGAGACGATACTGGAGTCACAAATTCAGTTGTTGCACGACAGATCACTGCTAACCTCTTGGCCACTACTGCTCCAAAAAGATTCTTTTCAAAACCAAGTTATGTTTGTGCTGATAAGTATGGCGAAAATAGCTTCTATATAATAGAGAGTTCATCAAATAAAGAAACATATGTATGGCTTATTAACGGGCGCTCTGAAGCTGTTCATCCGCAAACTTACTTAAAGTTTGACTTGTCATTTGAAGAATTTATGCAGAAAATGCCTGAACTAAAATTTCCTTTAACGGGCCGACCTTTAGGATCAGATCTTACTTATATATATAGAAAAAATGGTAATAATAGTGGATATGAATTACAAAGTCGGGGATCATTTGAACTTGTCAAGTGTCACAAAAATAGTATTAATAAATAGATAATTAGAGTTATATTTAGGTATTTAGCAAGTTATTGAACAACGCTGTTGATATCTAAAAAGATAAAAGGTTTTTTTAGTTCTAAATTATTCAATGTCACTTTATATGGCCCAATTGGAATAATGGGAGTTTTAAACTCTATTGGTGTACTAGAATCTGTATTTTCAATCAAAGATATAAATGAATCAATAAGTTCTTTTAATTTATTTTTATCAAATTCTGGTATGGTTGGTGTATATCCTTTTGCCCATTGTCCTTCAACTTTTGTTTCCGGTTCCGTAAGTTTAATCATTATTTTTCCGTTTTTTATATTAGCTTGAATTGTAGCTTTAAGATCTATTGTTAAATCAAAATGATCTCTCCAAACTGTATTTTGTAGTATTCTGGTAGTAATTAAAAATTGTTGAAGATCCACATGAATCTTTCCTTCATCCCATGTTATGTTTATATAAGGAGTTTTTTGTAGTTTCATTTTAAATTTCATTTCGTCACTGTCCGCTTTCACTTGTGCTAAATCGGGCCAATAAGTCGCAAGCTCTTTACGAGAGAATAATGATTCAATGTCAGGGTTAATATTTTTGCTTATTTCAAAAGGAAGTGATCCATTTATAAAGAAAGCTCTCATGATTTCGTTAACTAGAAGAGGATTAACACCAACAGTACCTATTCGCTCACCTAAAACAATCGGATTATTTCTTGGCGCTAAATTCTTTTCTAAGTGTTCATTTCTTAGTATCGCTATTGAGAGCTTTATTTTTAATCCTTCACTATTTAATGAGAAGTCATAAGGATGAGCGCTAAGAGATATTGTAGTTGCAGGAATGATTTCAAATTTAGGAATGGATATTGGTAAAGTAAATTTTGCAGCATCATTAATCATCTTTTCGGCCTTTGAAGCTACTAAACGCAACTGATGTTTGATCACAGTATGAATAAAGGGTCGAACAAAAGTTATAAGTCGATTTATAGCAAAGGCCTCTAATCTTGAACGTCTTCCAGAAGAACCATAGCATCTCTTAGGGCCATGAACTGAGAACTGTTTACGCTTAATATGAAAATCAAAAGAATTGATATTTAGATTAAAACGATCATTGGAAAAATTAATTCCGAAATCTCCTTTTATGGGCAAATCATTTTTATTACCAAGAATAATTTCTGTTTCCTCGCAATTATTTCCTCGCCTTCCTATTCCTATGCGTTCAACTTTAATCTTAAAATTTTTAATTACCATGCTAAATTTTAATCCTGAATTATAAGGGACAAATGAGAGTGAATCAACATTAGATTTAAAAGAGAGACCAGTGATACTTAGTCTAGATATAAGTGGAACTTTTATTTGCTGATCGGGTAGGGTGCGCTCTTTCCCTTCGTTATTTAAAAAGGTTTTAGCACCTTCTCCTAAAATGTTAAAACCATGTTCAGTTATATCAACAGTCAATGCCTCATTAATTTTTATTAACTCTTCGGACTTAGCTTGACTGAAAGTAAAAAAAGACAAAAGAATTAGAAACAGCATGATTTTATTAAACATCATAATTCCTCCTTATGAGATCTTTAGTTCACTGAGTTTATCAATATTCTTAAATAGTATATAAGTTAAGTAGACTTTAAATTTTAAACACGGATTGTGCAAATTTACTTTGAGACCGTCAATTGATTACTATTTCTATTCGTTAAATCCGAAGTATTATGGAAAATAGTTTAATTGAATCAATTTCGGTAGTTTTAATTTCTCTAATCATCAAAAATTTTTTTGAATTTTATCTCTAGTTATCACTAAAGTTTCTCGAACTATATTTTATTATTTACTTGATAAATCATTGCTAAAATTTTAATCTCATTCTCTTGAAAACAAAAAATAAGAAGTTTTTGTATTTTTGTATTTTTTTATATTTTAGGAATTTTTATGAAAAACATCGTAATTACTGGTTCTAATCGTGGTATTGGACTTGCTTTGGTTAATGAATATAAAATGCATGCCGAACCCAATCTTTGGAATTAATA
Organism: Oligoflexia bacterium; assembly: GCA_015232015.1. Taxonomy (GTDB): domain Bacteria; phylum Bdellovibrionota; class Bacteriovoracia; order Bacteriovoracales; family Bacteriovoracaceae; genus JADFZW01. Next base: position 3,023 of record JADGAM010000037.1, on the reverse strand, counting down.
AAATTAGCTGAAGGTGATAGTAGGGTTATGATATTAGATGGAGTTGATGTCACTTCTGAGCAGAAAGTAGCAACCCTTGCTAGTCGTATCAGGCGCAAGATTTCAGAAATAGATTTGTTGATTAATAATGCTGGTATTTATATTGAAGATAATCTGGAACAACTTTCATCTGAAAAATTGATTATGCAATTTAAGACTAACTCTATTGCACCTCTATTAATTACCAAAGCATTACTACCACTGCTTAATCATGGGAGCAAGGTTGCAATGATTAGCAGCCAGATGGGTTCAATTGGTGGCAATGAAAGCGGAGGTCCTTACGGCTATCGTGCTTCTAAGGCCGCTCTAAATGCTTTTGGAAAAAATTTATCTATTGATCTTCGTAAAAGGGAGATAGCTGTTTTTCAGTTTCATCCCGGTTATGTGGATACCGATATGACAAAACATTTAGGAGTAATTTCTCCAGCACAATCAGCACAAGCACTAGTAAAATTAATTGAGACTTTGACCATTAATGAAACTGGAACCTATTGGCATATGAATGGTACAAAGTTAGAATGGTAGGTTTATAATTTTGATAACTGGTCAGCGCTTCACTCAGACGTAACAGATTCAATATAAAATGAAAAAAACATACAAAAAAATATATCTTTCACTAGTCTCATTTATTTTTATTTCATTTTTTGTATGCATTTCTTATTATTTTCTTGCGACTAATTGGTTTTTTTTATTTATTTTAGATGGTTCCTCAGGTCTTTATGAACAACAATTAGTACACTTAAAGCAACTTTGTAATAACAAAAAATTACTTTCTTATTCTCATCAATACTATGTTTGGTTTATTGATAAATCAAAAGATACATTGTTTGATATGAAAGAATGTAAAATTGAAGAATTATATAAAAGTGATTTTACTAAAAATACTAAAAATAAATTAAATAATAATTTTGATATTTTAAAATATGAAAAAGTTTTTATTTGGTTGAAAAGCAAGATAAAAACGCAAAAAATAGCATTGTTTTTTTCTGGTCATGGATGGCCTTGGAATGAGGGATTTGAAAAGGTAAAAACTGCAATAAATGCAGATGATTTGATTAAAACTTGGGGAAAGATATTTGAAAATAAAAAAATCAATTATTTACTTTTTGATGCTTGTCTTACAGGTAATATTGAGACACTAGTTACACTTTCAACATATGTTGAAAGTGTAACTGTTCAACATCAGACAATTAATTCTTCTGGAATTAATTTTCAAATATTACTTGATAAATTATCTCGTAAATTATTTATCTCAGAAACTGATATTGCAAACAATGTTACCTCTTCGTATAGAGATGAATATAATGAAATGGTTTATCCAATTTCAGTAGCATCTTATCATTCTTTAGAAAATTTTAATAAATACTTTGAACTTTTAAACCAACAAACAAAAAATCTTTTTAAACCAAAAATTCCAAGAGAACATTATGTAATGGGTTGGCATGAATTATCAGAAACATTTTTAGATTTCTCATATTTCATAGAGCAAACAAGCAATAAAATACTAATTAAAAATTATCAAACTTTGTTATCTAAATCACTAATTGATATTTTTATAAAAAACACTAATATTAAAGGTCCAACTATTTATTATCCAATTAATGAAATTAAAGAACAAAAAATAAAATATTTAAATACTATATTTGCTAAAGATTATAATTATAAGGATTGGATAAAATTTGTGATAGAAAAGAATTAGAAAAGAATTAAAAAAAGAAAAAATTTATGGTGTCCAGTCTAAGCTAGCAACTGAAGAAGGATATGTTAATAGCCATTCTAAGCAATCACTTTCATTTATAGTAATTGCTGCCTTATTTGTAGAAGTTGCTTCAGCAGCAAGATTAACTGCCACTGCTTTTGGATATCCTGTTGGTTCTGTTGCATTCATTAATTGGGTCTTGGTTAAAATAACATAATGGCCTTGGTTATTTTCAGTAGCATTACTTATATTTGTATAATCATTTCCACCGGCCACTGAATCCGCTTCATCTGTAGCGCGAATAATAATACTGTCACTATCATTAGCAATTGATCCGTAGGCCATTATTGCTTGTCCTGTACCGGCATTTGTTCTATGAGAGAATTTGAAAGTTTTTAAGTTTGTATTTCCCGTAATATAAAAATTTATTAAAAAGTCACTATTAGCAGGATTTCCTGAAATTGTTCCAATAGTTCCTTTATCTGCAATCATGGCAAGTTTTATTGAGTAATCTTTTGTTGTATTGTTTCTAGTAGCATAGACGTTAAGGTATTCAACGCCTTCACTAGTGGCATATTTATAACGACCAATTACAGTTTCGTTATCTCCTGCAAGATCACCATATGCTACTTTAATTTGAATGGAATTATCTGCACTGGCGCCACTAACTAGATAACTTACATTAGTATTTGTTCCTCCTCCCAAAAAGGTTGGAATACTAGCACTAGAGATAGAAGTTCGTGCCTCAAAAATTATATCTGTTGTTCCATAGGTTATTGTTCCCCCATTTTCTAATGCTCCAGAAGAATTTAAAGAGTTAATGTTTTCAATCATACGATCAAGAGTTACAACAGGTCCAAAAATACTCTCTGTACCACTGTTAGCATTGAAAACTTTTTTTAAAATACCATATGAAGCACTTGGTGACCAATTTGTGGCCCAATTACTTAAAGCTGCAGTAGAGAGGTCAGGTGCTGAGGACCTAACCGTAGTACTGTATGGAGAAATTAAAGTACTTGGAGCAGCTGGTGCTGCTGATGTTGAATTTTTACTACAGGAGACCATTAATGAAAAAGAAAAGGATAAAATTATTATTGTTACAAAAAACTTCATGAAATTACCTCCTGAAAATATTTTTTAAAATTATTTTAACAATACTTTTAGTATATTAATCAAAATCATAAATGTAAAAATATTTTAAATTTCTATTTCTATTTCTATTTAAATAGAAATAGAAATAGAAATAGAAATAGAAACTGTTTTCGTAGGAAATTATGATTAAATT
>JADGAM010000379.1:491-2651 GCA_015232015.1 Oligoflexia bacterium | reverse complement strand
CTATTGTATTTTTAGTCTCTGATTTTCAAGGTCATGGTCATGAAAATGAGATCAGAGTTACAGGACATCGCCACGACCTTATTGCAATTTCAATAAATGATCCAAGAGAATTAGAGTTACCAGATATTGGCTATATTGAATTAGAAGATGCTGAAACAGGAGAATTCATTCTTATAAACACTAGCAACAAAAAATTACTTAAAGATTATAAAAGTTCTGCTAAAAAAAATTTAAAACAACAAAAAGATTTTTTTCAAAGTAATGGCATAGATTTTATTGATATTAATGTGGCCAATTCATATATTAATCCAATTGTCCAATTTTTTAAGGCCAGAGAGGTAAGGAAATAATATGAATAATATGAATAATATCATCACTAAAAGTAAATTATTCGATAAACGAATGTTAATAATCATTTTATCTCAATTGATAATTTCTATTTTACTAGCGCTATTTTTACTTTTTTATAAAGGTAATTTAGCTAATAATAAAACATCAGGTGATGAGATAAATTATTTGCGAACTATTGGTAATAAATTACAATCCGTAGAGTTAAATTTAGAGGCGGCAAAGGCATATGAAAAATACTTTGAACAAAGTATTGGTGGTATAGATAATGAAACCAAGGCCAAACTTGCTTTTACTATTGGGGAATTATATAAAAATGAAAGTCAATTTGAAAAGGCCATTAGCTATTATATGCAAGTTGAATTATTTGATAGCAACTCTTCCTATAAAAATGATGCAAAAAAAGAGATTATAGCAATTCTTGAAAAATTAAAAAAATTTAGTGCAGCTAAATGGATGTTAAATGAGGCCACCTCTTTAAATTCCACATCAACCGCAAGCGCAAACACAAAGGCAAATGTGGTTAATCAAGGAGGAGATGTTGTAGCAAAAATTGGTGATAAAAAGATTTATCTTCATGAAATTAATTCTTATCTAGATGACTTACCGGAATTTATTAGGAAAAATTTTACTAAAAAAGAAGAAAAAGAAAATTTTGTAAAAAAATATGTGGCCGATACTTTACTCTATGAAAAAGCAAAACGCCAAAGCATGGATAAAGATTCAAAATATATACAACAAATTGAACGTATTCAGCGTGAATTATTATTACAAAAAATAATTGAACAAGAGGTAACTAAAAAAGTTACTATAAGTGATCCAGATGTAAAAAATTACTTTGAGGCCAATAAAGATAAATTCGCTCCTAAGAACAAATCGGGCGCCAAGACCGCTGCTGTTACTGCTGTTAAATTTGAAGAGGTAAAAAAATTAGCAACCGATAGTTATCGTCAAGAAAAAGAACAAGCTATTTATCAAAAATTAATTGAAGAGACTCTTAAAATGGAAAAAGTAGAATTTTTTCCTGAAAAGATTAAGTAAATTAAGGAATTAAGATTTAAGTGACTAAGTGACAAGGTTAAACAATCTATGAAAAAATATTTGAATTTTTTTGTTTTCATTTTTATTAATATTTTTATTGTTTCAGCAATTTCATCTTCGCAAGCGCAGGCGCAGGCGCAAATACCAGCATCAGCAGCTGCAGTTGCGGTCGCGCCTGCACCGGTTTCTATAAAAGCTGAAGTCAATCAGGCCAAAATTAAAATCAATGATGAATTGATATTTAAAATTAGTGTGAGGGCAAAAAAAGATATTGCTATTACTATTCCAGAAATTGGAAATGAAATACAAGGATTAAGAATTGTAGAATTTCAAGAGGAAAAACCTAAAAATGATGACGAGGGTTTTATTCTTTATCAAAAATGGTACAAACTAAAGAGTGATTTTAGCGGATCTTACATTTTGCCATCAGTAACATTAAACTATAATTATAATAACCAAAATAATAATGTAAAAACTGCCGACATCTTTGTTGAAGTTATGGGAGATACGCCCGCTTCACCAGATGCTACTCCCTCTGCTACTGCTTCCTCTTCCTCAACTCAGAATAAAGATATTCGAGACATTAAAAATATTGAATCCATTCCTATTAAATGGAGTAAAACCGTAATTGCTTTTTTAATTGTTTTATTTTTAGTAATAATTGGTATCATTGCTACAATAATATACAATAAAAGAAAAAAATCTCGTTCATTTATATTGCCACCGATTCAATATTACTTTTTATTTCTTCCAAGGTCAAATCGGTGGCCT
>JADGAM010000379.1:0-481 GCA_015232015.1 Oligoflexia bacterium | reverse complement strand
GGGCGATTAGAGAACTTGAGAAGCTTCGAATAGAACAAATCCTTGATGATGGTGCAAAAAATATTACCAACATAAAAGATACAAAGTTATACCATTTTTCTCTCTCTCAAATTGTAAGAACTTACTTAGAGGATGAATTTTCTTTTAAGGCCACCGATATGACCTTGGAAGAAATAAAAAGTAATATTGAATCTCTTAATATTGTAAAAACAGATTTTGAATTAAAAAAAGATTTACTATTAATGCTTGAAGGTTGCGATTTTGTAAAATTTACTGATATGGAAATTGAAAAAAATTTAAGCATTGAACTTTTATCTAAAGCAATATCTTTTATTAAAAAGGTACGTCCACAACCACAACAGCTGGAAACAAATTTATCTACTAATAAGCAAAATCAAAAAGATGATCAAAAAGAAGAGGAGTCTGTTATATGATGAGATTGCAAGATCCTTGGTATTTAATACTAATTTTGATTTTAGTG
>JADGAM010000378.1 GCA_015232015.1 Oligoflexia bacterium | reverse complement strand
AAATGCTGTCATTGTTAGTATAGTAAAAAATAATAAGATTTTAACTTTGTTATTTTTCATGGATCACCTTGCTCAAATAAAAAGCATCGGAGGTAACATGCTCTTTCCATATGGATGCCACTCGGGCCCCTGAGGCATATTGTTCATAAATCTTATTGAACAATGTATTGGACCTGGAAGCTGTAACTGGTTTTGCACTCCCAAAACCGGTTGGATCAAGTGGAGAAGCAGAACTGTTTTTAGCAACCCAATTTTTGATTTTTTCCATTTGCTCTTTTTCAATGGGATTTAAAATTACTTCCGCTTGCAAAGTAATGATTCCTGAATTTGTCAATTCAGTAGTAGTAAACAAATTTAACAACTTTATTTTTGATAGAAATGCCATGACATCCTTGATGTTTTTATACAGCAAAGACTCTTGGATGGTTTCTTGTTGGTTTCCTTTAATACCTCTACTCTTAGTTGTTACCTTAAAAGACTCTTCCCATAGATCATATTTAATTGTAATTTCGGCAAACTGTTCACGATTCACTTGTATTGATTGAGAATTAAAAACAGCATCAATACGAATTAAAATCTTATTGGTTAAACCACTAACCAAGTCTTTAGAAATATTTTCAGGAAATTTAATTTCATATATAACAACTCCCAGTTTACCGTCTTTCATAAAGGGTTTTAATTCTGTGGCCCAAAGAGAGTTTGAAACAATTACAACTGAGAACATGAAAATTATGAGTAAAAATTTTAAAACATTCAAAATGTTCGATATTAATTTATTCATTTGTTCCTCCCTACTCGCCATTCAGTGCTACCGATGGCGTAGAGATCAACAACTCCAAATCCTTCAGTTTCAAAACGGATTCCGACCTTTAATCCTGGGTCAATAAAATATCCATCATATGAGGAATGCCCAAAGCGAACTAGACCTGGTTCAATATACCAACGTCCTCGTTCTATTCCTCCAAAACTATTTTGAGAGAGTAAACGAGCGTAAGAAAGAGAAATACCCAAATCTTCCTCTAATGTTTGCCTATATTCAGTTCCAGGAGTACCTCCTAATTTAAAAGTTAATATAGAATTATTTTCTGTTTTCCAGGTCGTTCTGTAGGCCAATGCAAATTTATAAACAGAATTATATTTTTGTGAAGATAGCCAAGCATTACTTATATTGAACCGTGATCCTTTGGTAGGGAAGTAGGCATCGTCTTCTGAGTTCCATCCATAATTAAGTAGAAAAACATTTTTGTTTGAATCTGTGCTAATTTCGTTCGTTCCATTGCTATTTTTATAATGCTCAACTGTTTTAGAGCTAGGACGATGCTGGTATCCAATGATAAGATATGAAAAATCCCATAATCTACGACCGAGTGATAAATCTAATCCGAATTGGCGAGAGTCATTAGAACCACCATTCTTGTAAGTATAAAAACTATTTTGGTAGGATACGCCCGTAGTTCCAAAATATTTTTTGGATTCAAGTAGATTAGGATCAGTATATTGAAGTCTTGAGGAAAAATCTCTCTGTTTTGGACCGGCCAAGGGGATTTTTCCTCCTAATTCTAAATCTAGTATTTTTCCAGTACCAAAGAGATTTTGATTTCCTATTCGGCCTATGACCTTCTGACCAAGACTAGAATTATTTGAGGAAGTGCCAATAACTGCTTCTTTAGTAATAGGACTGCTTTCTATAACCTCAATAACAATGATCACTCTTCCTCTTTGTGTACCTTTTTCAAGATGAATATCGACTGATTTAAAATTAGTAAGAGAAGAGAGTCTAAGTTTTGCATTATGAATTTCTTCTTCGTTAATTTGCTCACCTGATGATAAATATAAGTGGCTCGCAATGAACGAACAAGCAGTGGAAACATTACCACTGCATTGAATATCATCTATAACCAATATGGTATCCATAGATGTAGTAGTTGAATTGGTGGCCATACAATAAAAGGGAAAAAGTGCTACAATCAGCACTATAAGAATTAAATATTTCATTAAAAACCTTTTTATCAAAAGTTTATTTGTTATAAACTTATATGAGCAAGAGATATGCCACCACAAAATATTCATAATTCATCCGCTAACCTATCTAAATAAATCAATTTTTAAACCTTAAAATAAAATTAGGGGTGTCCATTTTAAAGGACACTTGTTCGTACTTTGAGCTGCCTCTTCAAAGTATATTGCTCTAGGTGAAAGATTTAAATTAGCGGAATAGCTTGGATAATAATACATGAGAAATCTCATTTTTAAAAACTTATCATTTTTATCCTTTATTTATTTATTTTTGATCTTTAAAGATGTATCGGAGCTAAATAAAAAAACTTTTAGCGAGAGCTGATAGTTTGTGAGAGCTGATAGTTGATAACTGAAGGTTATAATGAAAATTTAATTAGTGGAAGGGGTGAGTCCATATAAGTTACTAACAGGCATTAATTATTTTTATCTTCTTCGTCATCGTCATCTTCTTCATCATCGTCATCATAGTCATCATCATCTTCTTCTTCAAAATCTTCATCGAAATTATCATCGTCGTCGAAATCATCATCATCTTCATCATCTTCTTCGTCATCTTCTTCATCTTCAAAGTCGTCATCATCAAAGTCTTCATCTTCAAAATCCTCATCATCATCTTCTTCTTCAAACTCATCAATTTCCTCTTCATCTTCTTCAGAATTACTGAGGTTTT
>JADGAM010000377.1 GCA_015232015.1 Oligoflexia bacterium | reverse complement strand
GGTTAAGAATTTTTGCCCATCAAAACTGGCATGTAGTAAATCAGGTCGCAAATTCCAGTATTGAAAAATAGGTAGCTTTGCGATGGCATTGCTAATAACATCGTTGGCGGCCCGAAGAGTAGATACACGCAAATAATTTCTTTCAGTAAGCTGAAGAGCATCTAATCTCAACTCGCACAAACTAGACATTTTGAAAATACCCAAGTGCTTGTCCATTGTAATGATCTACTAGGTTGGCGTAGTACTCCACGCCATTTTTGGAAATTTCAAAAAGTGGTATCATACGTTTAGCAATCTAATGCAAGTGCCGGTATTGTTCATAATAAGCAACCTCCTTACGAATGGCCGTTGCTTTGAAATTTTTTGGTTGCTGTTTTAGTAAAGTAACAGCATAAAATGTTTCTCCCTGATCAAGAAGTTTTAATAATTGTGTTTTTTCATCTATAGATAGGTGCTTTTTTAAAACTTGGCCAATTCGGTAAATTAAAAAAGATGGTCTCCATAGTGCTACTTAGCACGAATGTGATAAAGAATTTTTAACAACAAAAATTTTATTCACATTCAAAACATCAAGGAGACCGTGTATGTTTGATCATTATGTAGCAATAGATTGGGCTTTTAGCAATATGGCAATAGCACGAATGACCCAAAAATCGGATAAAGTTACAAAAAAGGATGTTCCTGCAGACATTAAAGAGTTGCAATTATATTTGCAAAATTTGAAAGGAACCAAATGTTTAACTTTTGAGGAAACGACTACATCTCATTGGCTTTATACTGAGTTGAAGGAATATGTGGATAAACTGATGGTATGCGATCCATATAGAAATAAACTTTTAAGTGAAGGACCAGCAACAGATTCGACCCTCCCTCTATTGCTTGTCTCAAAAAACATGGGTAACATTAGATAAAACATTTCACTAGATGATACTATTTTCTCAGTGGTTCCAGTGGGTGAAAAATATATTTCTGTTACATTGTTTATATCCATTGTATTTCGAATATCTCCTTATTAATTACTTCCCTACTTTTTTCAAGAAGATAAAAAGCAATGGCCCTGTAAAATGTTATAGTGGCCAAAATCGCACAATGTTGACTATCTTCGGCCAATTCTTTTTCTTCTTTAATAATTATTGCAGGATTAACGCCTAAAGCATCATATATATTTTTTCCAATAACTCTTCTTGCAACAGATCTCCCAGCAATTATAGTGTTAAAGCATCCATTCTCAGTAAAATATTTTACATCTTCAATAACCTCATCTTTTATTACTAAATAAAATTCCATATCATCACCACAAGGCCCTTTAATTTGACTGGCACTTGTTGGATCATTCATTCGTCCAAAATACTCATCTTGTTCCAGCATTTCAGTCTGTAAATGATGTTTTAAAGCCTCATTTTCATTTTTATTCATGAAGTACTCCTTCTTAATAATTGATTGTGCATTTGCGCCCAATCACCAGATGGAAATATTAGTTTTCTATTTTGCAAATCAAAATATGAAAATATTATTTCTGCATGTGCCGCAATTTTTCCATTTTCTTTTAGGATCATTTGTGAAATTTTTCCTAAAATACTGGAATACTCTAGGCCATGTGATTTAACTGTTATAATCTCATTTGTAATTATTTCTTTACGATATTTAACATGCATCTCTAATACTATCGGCCCTCGTTTTTCTTTTTCTATATGTTTTTTAGTATATCCAAATTGATCATATAAATTCCAACGAGCATCTTCCATGATTTGTAAATAAACAGCATGGTTCACATGCCCCATAACATCCAAATGTTTATTTGTGATCTTTAATTTATAAGCATCTAGATAATCCATAAATATTGTTTAATGTCCATAAGCGCAGTAAGAATTCAATCCAAGAATCTTTGCGGCCGCAGATATTGTTACTCCAAAATATATAACTGGTTTTTTTTGATTTATAAATTTAGCGATGGTTCCATTAACAATAGTTGATCCAGTAACTAAAAGAGTATCACACCATTTAATGGCCTCATCCGTCCTATCTTCCGATTCAATAGTTACCCCAAACTTATTTTGTCCGATATTCGCTTGATCTAAATCAATTACTCTAACAGATTGTCTTTGTGATAAAGATTGTAAAAGACGCGGTTGGAGTCCTATTAAAAGTATCTTTTCGTTTGGATTAATTGTTTTTAAAATTTCCTCTGCACATTTAGTTGATTCAAGATCTTTGCAATCGAAAATATCTTCAATTGTTAATAATTCCATATTTGTTCCTAAAAATGATTTTATTTAAATAAGCGAACAGATATTTGCTAGCAATAAATAATAATAATATGCCTAAAATATATTTGAGTATGGATACTGGCAGATAACTAGATGTCCAAGCACCAATAATTGCACCCAAAATACAATAAAGGATAGTTTTTTTTATAATCAAAAAATCACAGTACCTGCGTTTTCTAAAAACTATGCTCCCAATAAAACTAATAACAGCAACAGAACTAAGTGATATGGCCATGGCATGATTCATTGGAAGATTTATAACTATATGTAAAAAAGGCACCGTAATTAATCCACCACCAACCCCCATAGAAATTGAAACTGCACTGATAACTATTCCATATAAAAACACAAGTGCCATCGTCCATTGATAGGTAGAGGTTAAATTTTGAAATGGGATAAATATTTTATCAAAAGTATAAATACTCAATAATTTAAATGAAAATATAACAAGAAAGATT
>JADGAM010000376.1 GCA_015232015.1 Oligoflexia bacterium | reverse complement strand
CAAAACCAGCTCCTCCTGTTACAACAATCTTAGAATTAAATATTTTACTGGCCAATAAATTATCATTATTTTTTTTATCTTTATTTTCTAATTCCATGTAATGCTCATACCTCTCAAGTTTATAATAGATTTAGATATAGAAAGATCATATCTATAAATCTCTATCACTCACAGAATTTCACTCTATTTAAATCTTATAAAATTTCTTAACAAACAAAGAAACATATTTTATTTCTTCCTCTGTTAATTCTGGATACATCGGAAGAGAAAGAATTTCATCCGCAAACCTTTCTGAGTTTACAAGAGAACCCTTTTTATAGTCTAAAAATTTATATGCATTTTGTAGATGGCATGGAATTGGATAGTGAATTCCTGTATGTATCCCATTGTCTTGAAGATATTTGATTAGTTCTTCTCTTCTTTGTACTCTGACAATAAATAAATGATATACATGTTTGGCATTTGAAAATTCTTCAGGCAGAATTATTTGATCACAATCTTCTAAATGCTTTTTATATAAATGAGCATTATTTCTTCTTTTCTCATTCCATTCATCAAGGTATTTTAATTTTACATTTAAGATTGCACCTTGCAATCCTTCCATTCTGTAGTTGTGTCCTAAGTAATCATGATAATATTTTTTACTTGAACCATGATCTCTTAAGGCCAAAAGTTTAGCATATAATTCACTATCATTTGTAGTTACAGCACCTGCTTCTCCATATGCACCCAAATTTTTTCCTGGATAAAAGCTAAAACATCCCATGATTCCAAAACTACCAACTTTTTTTCCATCTAATGTTGCCAATTGTGATTGAGCACAATCTTCTATCAAATGAATTTTGTGTTTATCTGCGATCTTTTTTAATTCTAAGATAGATGCTGCTTGACCGTACAAATGTACAGGAATAATTGCTTTTGTTTTTGCAGATATCGCTTTCTCAATTTGTTTGACATCAATATTATAAAATCTATCTTCACAATCAACAAAAACAGGAATGGCCCCTGTCAGGCTAACAGCTTCTGGAGTGGCAAAAAAAGTATTTGCTGGAACAATCACTTCATCACCATGAGTAATTCCAAGTGCCATCATTGCTATATGAAGTGCAGATGTTCCAGAATTAACTCCTACGCAATAACTAACATCATGAGCTTTTGCAAAATTCTCTTCAAATTCTTTTACAAAAGGTCCAGCAGCAAAAGCAGTTTTTCCTATTACATTATCAATGGCCGTATGAATTTCTTCTTTTATTGTATGATATTGCCTCTTCAGATCAACAAAATTCACATTAATCTTGTTACTAACAGATTGAGCACAAGAAGCAGATTTTTTATCAGTTAACTTTATTTCCACATCAACATCTCGCAATTTTTTTGCTGGATTGCCGGCCCAAATTTGTCTAGCAGGAACATTTTTAGTAACAACACTTCCGGCCCCTATAATGGCCCCTTCCCCTATCTCTACACTTCCTAAAATAGTAACATTACTTCCAATTGAAACATTATCGTGAATCTTGGTTTTTACGTATCGTCCCTTCCAATCATCTTCCGATTCCATTTTACCGTCTAGATTAACTGACTTTGGGTAGTTATCGTTAATAAAAACTACACTATGACCGATAAAACAATTGTTGCCAATTTCAACTCCATCACAAACAAATGTATGAGATGATATCTTACAATTCATTCCTACTTTAGCATTTTTTTGAATTTCAACAAAAGCTCCAATTTTTGTAAAATCACCTATTTCACAACCATATAAATTGATATATTTTGCAAGCTTGACGTCATTACCTAAAATAACATTATCTGAAATAGAAAGGTATTGATTCTTTTTTAATTGTTCAGGAATAATAGTTTTTGAATTTTTCATATTTTAGTTATCCTTTCATTGGAAATTAAAGATTTGTCAAAAGCTTCTAATAACTTCACCACTTTTAATCCAGCAACGCCGTCATTAAATGGTGTTTTGCCATTACTTATACAATTAACAAAATACTCTGCTTCAATCTTTAATGCTTCTAACGAATCCACTTTTGGTGAATACATATCACCTGAACGATATGAGACTAGTAAATTGTACAATCCTTCCTTAGTTGTTACATCAACACCCTTATCGTAAATTTTAATTTTTTCATCCAATTCAATATCATTCCACGCTAACATTTTTTTACTACCACCAATTAAAGTATGTCTTACTTTTACAGGAGATAGCCAATTAAGATTAAAATGTGCCATCAAATTTTCTTGAAAATAAACTGTCAAATAAGCAATGTTATGTAACTTCCTTTCAAAATGATCAATTCCATGTGCAGAAACCGCTACCGGTTTTTTATTAAGCAAATAATCCATTATAGATAAATCATGTGGGGCCAAATCCCAAACAACATTAACATCATGTTGGAATAATCCTAAATTTATTCTTGTAGAATCAAAATATAAAACATTACCTAGCTCATTCTCATCTATAAGTTGCTTTATCTTTTTCACTGCTCCTGTGAATAAAAAAGTATGATCTACCATTATAACCAAGTTCTTTTTTTGAGCTAAATTAATAAGTTCTTCTGCTTGAGCAGCTGATGATGTAAAAGGTTTTTCAATAAATATGTGCTTTCCATTTATAAGAGCGTCTCGTGCAATTTCAAAATGAGTAAAAACTGGAGTAACTATTGCAACAACATCAATATCTTTTGAACTTGTGATTTCTCTAAAGTCCTTAACACAATCAAC
>JADGAM010000375.1:2227-2738 GCA_015232015.1 Oligoflexia bacterium | reverse complement strand
AGAAAAAGCATTTTCCAAGAAAAAACCAGGAGATGTTGTTGCAGTAACAATTCTAAGAATGGGACAAAAATTTGCGACAGAGGTAAATCTAGCAAACGCTCCCATACTAACTAAAAATCCACCTACACTTCCAGAAGCAACTGTGGAGACTGAGGCCTCATGGATTGGCCTTGGATTAGAACCAATGAGTCCAGCAGAGGCGCAGGAGATGAATCTTCCAGATAGCACTGCGGGGATGGTAGTAAATGCTGTTAATAATGGGCCGGCCGCTAAAACCGGAATTTTAATTGGTGATATAATTATAGGGATTAATGGTAAACCGATAACTGGTCTGCAAGCATTTAATGCTGCCACTAATGATGCTAGTGGTGCCTTACTAGATATTATTGTTGGAAATATCAACGAATCAGATCTATTAAATCTACCCCACCAGTTTTTGCAATCAAAGTTCCTCTCTGAAATAGAGAAATAGCATCGCTAAAATGTCCAAAAACTACTCCGTAAACTTTAG
>JADGAM010000375.1:0-2108 GCA_015232015.1 Oligoflexia bacterium | reverse complement strand
TAATACTAGCATCAGTTTGAATCATATTTTTGTAAGTAATTCCATCGATAGAAATAGTTCTTTGCACTTTACTAATAATACCCTTCGTAACCGTATGATGGTAGCCATAAGGGTTTCCAATTACAATAATATGATAACGATGTATTTGGGTAGTAAGTTGGTGAAAGGCAATTAGGGACGAATGAGAATAACCGAATGAGAATGGCCGTAATTTGGATAATTTTATTTCTTTGTGAAAGTGTATTTGGTGCTGCTATCAACGCCAACACCAATACCAATACTTTGTTTAATAAACAACAAAAACAAAAGATGGCAATCTCCAGAGAGAGAAATTCTGTAGTTAACGTTAAGGCGTATAATACAAATGCAAATAATAAAGTCGGTACTCGCCTTAATATAGAAAAAGTAGGTTCCGGAGTTATCATTAATCGCGCAGGATATGTAATCACAAACCTCCATGTTGTCTCAGGTTTTGATACGGTAGAAGTTGGAATGTTATTTAACGGCAATGTAAATTATTTTCCTGCTGAAATAATAAAATTAGATGATCTAGATGACCTGGCATTACTTAGAATAACAGAAGATCAAGTGGGACGTTTTATTCCTGCAGAGCTGGCCTCCCCTGCATCGATGCAAGAACTAACCGTAGGAGAGCAAATTTTTGTAATTGGAAACCCATCCATGCAATTTGCGGTGTTTGTTTTTGTGCTTGTTGATTTAAAGCTACACCTAAAGCATTGGCCGCCAAATCATAATTTAGATGAACACTGGTAGCTTTTTTATCGCGAATAATTCTAACTTTATATCTTCTTCCTCCAACTAATTTCTTTTCTGCCTCTTGAAAATCTTTAACATCGTTAACTTCTCTATGCCCAAGATCAAAGATCACATCTTTTCTCTTAATCCCTGCAAGATCTGACATTCCTCCAGGGACAATTGATAAAACTACAACTCCATTTTTATTTCTTAGGCCCAAACTCTCTGCGGTTATTTGATCAATTGGTCCTACTTTCATTCCTAAAACGGACTTTGTTCCAAAGAGTGCAAAGTTTACTTGTTGACCACTGCCAACTAGTCCATTTATTCTTTGTCCGTTAGTAGCAACTACGGGCACTTGTTGTCCTGGCACTTGTTGTGCTGGAGCAGCGGCGGCCACTTCAGGAAGCTCTGGAACTTCAGGCGCTTCAGGGGGAATTAATGATTCAGGAGTTCGGCCCGTCTGATTTAAAGAGGTGCGATCACTCCTTCCCCAGCCAAAAATGGTATATAAGATTGCAATAGTTGCTAAAATGCCTATGAGATAAATACGAATATTAATATCGCTACATAGAGTTTTAGCATCACTTTCGCTACTAGCTTCTTTCTCAATTGCTTCTTCAGTTTCTTTTTTCATAATATTTTTTTTACTTATAGAGGATTTAATTTGTTACTAATAAAAAGTTGAACAGCATCTCCTGCATTTGCATCAACATTTTTATAAACTGCTACATTTAATTTTCTAAATTCAATTAAGGCATCACCGCCTACTTGATTAGCAATAACTGCATCTACTTCATTATCAACTAAAAATTGCGCTACCATAGCACCATCAATCTGACTAAATTGAGGATTTTTTATTACCTCTGATTTATTTTTATCTAATTCTACTCTTATAAAATAGCGTGCGCTCTCTAAGCGTACACTGATATTAGATGCAGAATCAGGATAATTTACAGGAATCGCTAGTACATTAATCTTGTTATTAATTAATGCTACTTTTTCTACCCCACCAGTTTTTGCAATCAAAGTTCCTCTCTGAAATAGTGAAATAGCATCGCTAACATGTCCAAAAACTCCTCCGTAAACTTTAGTATCTGATTGTTGTAGATTTAATAGATCTGATTCGTTGATATTTCCAACAATAACATTACCCACCTTCTGACTAATAACCCAGTTTGATACCTCGTAGTTGGGCATTCCTCGATAGGGATTTTTTACTGAATAAAATTTATCTTGCTTGATATCGTAAATCACCATGTACATGGCATTTATAAAACTGTAGGCCACCGGGGAATTAAGAGTTTGTCCCGTAGACATTATTCCTATCTTATCCATCTTAACCGCAGACA
>JADGAM010000374.1 GCA_015232015.1 Oligoflexia bacterium | reverse complement strand
ATCCTGGCAATATGAATATACCTGCTATAAAAACACAAAATTATTGTTTTCTCGACATAGATGGGTTGTCAGAGTTTATCAATATTAAAAAAAGTATGATCCGAAGTTTAGTTTTTCAAAAACAAATTCCTTTCATTAAAATAAAAAAATTATTGAGGTTTAATAAAGACGATATTCTTGCTTGGATTAATAAAAATAAAATATGTGAATAACAACTACCGGAGTGAGGGGTGCTATTCACATAAGTCTAAACACTATTTAATGAATATAGCACTCCTGACATCAATTTAGGAGTCCAATATGAAAAATAAGAGAAATTATTATTGTAACAATCATTTAAAAGACACGAAATCATTCAGAGTAAATAAAAATACTGAGATCATAGAGTTTCAAGAAATTAATTATCTTGCTTCCTCGATTCTTCCTTCACTGATTCATGAATTATTGCCTAATGGTCGCAGAGAAGGAAATGAATGGGTGGCTATCAATCCTACTCGTAATGATCTCAAACTCGGATCATTCAAAATTAATTTGATCACAGGAAAGTGGAGTGACTTTGCAACTAACGACAAAGGTGGCGATATTATAAGTTTGTATGCTTACATAAAAAAACTGAGTCAGAGTGAAGCTGCTAAATTGTTGGCAATAAAATTAGGAGTTAGAGATGAACAACGATAACAATATTTTAGTGCCAATACTTCCAACTCCTACTTATAATCGGTCGGCATTTAGACGAAATATTTTCGGTGAACCAACAGGCATTTGGGAATATCTGGACGAGAATAAAAACATTCACTGTATAATGGTAAGGTATGATTTTATAGGAGATAAAAAATATTTACCTAAAACATATGGTAATTTGAATGGTAAAATTGGTTGGCATAATAAAAAACATCCTAATGGAAATATTTTATATAATTTACCCACTATTTTAATTGATAAAGACTTCAGTAAGCTAATTCTTATTGTTGAAGGAGAAAAAGCGGCGGAAGCTGCACAGAAATTATTTCCAAATATGATAGTTACAACATCTATGTTTGGAAACCAGACTGCATCTAAAACTGATTGGAGTCCACTTGCAGGCAAACCAGTCTGTATTTGGCCAGATAAAGACAAAGCAGGCGATTTATATGCTGAATCCGTAATTCAACAATGTAAATTAGTTAAAGCAAGAAAAATTTCACTAGTAAATGTACCTGAAAATTTTCCTGATGGTTGGGATTTGGCAGATGAATTACCTGTCGATGTATCTTTATCTGATATAAATTTACTCATAACTAATGCTCATGACAGATCAATTGATGTTACAAGCACATCCAGTATTGATATATCTTCTCCGCTTATACATGAAGAGGATAGTGTTTGCGATAATGAAATAAAATCAGATGTTGAAACTAATTCTTTAGAGAAAAAAACATCTCAATTAAATTTCAACTTAACAAAAAAGTGGCCTCCATATCCAGCAAAAGATGCCTTTAATGGGATCGCAGGAAAAATTGTCAATATAATAGATCCTCACGCCGAATCTGATCAAGTGGCATTATTAATTCAATTTCTTACTGTCTTTGGAAATATCGTTGGCAGGAATCCTTATTTTATGGTTGGAGGAACAAGACATGGAATTAATCTATTTAACATTTTAGTTGGAGATACTTCTTTGGGCCGGAAAGGCACTTCCTTAGATTGTATTCTTTATCTTTTTGAAAAATTGAATTGTGATGATTGGAATAAAAAATGTATCCAAACAGGACTTTCGAGTGGTGAAGGATTGATGTGGGCGATTAGAGATCCAATTGAAAAATTAGAAAAAGATAAAAGCAAAAATGGAAATGGAAAAATTGAAATGGTTGTAGCTGATCCTGGAATTTCAGATAAACGATTGTTAATTCTTGAGACCGAATTTTCAAGAGTTCTTAAAGTAATGGAGAGAGAGGATAATACTTTATCCAATATTTTACGTGATGCCTGGGATGCAAAAACTTTATCCAATTTAACCAAAAATGATTCACTAAAAGCTAGCAATCCTCACATTTCTATAATTGGTCATGTTACAAAGAGCGAACTCTATCGTTATTTAAACAACACTGAGGCAGCAAACGGTTTTGCTAACAGATTTAATTGGATCTGTGTAAGACGTTCAAAATTATTACCAGAAGGTGGAAATCTTAATACCGTTGATTTTAGTTATTTAATAAAAGAATTGATCAGTATTGTTGAATTTTCTAAACAAGTTAATGAAATGCGAAGAAATGATTCTGCAAAAGAAATTTGGAAAAAAGTATATGAACCTTTGACAGATGGGAGACCAGGTTTACTAGGTGCCATGATTGCGAGAGGAGCTCCTCAAGTAATGCGCTTTTCTTGTATTTATGCTCTTCTTGATAAATCATTTGAGATTAGATCAGAGCATTTAATGTCTGCTCTAGCACTATTTGATTATATCGAGGAATCGTGTGAGTACATATTTGGTGAAGCACTAGGTGATCCTTTGGCGTTAGTGTAAATTCCTTTCTGTAATTTATATTTCAGACGAATGAGATCAACTTTTGAAAGTTTAGATGAAATTTTAAAAATGATCATTTGTGTTCTAAAATTCTCATTATGAATATCATCAAATATTTTTAAAGGAGAAATTTAGTATGGAATTACTTCCAACAACAAATGATCAAAAACATCATAACATTTTAAGTGAAGCTTTGAAAACATTAACAGAAGAAGGAACAGGCGGAATGTTGAAAG
>JADGAM010000373.1 GCA_015232015.1 Oligoflexia bacterium | reverse complement strand
TTAATTGTACTAAACCCAATTTTGAAAGAGTTAGAACAATCTGCAAGTAAAAATATCAAGATGGGTAGTCATCTAATTCTTGGCCAGCACGGGGTTGGGAAAACCGCTATTCTAAAACTACTATTAGAAGCATTTAACAAAAGTTCAAGATTAAAAAGCACCTTTAATCTTATCTCTGTTCCATCTTTTTTTCATGGAGGTGATATAGTAGCTAAATCAGAACAGATGATTTACGACATAGGAGTTTCTGATCTAAAAAAACATCAGTTACTAATAATTGATGATATCGATTTAGCACTTACTGGATCAGAAAAAGAGTCTCATGATTTAAGAGAAATACTTATTCGTGATGAACCAAAAGTCTCTTTAATAGCAACAGCAAGTAACGCTTTTCCTGAAGAACTAGGTCACAATAAAGCGCTCTTTGGCTTTCTATCACAACATAAATTAGAAAGCGCCAGCGATAATGACGTAAAAAATCTTTTGCAAAAAATCATTGAAACTCCAAAGTGGCATAAACTTAATGAAGAATTAGTTCAAGCAAACCCATTTTGGGTCACAGTTATTGCGGGCAATAATCCAAGACTTTTAACACTTTTAAATAGTGCATTTCATTTACACGAAAAATTTCTTAACACTGAAGATTTTTTAATTGCCTATTTCGAAATGGCCGCACCGATCTTTAAATGTGAGCTTATGCAATTGCCACAACAGGGTCGCTATTTTTTGGAAGAGGCCAGTACATGCGAACAATTTTTTAAAATCAAGAACCTCAATTTGCAGATAAAAAATCCGGCCAGAGAAGCAACTAGATTAGTTCAAATTGGCCATCTTGCAAAAACCTCTGATGGGGAATATTCCTTTATCAATAAACCACTTAAGGCCTGGCTTAGATATATAAAACAATGCCCATTCGGAAGAGTTCTTAATGTAGATATTGAAAACCTTAAAGGCTAAACAATTCAAAACTATTATCCCTCACTTATTAAATTCAATTTAAGCAAATAATTTATCTGCCTTCCCCCTTTTTTTTTAATCCTAGCAAAACTTCCAGAGGCGGTGAAGGCCTAAAGGCCCAATAAAAAAAACGGTCTCCCTGAAAAATTTTACAGGAAATAAAATTTTTAATGATCCCTCCGTTTTTTTTATTGCCTCCTCCTACAGTTTTACATTGTTTGCTCCGCTATGAAGGGTGATGGCGGTTTGAAAGACAGCTCTCTCAACTAACTAGGTCGTTTCCAAATTTTTTGAGTGTTGTTCTTACTTTTTTATTAACAATTTTAACAAAAGGAAAATCTCATGCCTTACATTTCAAAAGAAGAAGTAAAAAAAATTAGAACTCAACTAAAAGAGGTTCTACCAGAATTCAAACTTAGTGTTACTAATAAAAATTACTCAACGGTTCATGTGGTGATTTTAAAAGGGCCATTGGCACTGGAAGATCAAAATATCAATCATATCTATTATAAAAAACACTTAGAGAACGATCCCTCTTTTATTGCCGTAATAGATAAAATTTTAGACGCCGTTTATGGAACAAAAGAATCAAAATGTGAACACTATGATGCTGATTATGGATCAATCCCAAGTTACTATGTTAGTTTAAGCGTTGGAGATTTCGAAAGAAAGTATCAACAAATATAAAATAAAAAACTTCTATTTTTTTATTTTCTCCTTCCAATTAATCGTAACATCTTCAAAAATAAGTTTATAAAATCTAGATAAAGCGTGAGCGCACCATAAATAGCTAGCTTGTTCTTTTCTTCCCAAATTTCTACATTCATATTCTTTATTTTTTGGGTATCATAGGCAGTTAATCCAGCAAAAATAATGATCCCAGCAATAGCATAAACTGTGTTTGCGGCACCTGATAACATCGCTGGGAAAAAGAATGACATAAGACCGTAACCAATTAAACCAATAAGTCCCATAAAACAAAATGTTCCAATTGGCCCTAAATCTTTTTTACAAAAATATCCAAAAGCACTAAGACCAGCAAAAGCAACGGCGGCCATTAAAAAAGCATTTTGAATGCTCTCATGAACGTATATTAAAGATAGTAAAGAAAAGGTAATTCCGGTTAAGGCCGAGTATCCAAAAAAAACAACATTTGCTATAAAAAAAGTGATCTGTCTAATCCTAGTGGTAAAGAAAAAAACCAAAACAAATTGTGCCAACAATAACCCTAAAAAGACTGGTTTATTTGATAAAATGAGGTAAATTATTTGCGGACTTTGAGATACAAAATAAGCAATAATCGCAGTTGTTAAAACTCCCAAAACCATAAAACGGTAAACCGAACTCATAAAATGGGCGTTGACCTCTGCTATTTGTTGGGAATTGTTTTGCATAAATGACTCTGGTTCCATAGAACTCCTTGGTTAAATGTTATTATTATTTTCATTATTAATTCTTATTTTTTTATTCAAATATTTTTTAAATCACTTCCTGTTTAAACAAGGACAGCACCATTTTTTTTAATTCCATATCATTATATTTTGGCAGCTCCTTGCGGAAAAAATCATATTTCCCAATCTCTATTTCATTCTTTTTACAATAGGCAATGTGAGCATATTCAAAAAACTTTTCCTCAGAAAGCTGTGAGATCAGTTCCTCAAAGATAGGAGGGTCCCCTTTATGTTCGCTATACTTTTTAAGTGCTTTGGTCTCATCCATTTTTTAAATTTCCCTTTATTTTTTCTTTAAAAACTTTCCCAGCTTGTTCATTATAGCTATTGATATATTTGTTTAATTCTTCAATTAAACTTTTATCTTTGCT
>JADGAM010000372.1 GCA_015232015.1 Oligoflexia bacterium | reverse complement strand
TAATGTTGTACCTATTGCCAAAATCGCTAATCCATATTTTGGCGTAAGTAAAAAGCAAAAACAAACATTGGCCAGCACAGAAACTACTGTAAGCATTACTGGAATTCGCTGCTTATCAATGGCATAAAAAGTTGGAACAAGTATTTTATTTATTCCATAAAAAGGAAGCCCTAAAGCATAAAGTTTTAATGCATAACTAGTCATCAGGGTATCATAAGCGGTAAATCTTCCTCTCTCAAAAATTATATGGGTAATCTCCGATGATAAAACAAATAATAAAAACATTGCTGGGACCATAATAGCGATAGTTAAATAAAAACTTGAAGAGAGATATTGTTTTGCCTTATCAAAATTTCCTTCTTTATATGCCATACTAAAATGCACTAAGTGCGAATTGGCCAAGGCCACTCCAAAAACACCTACTGGAAATTGAAATAATCGAAAAGCATAATTTAACCAAGATACTGCACCTACAATTGATGATGCTAAAATTGTGGTAACTAAAATATTTATTTGCGTGGCCGCAAACCCAATAAGACCTGGCCCTAATCTCATTAAAACTTTACGAGCATTTGTAGTCATAAATTTTTTAGGCCATATTGGAGCAAAACCATTTTTTATAAGAAACGGTAGTTGGATGAGTGATTGAAAAATTCCTCCTACTAAAACTCCTGCGCCCAAAGCATAGGCCGCGTTCAAACCTTTTGAAATAAGATACGGTGGTAATATGATGGTAAAAGAGATCAATACAATATTAAATGCAGCAGGCGAAAGTGCAGGAATAAAAAAATATTTTAAAATATTTAAAACTCCCATAAAAAGTGCCGCAATAGAAACACACATAAGATACGGGGCCATAATTCTAATCAAATCAATAGATAGATTAAAGTGATCAATATTTTTAGAAAACGATGGAGCAAACAACTTCGTTAATTCTGGCGCAAAAATTATTATCAATGCTCCAATAACACCAGTTATAAATGTAAGCAGAAAAAAAAGTTCCCATAATAATTCATGGGCATTGTTTGAGTCTGCCCTCTTCTCCTTTTTTTTCTCTTGCTCTTGCTCTTTCTCTTTTTGTTTCACCTCTACAAACACAGGAACAAATGCCGCAGAGAAAGCTCCTTCCGCCAAGAGGTCTCTTAGTAAATTGGGAATACGGTAGGCCACTAAAAAAATATCTGTAATTAAAGATGCACCAAACATCATGGCCATCACTTGCTCTCTTATAAGACCTAAAATTCTACTCAAAAAAACTGCAACACTCATAGGAATTGAAGACGCTAGAATGGTTTTTTTCTCTCCACTATTATTTTTACTATTCTCGTTTACATTTTTTTTCACATTATTAATAAACATAGAGATTTTTTCCTTTAACTTCCCTAACTACTACATCCTCTATTTCACCTGACAAATTACGAATTTGGTTCACACCATTCACGCTATTTACACTCATAACTGCTCTTAGATAATTGGAAGTATATCCCTGATACAATCCACTTATATTTTTTTTATTTTCAAATAAAACTTTAACTCGTCTGCCAAGCATACTCAAAGAAAAATCTTTTAACTTTTTATTTGCAACTCTCTCTAAAATTGCAACTCTCTCTTTTTTTATTGCAGATTTTACTTCCTTTTCTTTAGACATAATAGAAGACATAGAGATACTTCCTCTGTCAGAGTAGGGAAAAATATGTAAATGAGTTATTGATGAATTTTCAATTACTCTACAAGTATTTTTAAATTCATTTTCTACCTCCCCTGGAAAACCAACAATAATATCACTTCCTATTCCAGCATCAGGAAAATATTTTTTTATCAATTCAGTAATTTCCAAATACTCTGAGACGCTGTATCTACGATTCATTTTTTTTAAAATAACATCATCTCCACTTTGTAGAGGGATATGAAAATAATCCATAAAACATGATAGATCTTTTAATACAATCAATAACTCCTCAGTGATTTTATTTGGTTCAATGGATGACAACCTTAATCTGTGAAGTTTTGATCTTATCTCTGTTTCTTTAATTTTTTTAATTAAACCGAGCAATCCACTTACTTTCACCGGTTCATTGATATTACTACTATTATACTCGCCTAAATTAATTCCAGTCAAAACAACCTCTTTTACTCCACTATTAATCACCTTACTTATCTCATGCAATACTTGCTCTTCAGGCAATGAACGAGGTACTCCTCTAGCATGAGGAATAATACAATAACTACAAAAGTAATTGCATCCATCTTGAATTTTTAAAAACGCTCGAGTTGTTCCATCTTCAAGCGCACTAAGCCCTTTAAGAAAAAAATCTTTATCTTTAGAACGAGAGATATCTGTTATGCATTTATTATTTTGAATATTTTGATATTCTTGATATTTTTGATCTAACAATAACTCAAAAATTTTTTCCTTTTGTTCAACCCCTAAAATAATATCTATTTCTTCCATTGATTCTAATTTTTCAGCTGATAATTGAGCATAGCAACCAGTAACTACTATAATTGAATTGGGTGAATTCCTGCGGGCCCGCCTTATAACATTCCTACAACTGGAATCTGCACTTGCAGTTACTGTGCACGTATTTATATAAACAATATCTGCTTCCGCAGAATTTTCAAATGGAACAATCTCATACCCATTCTCTACGAACCTTCCAATAATGCCGCCGGTCTCTGCTTTATTTAATTTACAACCTAAGGTATAAAACGACATTTTTTTTCTTTCATTCACAAATTTATTTTCTCCTAAGCTTTCTTCGATTCATTTCAATCTTCCTTAATAGATGTCTATTATCAAATATCGAACA
>JADGAM010000371.1 GCA_015232015.1 Oligoflexia bacterium | reverse complement strand
CAGTAGAATTTTCTTCCAGTAATATGTATTTATATCTTTTAATTATTTTTTTTAAATTTATAATAAAATTTTTATCTATTCTAGAAAAAACTATAGTGGATAAGAGTAAGGAAATTATCTATGAATATTTATCATTTTTTTATATGTTTTGGGGAATTATGTTACTCTTGGTAGTAGAAATTTTAAAAAGAATAAACAATGAAATTTAAGGTGTTAGAAAGGTGTTAGATGAGATTTTACTACATTGAACTTTTTCCAATCTATCTTATATTTATTTTAATAGTACTGTTTTTTTTCATTATAAAAGAGAGGGCCCGCTTAAATTTTATTGCTAATATTTGGTTTGTAAAAAAATCAATGTTTTTACGAATATCAACACTTCTTTATTATTTTAGTATTACTTTACTAATTATTTCATTGTTGGATCTAAGAATTGTGGACGAAAAAAATAATGTTATAAAAAATAGTAAAAAAAGTGAACTTGAAATTCAAAAAGTTGCCATATTATTAGATATATCTCCTAGTATGTTAGTAAAAGATGTAAATGGTAGATCTAGATTACAAGAATCAATTTATATAATTAATAATTACCTTCGTACAAAAAATTATTTATTAAATAATAAAAATGAAAATAACTTTGTTTTTGAATATGCATTGTTTGTGTTTACAGATTACTCTGTAAGATTGGCGCCATTTACTAGAGATTTAAATATTATTGATGTTAAATTAAAAGCACTTGAAAGTTTAATAATAGAAAGTGCAAATTCAGATATTTTATTATCATTAAATGAAGTTGCTAATTATTTTAGGAGTCAATACAATGCTGATGAATTTCAAGATATAGTTACAGGAGGAGAGATATTAATTTTTTCAGATGGAGAACAAACTAGTAATTTTGATTTAAATAATAAATCTATTGGAGATCAAATTAACAAGCAAGCAATAAATGTATTGTTTGTAGCAGTTGGAACACAAAATGGAGGTAGGATTCCCATTCAGGATAAAAAAGGAAATGTGTTATATTATAAAAATAATCCTCTTTTAGGTAAAGATGTAGTTTCTAAAATAGATAAAAATTTTATTATAAATTTAAAAAAAATAATTAAAAGATATAAATACATATTACTGGAAGAAAATTCTACTGCAGATATATTAAATAATATTTTTAATATTGAGAAAGAATTTGAAATAATTAATTATCAAGAAAAAATTGATTCTAGACCTAAAAAAAGTTTTAGTTCGTACATATTAATTAGTGCATTTATAATATGGTTAATCTCAGGATTAATTGCAAGAATATGTAAATTTGAAATAAAAACACAAATAGGAATAATAATTGTTATGGCCACAGTTATTATTAATGCAGAAATAGTCATGGCCAAAGAAAGGGTTAATGAAATATTTAGTTGGAGTAAAGAATTAAAAGATAAATCCACGGATAATTTACTTAGAGATTTTAAAGAAGCAAAAGCATCATTTGAAGAAAATTATTTATTAGCAATGAAATTACGGGAAGAAGAAGGTCAGGAGAAAGAATCATTAATTGTTTTTAACGAATTACTTGAAGATAATTTTCAGATGATTATTACAGAGGGTAAATATGATTTTTTATTAAATTATGGCACGGTTTTGCTAATGTTTAATCAAAAAGAAAAAGGAATAATGATTTATAATTATATTAAAAGTTTAAAAAATAAGATACCAGCAAAAATATTTGATAGATATATGATAATTATGCGCGGAAATACTTTGTTGGCAATTTCAAGAAAAGCATCTAAATCTTTGTCAGAATCAATAGATGATGACAGTGGAAAAAATGATGAGGAGGATTTGAAAAATAAAAGTGATGATAGGATGAAAGATAATAAAAATAGAGAATATAATGAAAATAATAAAGATAATCAAAATATTTTTCTAACTAAAATGTTAAACGATGACAGAAAAACCCAAGAAGAGATAATAAAAAACATTATGAGTGTTAAAACACTTAAAAATTTAAAGAGTGATTGGTAAATATAATGAAAAAAATTATATCTTTAATTTTATCCTTGATTATTTTTAATGCTTATGCCGAAAAAAACGAGATTTATAATAATAAAGAAAATTTTATAAAAATAGAATTTGCTAAAAACAAAGAAGAAAGAATAAAGAAAAATATATTTGTAAATGAAGGGATAGTAGTTAATTATTATTTATATACAAAAAACAAGGTTTTGAGTTTTCAAATCGAAAATTTTCCTAAATTGATCTCGTTTTATAAAAGATTTTTTTATGAATATAATAAATTTCATAGAATGGATGAATCATTAGTCTTTATTAAAGGTATTAGATATTGGAAAAAATTAATTTATAGAGTTCAATTATTCCCTTTAGAAGAGGGAACTATTACTATTGATTCAATAAAAGTTAATGTTGAAATATTAAATCCCTCCTCAAAATTCCAGCAAGTAATTGTTAGCAGCGAATCCAAAAAAATACTAGTAAGTAGACTAATAAATAAAAATAATATTGATATAAAAATAGAAAATGAAGATTATAATTTATTAGGTGAACATCAGATAAAGGCGCAGATAATTAATTCAGTTAAAAATCTTCAAGAGAAACATAATTTTGAAACTGGAGATTTTGTAAAATTGCAAGTAATAATTGAGGGAGAAGGAACGATAGAATTAATAGATGCAAAATCAATAATTGATTTACCAAAAGATATAGAATTGTATGATACAAATAATAATTTTAGCTTTGGAGTAGATGGAATATCTAGAAGAGAAATTATATACACAATAATATTTAAGGAAATTCAAAATGATTATAAAAT
>JADGAM010000370.1 GCA_015232015.1 Oligoflexia bacterium | reverse complement strand
AATAATCCTCGATAGATTTTGTTGGTTCAATTATCCCAAGCATGGTGTTACAATTAGCACTTCCAAAATCAGCATCCAATATGATCACACTTTGATTGACCTCAGTCAGCGCCAGAGCTAAATTAACAGTGAGAATAGTTTTTCCCACTCCACCCTTTGCACCACCAATGGCAATTATTTTATTAGCAATTGTTTGGCTAATGGTACACTCCTTTGCACTAGAATTAAAGGCCAGGTAATGTAATTACAAAGCATGTTCCTTGCTTATCAATATTTTCTAAATCAATACTTCCCCTATGCTCAGTAATAATTTTTTTTGCGATGGCCAGATCAAGAACAGAAGATGACAGAGCTTTTTCACCACCAGCAAAAAAAGGATCAAAAATATGTTTTGCTAAATCTTTTGTAACTACTCCGACATTATCATAAATTGAAAGCAGTAACTGATTGTTGTTTTTTGTTGATGTTTTTATTCCCAGTATTTTATTAGTATTCCCATCAGTATTGGTATTGGCTATTAATATTTTTATTAAATTATTAATGATATTTCTAAATGCCATTTCTAAACGAAAAGGGTCTCCTCTAAACTCTGGAAGATTTGTATCTAACTCCTTAACAATTTCCACATTTGAACCATCTAATGTGGGTAAACAATATCTGATTGCGGACCCTATTACTTCATTCAAATTCAAATTCACAAACTCAACTACACTTGGCCTTTTTATTATAGATCGCATATGATCAATCATTTCGGACATCTTAGTTGTTTGCGAAATAAGTGTTTTCATCGCTTCCTGCACTTCATTTTCTTTTAATCTTTTTTTTTCAATATCTCTACCTATCGACTGACTAATTAAAGAGATAGCATTAAGAGGTTGCTTCATTTCATGACTTATAATAGAGATTATTTCATACAAATATCTTGTTTTCTCGTCTGATTCTTTCACAAAATGCTATCCTTTGTAATATTCGTTATTTCCTATTTTTTAATCCTATCATCACCCTATTCAACTCACTATCGGTTTCTTTTTTCAATGCTTGAATATTTTAAATAATTTTAAGTTATTTTAAGTTATTTTAAGTTTTTTTTAAAATAAAGTTCTTTAATTCTTGCTAATAATTATTTTTAATGCTCCTAAACTATTTTTCAAAATTTTACGATATATAGTTGATATATTAACTATATGAGGATCACCACTATGAGTACCATTTTGATTATAGATGATGAAAAACTCCTTCGTGATAGGTTAAAACAATTATTTGAAATGGAAGATTATACTGTCTTTACTGCGGAAGATGGTATTAGTGGGCTTAAAATTTTGGAAACGGAAAAACCAGAAGTGGTTATTTTAGACGTAAAAATGCCAGGAATAGATGGAGTTGAAGTACTAAAAAGAATCAAAGATAAAGATAATTGCAAAGATAAAGGCAAGAAGAAAAACATAGAAGTAATAATGGTAACAGGCCATGCTTCAATGGAAACTGTTGTAGAAATATTAAGACTAGGTGCTTATGATTATGTTCAAAAACCAGTTACCTTTGAAGAATTAGAAATTATAGTTAAAAGAGCGATTCAAAAACAACAAGTAGAAAAAGAGTTATTGGAATCGCAAATTGCTAAACGTGAATGGAAAATAAAGCACGATACTGTTTTAGAAAGTGAAACAAGATATAAAATGTTGTTTGATAATTTTTCAATTGGGGTTTTAATCCTTGGAATGGAAGAAAAACATTATACCTATGCCAATGGTGCCGTCTGTGAAATGCTAGATTATACTCCACAAGAATTAAGTGAAATGGATATCATGTCTATATATCCGAAAGATGAACATGAGAGAATAAAAAAAGAGTTGCTATTACTAGAAGAGGGTCATAAAAAAACGGCAGAAGATATTCCTTGTTTGAAAAAAGATAACACCATTATCTATGTCGATATGAACTCAAAAAATATTAGAATAAATGATAAGTTATACCAAATTAATATTTTAAAAGACATCACACTAAGCAAGCAACTGTCTCAAGAAAAAGAAGAAATGCAAAAACAAATTACAATTTCTTCTAGACTTGCTTCGCTGGGAGAAATGTCTTCTGGAATCGCCCATGAAATAAATAATCCACTTTATATTATAAGTTTAAATTTAGAAACATTAGAGGGGGAATTTAGTAAATCAGAGATTAATAAAAATCCAATTATAAGTGAGGCCTTTAAAGCACTAACTACTTCAACTGAAAGAATAACTAAAATTATAAATGGATTAAGAAGTTATACTCACTTTGATGAATCAATGGATAAAATGGACATAAATGATGTTATAAATGCAAGTGTAAATATCCTTAAATCAATGTATGCAAAAGAGTTTATTGTCTTCGAGATGAATTTACATGCATCAAACCCCACTATACTTGGCAATTGGGGTTTATTTCAACAAATTATGATGAATTTTTTTTCCAATTCCAAATATGCTATGAAAAATATGTCTAAAGGTAAAATAAACATTATCACTAAAGTTATTTCTGATTTAGTTGTAATTGAAATCTCGGACAGTGGATGTGGTATTCCTGAAGATAAAATTTATAAAATTTTTGATCCTTTTTTTACCACTAAACCAATAGGTGAAGGCAGTGGTATAGGATTAAATCTGGTTCATTCCATCGTAAACAAAATGCATGGACACATTAAAGTTGATTCAAAAATCGGAGTAGGAACAACATTTACCATAACATTTCCTACATATGAAAAAGCTCAATTGCTAGAAGAAGATAACACAGCAACAAATATTATTAAATCACAAGAAAAAAAAGGTATGGCCTTAATTGTTGATGATGAAAAAGATATTCGGGGACTAATATCAA
>JADGAM010000036.1:5789-30047 GCA_015232015.1 Oligoflexia bacterium | reverse complement strand
AAATTAATTTTGCCACTCAGCTTTGTAAAAACTTAAGGCAAAATGGTTTTAGAGTGAGATTAGATTCAAGAAATGAATCAATGAATTTAAAAACCAGGCAAATTCAAACTTCAAAAATTCCATATATGATCGTTGTGGGCGATAGAGAAGTTGATAATGAAAGTGCTAGTATAAGAAAATATGGAGACAAAAAATCAGAGGTTGTTTCAGTTAATGATTTACATAATTTATTTACTGATTTGATGAAAGAAGCAAACATTTAAAAATTTCTTTAGGTGAATATTATGACTATAAGTAAAAAAGACAATTATAATATCTTGTTAATATTTGGTGGCGGTAGTACTGAGCATGAAGTATCTGCTGTATCTGCTAAATACATTGAAGAGACCTTCCTTGATAATAATAAATATCAATTAATTTCTGTGGAAATGTTGGCAGATAGAAGTTTTAAAACTAGATATGAAAGATTCTCTGTCGAGTTTTTAGAACACAAAAGAATTGCAATCTATGAAAAAGAGAGTCTAGATCGTACTTATAGTGGAGATCCAGATACAAAAACTGTAGGACCAAAAATCATAGATATAGATGTTGTTATTCCTTGTATCCATGGTTTTCCAGGAGAAACCGGCGATATTCAATCTTTTTTAGAAATAAAAAATCTCCCTTATTTTGGTTGCAATTCTGAGAGTAGTAAAATTTGTTTTAATAAAATTAATACTAAGATTTGGCTTAATAATATAAATATTCCAAATACACCTTTTATTTTTTTAGATGAAGCAAGTACTACCAATTTAAAAATGGCCAAAGATTTTTTCTCTCAAAACAAGCAAGCAGTCTTCATAAAAGCATCAAACCAAGGATCTTCCGTTGGATGCTATAAGATCACTCAAATTGATGAGCTTGAAACAGCAATAAAAAATGCTTTTAAATACTCCCCATATGTTTTAATTGAACGTGCAATGAAAGGACGAGAACTTGAAATATCCGTTTATGAATATAAAGGAGAGATATTTGCTTCAAAACCAGGTGAGATTTTATGTCCCGATAGTTTTTATAGCTATGATGAAAAATATTCTCCACATTCTCAGACCAAAACTGTTACTGTTGCTGATAATGTAGATGAAAAAATAATAAATACCATGAGAGATTATTCAATAATTGTATTTAAAATTTTAAAATTGAAGCATCTATCTCGTATTGATTATTTTTTAACTGAAAATCAAGAAATTTACTTAAATGAAATAAACACATTTCCAGGC
Organism: Oligoflexia bacterium; assembly: GCA_015232015.1. Lineage (GTDB taxonomy): Bacteria > Bdellovibrionota > Bacteriovoracia > Bacteriovoracales > Bacteriovoracaceae > JADFZW01. The sequence goes on along the minus strand of JADGAM010000036.1, from coordinate 28,788 downwards.
CTCACTCCAATTTCCATGTTTCCAAAAATGATGGAAGAAAATGGTCACACTTTTTCTAGCTTTATCATATCCACCATAGATTCACTAATATAGTATTTGCAATTATAGTACTTGCAATAAATAATTGCCTATGTTGACCAAATTATATTTAAGTCTTAAATATAATTAATGGATGCAATTAATTCTCTTGAGCAAAACAATTTATCATATAAGGTAATTCCGATTCATTTGAGAGAAATAATATTTCTCACCATAGCTCCTTGTGATTTATATGGAATAATAAATAATTTTTTTACAGTTGTAATTCCAAAAAACGCATTAATAAACAGAGAAAATTTAAAAAAAATTGTTGAATTAGGACTACATCAAATTTTTGCAAGAATAGATGATTGTCAAATTCTAAATCAAATACATAGAAAAAAATTAATTGATATTACTAGATCACTTTCAATGGGAAATACTCTCGAGAATTGTAAAAAACAAGTTTACTACTTATTAATTAATTTAGAGCATCTTTATAAAAATTCTATTGATGATGAAGGACTTTTCACTCAATACCAATGTATCAATAGTCTTGGTCAAATCTTATTTGATAAAAACGATTTAATTCCAGAACTATATCGTTATCTTTTAGAACAAAAATATCATTATTCAATTTCTCATCCATTGTTATCGTCCTTAATTCTACTCGGGTATTTAAGAAATGTTCAACACTTTAGTAATAAAGAAGTTCTTTCATTATTTGTTACAAGTTACTTTAAAGATATCGGTATGTCCGCTATTCCTGAAGATTTTTTAAATAAAAGATCTCTAAGTAAACTTGAAGTTGAATTAATTTCAAAACATGTACATTTCTCTGTTGATATTCTTAATTCTAGAATTCCTTTGAACACGAACTATTTTAATATTATAGAAAACCATCATACTTTTTCTTTGTTACAAGGCAGATGTAAACGATCAAAAATAATTTCTGGAGTTGAAACACTATTGATAGAGTCTATTGATACATTAACGGCAATGATTAGTGATAGACCTTATAGAGAGGGTATTAATGTGTATAATGCCTTGGAATTATTAAAAAACAGAATGGGAAGCAACTACTATCAAGAATTTAAATTACTTGTATTTTATATTCAAAGATTTTTCAAAACAGTAAAGTAATTTTCTACTGATATTTTTTTCCTCTTGAAAAAAAATTAAAAAATATTTTTCTTTTCATTCCTATAAAATTACAAGAAAATTTATTTAGGGAGCAATAAATTCTAAGGAGGGAATTATGGCACAGAAAATGATTAGTCCACTTACTGGTATTTTAGAGGAAGATAAAGTATACATAGATTTTGGTGAACACGAAGGAAAATCTGTGCTGGAAATTGCAGATACATGTCCAGATTTTTATGATTACATGATTAATGTGAAAGAAGATGGAAATTTTGTAATAAGAAGAGGAAAAGATAAATTGTATCGTTTGTACATAAATGAATCAAAGCTTAACTAAGATAACAATTTCATCGCTGCCTGACCTTGTCCTGTGTTTGCTTGAGCTAAAACTGCAGTACCTGCTTGACTTAAAATATTTAGTCTAACATTTTCGGCGGTTTCACTTGCAAAATCTGTATCTCTGATTCGAGAGTTCGCAGCCGATAAGTTTTCAGACATTCCCTGTAAGTTAGTAGATGTAGAAACTAATCTGTTTTGAACAGCTCCCAAATCTGCTCTCTGTCCAGAAATTCTTTTTATGGCCTCATCAATAAATGATAAGGAAGTTTGTGAACCCTCTTTTGTTTGCACAGATAACTCATTCACTCCTAAACTTTCTAAAGTTGAATTGGTAGTAGCAGCATTATATGAAATTCGGTCTTCAAATTGATTATTATTAATACCAATTTGAAAATCATAAGTCATACCAGTACCATTTAAAAGTTTTTTTCCGTTGAATTCAGTCACTTGAGAAATTCTTTGGATCTCTGATTTAAGATTTTGATATTCAATGTCGGTAAAATTTCTCTCAGGATCTCCTACAGTATCAGAAGCTGCTTGAACTGAAAGCTCTCTTAATCTAACTAAAATGTTAGAAATTTCATTTAATCCTCCCTCTGCGGTTTGAATTAAAGAAATACCATCGTTAGCATTTCTATTGGCCTGGTTGATACCTTTAATACTTGCTTTTAACTTCTCACTAATGGCCAATCCAGCAGCATCATCAGCTGCACGATTAATTCTTGTACCAGATGATAATTTGTTGAGAGTGGTGTTCTGTTTTTCTGTTACTTGACCTAAACTTCTTTGAGCAGTAAGAGACGCCACATTTGTGTTAATTCGAAGTCCCATCGATACCTCCTTGTGTTTTTTATGCACAATCCGTATGCTCAACTTCTCGTACGCCTTGAGAAATCGATAAGCTTCCTGCTAAAATCTTTTGATTTGTATGAAAACCTAATCTCAATTAGGTTATTATTCTTGTTAATTGCCTCTTCGTCTGAGCATTTTTTTTCTTTAATAAAAATTGCTTTATTAATTCAGGATTTATGATTTATGAGTTGATTTGATTTATTTTTTTATAATCCTTAATTTAATAATACTCAAATTGCCTAACTATTATGCTCTACTAAATTTTACTTAGAGAGGGCCAAACTGCCTCTACAATTGGCGGTACTAAATTTGCAAAATAATTATTATTTTAGAGGGGAAAAAATAAAAATTCAGTGCCAAAAAGCACTGTTAATTATTTATATTTAATGTGTAGTATTATGAAAATAAAAATTAAATGGCCAAACAGTATTACGAGATTCTATTTGATATTGATAATATCATTAATCACTTTTTTAATTGTATTGCGAGTACACGCTGAATTACTTTTCACTTAATTTAATAATATTTTCTACCTTTTCACTGGTTAGTATTTCTCCAATATTTACTAATGTACCATCGCTTTGTTGTATAAAATTAGCAGGAACACCAGGTACGTTATGCTTTTTAAACCATTTGCTAATCTCTTTATCTTTAGTTGTCCAATCACCTCTCAAAATTTTCATATCATATTTTTTAATTATATCTTGAAATGATTTTGTCTCAATAACAAATACTTCATTGGCCTTACAAGTAATACACCACTTAGCTGTAAAATAGAAAAATACAGCTTGCTTTCGAGCAAGAGACTTTTGTAGGGCCTCATTAGACCATTTTTCTTCTATCGAAGAAGATACCGAAGAAGATATTGAAGAAGATTTAAAAAAAGTAGTTACATCTATTAACGAAATGAATATATAGAAAGTCCAACAAGCTGTTAAAAAAAGTGTGATACCTAAAATTTTTTTAAAATAAAAAATCCAATTCCCCGGTTTAGGTAATAAATTATACAATGAAGGAAATGATGAGATAATAATAAATGGAAATGAAAATCCAATACCCATAAATAAGAATATTAAAAATACAATGTATGCAGGGGAAACAAAGGCAAAGGCCAAAGCTGTTCCAATAAAGGGAGCAGAACATGGTGTTGAAAGAAGCGTGGCCAAGATTCCATCAAAAAAGTCAGAAAAGTAAAAATTCTTGAAATTATTTTTTGAAAGTAAATTATTTACCCATGAAAATTGTTTAAAATCAAAAACTCCAAAAAAATTAATGGCAAATAGAAGAAGAATAGTAGTTAAAAAGAACATAAAAAGTGGTGATTGCATATGAAAACCAAGACCAACACTTTCACCGAGCATTTTTAAAATAATTGCAATCAAGGCAAATAACAAAAAAGTGCTAATAGTACCCATTATATAAAAAAAGTTATGCTTTTTTATATTTAATTTATTTTCATTTTTATTTTCGTTTTCATTTTCATTTTCATTATACTTCACGAGAGCAAAGAGCTTAAAAAGAATTACTGGCAAAACGCAAGGCATGAAATTTAGTATTATCCCTCCTATAAAGGCCAAGAAAATATTTAAAAAAATCTCTTTGATTTTAAATTGTGAACTTTTATTTTGAGGTATATTAGCACTAATAAATTTATTTGCAGCTTCTTCATTTTCAAAATGATCAAATTTAAGCTCTATAATTTTACTCTCGCTAGATACTGGATTGTTATAAAGAAATTTAAGATTATAAAAAATTGAACTATTAATACTTGGGTCATCAAGTTCCATGGGAATTTTTACTAAAACAGTGTCACTATTAGCAGGAAGAATTTTTTGCTGATGTTTAAAATAAATTTGTTCTTTAGGAAAAGGAATTAAAAGATCCTTATTGTCACTATTTTTAAAATTTTCTTTGCCAATAGATTGGTTTAAATATAATTTAGCATATAAAAAATATGCTCTATTTGAATCTTTTACTAAGATATACTTTAGATTTTCGACATTTGTTATTTTTATATTTTCAGGTATCGATAAAAATAATTCTTGTTCCTTCTGCTCTGAAATTTGAAACTCTGAAGGTTTGGTGAGTATGAAAAAATCTTTTTGTAATTTACCACTTATAATTGATTTCCCAGGAATACAATTTTCCTTACATGCAAGCCATTTTGAAGTAATAGTTAAAACTTTATTTTCAATTTTTTTTACGGTCAAATCATCTAATTCAAAAAAAATCGCATAAGTTCCCGTGTATCCATATGAAACTAACCCTGCTCCCTTACTAAATTGCAAGGGTCTAGGCCATTCAATTTCTTTTAATACTATATTTTCTGTTCCAATGTTAAATAAGTGTTGAAGGGGTATTCCTGCGTCTCCAGGGTTTTTCCAATAGGTGAACCACTCTTCTTTATTTTTAAAATAAACTGCTAAGTAGCTTTTGGATTTATGTGTGAATATTTTGGCCGTAGTTTTTACAATATCGTTGTTATTGCTATTTAATTGTTCCACTCCAGCATAAATACTAGAGAATGAAAGAAATATAGTAATTATAGTAATAAAGAACAAAAACAACATTTTTAACAACATTTTTATAGAGAAACTGCTTTCATAGGAAAATTTGTATGAATTCATGTGATTTACCGTATTAACTTAATTTTAAATTTGAAGGACAAAGGCAATATAAAAATTTAATCAAAAAAAAAGCATAAATCAATATATTTTCCTGTGAGGGGCATGGAGGAGATTGTTCTACTTGGGGTGTTGGTTACTATAAATAAATAAATAAAATCTATATAACCACATCGTAATAAATAACCCTATAAATATGTTTACAAAAAAAATAAAAGCATATTTAGTATTATTACCATTACCAATATTTATATCTTTTTTATTATCTTTATTATCAATGCTTATTTGGCCACAAAATTTTGTTCCAAATAACTCTAATTTGTTAGGATATAAGTATGTAATAGCATCAATATCATCAAAAGAGAGAGCAGTCCTATTGGGAGTTAACATGTAATACATAAGTGATACATCTGTTGGACTGTGACCAAGACCTAATGCATGGCCAATTTCGTGGGCCAAAACAGATTTTAACTCTTCATCTGAAAGATTTTTTACAGCATTATTATTACTATTATTGCCATTATTAATATTAGTATCATTTATAAGAATGATTCCACTGCGAATGTTTTTTGTTTCGCTATCAATAAGTGGCACTGCTACTGCAAGACTGCTACTTCCTAAAGGAAAATCTGTCGTGTTCGCACTACAAACTAACAAGATTGAAGCATCAAAGTAAGGATCACCAAATAGAGGGTTTAAAGTACAACCATATGATTCACTATTGGCCTTTGTACGGATACTATCACTTGCCTCAATTTTTCCATCTTCATCATAATAAAATATATGATCATCCATATACAAATATTTTTTTGTTGTAGCAAAACTATCTTTTAACAGCGATGATCCTACACATAGAGGTGCTGTCCTTAAATTTTGATCAACATCAATAATCTTCCCTCCACTTAACGATAATCTTTTAGTAGGAACTCTATTCCAAAATTTATCAACTGTTTCTTGAACTAGCACCATTAAACGATTATTATCTCTTCCTATGTTATTGCAAGGGGTATTGCTTATATTTATTGTTACGTAATCAGTTTTAAAAATTGCTTCAACATTGTTATTAAGTGTAAATGAAAAGCTTTTAGTAGCAAAAAATAATAGAATAACAGTTAGAGTGAATTTGTGTAGTGGTGTGTGCAGTGGTAATAATATATTCATAAAAACAATTCTATTTTTTATCTACTAAGAGGTGATTAAAATAATAAGTTATTAAAAAAGCATAATTGCTTTGTCTTGAGATATCTTTTTGAGGTGATATAAAAAACATCTCGAAATCAACTGATAAAAAAGATAAAATTCTATATCCAATGCTCCAATCCATCATTGCATTTACCGACACCTTAGAATACCTTGGAACATAAAAAGTACTTTGAGAACTACCATTTCTAAGTTCTTCTAATTCCCCATCACCAGAAACGTTATAAAAAAATAGCCCCGGTCCAACTCTAAATTGTAAATTACTTGTAGCAAAATATCCAATAGGGAATGAAGCAAAAGACATAAATTGTTTTGTATGGGTATCTCCATTATGAGATGGATAAACCATAGCGTACGATGGAATAAAACTCCATTTATTATCTGGATTACCACTTGCTCCCAAATTTAAATTTAGAGCAAATTTTACAAAAGGATTCCAAGTAAAACTGTTTTTTTTCCCACCGTGATTAATTTGAACATCATTTGCATATGGAGTTAAATTTCCGGCAGAGAATGATAGTGCTGAAATAAATTTTTTAAGTCTTCCTGGGGTAGGTTTTTCTTCAACTTGAGGAGTTGCCGGAGTTGCCATCATCTCCGCTGTAGATGCAGAGGGAGATGTGTCGGCAATTGCCACAGTTAATGCATACGGAATTTTAATTATAAATAATGAAAACAAGAATATTTTTATAAATTTTATTTTATTCACAATAACATCAATAATTTAATTAATATTTAAAAGTATTTTTAGTATCGCTATTAAATGATATTTATAAATGCTACTAAACGGCAAATAAAAAGTAGTTTTTTTATTTTATCTTTATAGATTTGTAGTAAATTAGAAATTAAAACAAATTGATCAAGAATATTTATAATCTAGCTTTATAATAACAGATTCATATTATCGGAGTAAATATGTTTGAAAAAATTGTAGTACCAAAAGAGTTAATTCCATCTGATCCAAGGTTTGGGGCCGGACCATCTCTTATTCCTTCAGAACATATAAATATATTATTAAAAAAAAATCGTGATCTATTAGGTACCAGTCATAGACAACTCCCATTTAAAAATTTCGTACGTGAGCTTTATGAAGACATTCGTACATATTTTAATTTACCCACAGATTACAAAATACTTTTTGGCAATGGAGGTGCTACTTTACTTTTTAATATGATTCCACTAGGTCTTGTTAAAGAAAAATCCTTGCACTTTGTTTGTGGAGCATTTTCAGAAAGATGGTACAAGTATTCATTAGAAACACCTTACATAACGACAAAAAAGATTGATATCGAATATGATAAGATGCCGAATATCTCAGATATTAAGTTGTTTGATGAAATGAATGAGAAAGAAAAATTTGCAAATGCTGATCTATTGGCATTCACTCAACTAGAGACCTCTATCGGATTCGAATTAAAAAGTATTCCTGCAAAAACTAACAATCAATTGATAGCAATAGATGCCACTTCCAGTGCAGGAGTTCTACCCTGTGATTTTAATAATACAGATATACATTTTTGGTCATTACAAAAAATTTTCTCCAGTGACGGAGGAACTTGGATGAGCATACTCTCTCCTCCAGCAGTTGAAAGAATTAACCAAATTGAAACGGATAAAAAAAGATTTATTCCTCATTTTATGCGATGGAGTGAATACATTAACAACAATGACAAATTTGAATCTTTTAACACTCCTTCAATTATAAACCTTGTACTCTTTCATGAACAATTAAAAAAATTAAAAGCAATTGGAGCGCAAAGAGTACTTGCTGAAACTGTAGAAAAAGCAAATTACCTATACGATTGGGCCCAAAATCATAAACATCTTTCCCCTCTCATAGAAAATGAATTTTTTCGAGCGCAAACTGTTGCTACTATAAAAATAGATTCAAAGATACCCGCCGATGAATTAACAAAATATTTAAGAGAAAAAAATCTTGTATATGGCATTGGTGGATACAGAAGTGTAGCAAAGAAAATAAACCACATTAGAATTGCCTTATTTCCTTCAATTAATTTTGAAGATCTAAAGCGCTTAACAAAGTTAATTGATTTTTTACTCGATAATGTTTAACACTTTTTGAGGCAATTTTTTTATATAAATTTTATTGTCAACGCTACTATCTTCTTAATAATAAAAACAAACAACGATTATTATTTATTTTTTATTAAATAGATTTTAGAAAAATAGACAACTTTTGATGGCATTTTTGACTTAAAAATTACTTTGATGTTAAACTTGCTTTTGTGGTTTATTAAGAGTTAATTGTGTGCTTATTTTTTTATACATTGCAAGCTCATATATTCCATGTTACATGCAGTACGTTTTTTCAACATCCTCTCTACAACTCCTAGAATGTCCTAAAATGACCTATCAACTCTTAAGTTCCAATTGGTAATTAAAAAAAATTATTAACCAAATGTCTCGTGAAAGCGACTATACTATTACGTTTAGTTCATATTATGGGATATGGAATTGATCAGGAGGATTTTATGTTAAAGATAAAAAAACTATCAACAAAGGTTTTAGTTATTGCATTAACACTTATCCTTTTTGTTCTGGTAGGCTGTAAACCTCTTTCTTATCTCTATAAAGAAATAACTCAATATGGATATATAGCTTATCCTACTCCATTACAATATGCTGGACCCGGTACTTTAATTGGAGGTTCTCCAAAAAGTCTTAGTCTTATTGCTTCTCCAGATACATGTTTTCCTGAAGTTCTAAATGGCGTGCCAACAAATCTTAGACGTATTGATGAAACCACACTACCTAAAAGAAGCTATAAATTTAGTGTTAGTGGTAATGCTAAAATTGGTTTAATTAATTTCTTAAATACTGGAAACCCTGTTTTAAATGTTGGTGTTAATTTTAGTGCTATAAAAACAATGGATTTAACTATGAGTGGAGTTAAAATTGAATATATGGATTCTATAAAATTAAGTGAATACTATCCAAAGATGCCTGAAATTTGTAAGCAATATTTAAATTATGTTGGTTTTATTATTCAAGCAATTAGAGTTGAACAACTTTCATTTCAATTCAGAGATGCAAGTAACGGACTTATTCAATTTTCAATGGATAACATTGAGCAGATCTTAGATATCTCAGCAGGAGTTAATTATAGTGTAGATAATACGACAACACTTAATATTACTACTCCAAAATATATTGGATATCAACTTGGACAATTACGTCTAAACAATAATGGATTAGTTTTATATAGGGCCCACAAAGTAAATGTATTAGGTAAATATGTATTTGAATCGATAAATATATTTAAAGATAAAAATAAAGGCAACAATAGCACTACAGTTGCTAAGAGTAATGAAATTGCTCTTAATGATGATTCAAATGAATTAGAAAATAATCAAAGTGGCGATTTAGATATGGCAGTAGTAAATAACAATCTTGATTCTTTAATACCTGGAGAATTGAAAGAATTAGTTGAAAGCGATTTAATTAAGAACAATGCTGTATACACTAAAAAGAAAAAATAAATTTTAATATTTAATATTTAATATTTTTTTATTTTTTCTAAACTTATAAGGCAAAAGAAGACCTTCAGTACTCCAAATCCCTCTTCTGTTTAAAATCGCATCGTAAAAACAATTCACATATTTTATCTTTTCTTCAATACTTTCAAACAAAGCAAAGTTATATAAAATTGCGTGGCCTTCCTTTATCATTTTTAAATTCATCTCTTCATTATTATTGTCCTTATTATTGTCATCATTATGTTTCCATATTCGCACAATACTACGACCATACTTATCTTTATCAATAATTTTTATTTCAATTGTTTGTTTCTCTATAATACTCCTCAAATATTCATAGGACTCTCTTCCAATGGCCACATTATCAATTGACTTTTGCTTTAATTCTGGAGCGTCTATGTATGCCAATCTTCCATACTGATATTTATCAAAGATAATTGTATCTCCATCTAGTACACGATTACAAAAAACTACTAATCTCCCTCTGTCTAAGCTTAAGAAATAGGAGCAATAATGTTTAAATACTTCCGAGGTAAATAGCGATAGGAGAATAATCGACGGGAAGATTAGAATTAATACATTAACTGTTATTACTGCATGTCTTGCTTTCATATAATAATTCTTATATAGTTAAGTTTTTAATTTTTATTTTTTATTTTTCAAGGCAATATTATTATTTATGACAAACCAACACATTACAAGCAATGCACTTAAAGAAGTGAATCAATACTTCAACTTTGAACTTCAACATACCGATAAAAAAACCAAGGCCCGTGCTGGTGAAATTAAAACTCCTCATGGAATTATAAAGACTCCAGTATTCATGCCTGTAGGCACTCATGGTGCTGTAAAAGCACAATCTCCTCGAGAATTATTAGAGATGCAAATTGAAATAATTCTTGCTAACACCTATCACTTACACCTTACTCCAGGATCTGAATTAGTAGCAAAAGCATCGGGGCTACATAAATTTATAAATTGGCCAAATGCAATTCTTACTGACTCTGGAGGTTTTCAAGTTTTTTCTTTAAAAGATAAAAAAATTGATGAAAATGGAGTTTCTTTTACAGGAGTCAAAGGCAAAAAAATTCTTTTAACGCCAGAAGAATCCATTAGAATACAACAAAATCTTGGTGCCGATATCATGATGGCATTTGATGAATGCATCCCATATCCTGCAACCTTAGAATACACAAAAAAATCAATTGCTCGTACTCACAGATGGCTTTCACGTTGTATTAATAGTTGGACAAATCCTAAGCAAGCACTCTTTGGTATAATTCAAGGATCAACATTTAAAGAAACTCGTGCTATTTGTGTTGAAGAGGTAGCAAAACTTGATTTACCAGGCCTTGCTATCGGTGGAGTATCAGTTGGTGAAGGTCCAGGATTAATGGAAGAAATTGTAAGTATTACTACTCCACTTATGCCTACAAATAAACCTCGTTATGTAATGGGAGTAGGAAACCCTGAAGACTTAATTATGATTTGGGAAAATGGAATTGACATGTCTGATTGTATTATACCTACCAAATTTGCACGAGGAGGAACTCTCTTTACTAACAGAGGAAAAATAAGAATTACTCATAGAAAGTATCGACATGATTTTTATCCAATAGAGCCAAATTGTAGGTGTTACACCTGTCTAAATTTTTCAAGGTCATATGTTAAACACTTATTTGATTCAAATGAAATATTAGGAACAATTCTGGCAACTACTCACAATATCGCCTTCTATAAAAACTTAGCAGAACGCGCACGTGTTGCTATTTTAAATGACCAATTTACTGAATTTAAAAAAGATTTTTTTAATAATTACCGTTCACAACCTGAATCCGAGTCAGAAACAGAATCATAAAAATTGAAAGTTAACGACTAATAACTGATAACTGATAGCTGAAGGCCGAAGACTGATTTATGAAAACAAATCTAATAAAAATTGCAATTGATAGACCAATATTTATTGCCTGCTTAATGCTTATTCTTGTTGTTACTGGTCTTATATCTATAAATAAAATTGGAGTGGATTTATTTCCTGATGTAAATTTTCCAATCGTTGTTATTCAAATCCCATATCCTGGGGCATCTCCTAATGACATGGAAAATTTAGTCAGTAAAATTGTGGAAGAAGAAATTGGAAATCTTCCAAACCTTAAAAAAATTCAATCCACTAGTTTAGAGTCTGTCTCTACAATTGTTGCGGAATTTAATTTAAAAACAGATATCAAGGACTCTGAACAACAAATTAGAAATCGTATAGACAATTTAAAGAGCAGATTACCCACTGACATTAAAGATCCAATCATTTCAAGAGTTGATCCTGCAGACCTACCAATATTAAGGCTGGCGGTAAAATCTGATATAAAAAAATCAATTTTATATGATGTTATAAAAGATAATGTTGCAAATGAATTTGAGCGAATTGAGGGTGTAGGTAAAGTAGATTTAGTAGGAGGAAGAAAAAGAGAAATTAAAGTTTATGTTGATAAAAACAAAATGGAAGAACGTGAGCTTTCTATCATGCAAATTGCAGATAGTATCGGTAATAGCTCGAGAAATATTCCAATTGGTCAAATTGAAAAAAATAAGAGTGAAACCGTATTTAGAAGTATTGGCGAATTTGATAAGGTTAGTTCTATAAAAGATGTTGTAGTAAAACTTATTGATCGCCCTATTTTTCTCTCTGAAATTGCAAAAGTAGAAGACAGCGAAGAAAAAGAAAAAAATTTTTCAACCTTAAATGGGAGGCCTGCAATTTTTGTTGATATATACAAACAATCAGGCGGCAACACTACTGCTGTGGCCAAAGAAGCACTTAAACGCTTAGATAAAATCAATAATAACTTAAAAACAAAGAAATTAGATGCTGAGGTTTTTGTAATTCGAGATAGTGCTAAATTTATTAAAATGAGTGTTGATGATGTTAAAGAATCAATCTCTATAGGAATCATCCTTTGTATAATCGTAGTCTTTATTTTTTTAGGTTCAATAAGATCTACTGTTATTACAGGACTTGCTTTGCCCAATTCATTACTGGGAGCTTTTATCTTCATGTATATTTTTGGTTTCACCATTAATATGATGACTTTGTTGGCATTATCCTTGGCCGTTGGCCTTTTAATTGATGATGCTATAGTTGTTAGAGAAAATATTTTTAGACATATCCAAAATGGTATGCCAGCAGAGAAGGCCGCATACTTTGGTACTGCTGAAGTTACCCTGGCAGTGATTGCAACATCATCGGTAGTAATATCAGTCTTTGCACCCATAGCATTTCTAGAGGGAATGATTGGACAATTTTTTAAACAATTTGGATTAACTATAGTTTTTACAATTTTAATTTCCACCATGGATGCGATGACAGTTGCTCCAATGTTGTCTGCCTATTGGGCCTCTAAAAAATCTATGAGCGGCGTTTTAGGCAAAGTTGTTGCATTCTTCGATAAAGGTCATGAATTAGTAGATAAAGTCTATTCTAAGTCCATTAAAGTTACCTTAAACAATCGTAAGAAAGTTATTTTTATCTCTATGATTATTTTTATTGCAAGCCTTGCTCTTATTCCACGACTGCCAAGTACATTTATTCCTAATGAAGATTATGGTGAATTTGCTGTACGATTAGAATTACCTTCAAGCAGTAGTTTAGAAGCATGTAAAGAGGCCACCAAAATAATGGAAGATAAAATTTTAGAAAATAAAGATGTGCACACAACTGCGGCAGTTGTTGGAAGTAGTAGTGGTAAACAAAATGTCTCTCTTATTTATGTAAAATTACAAGAACGCAAGGTTAGAAGTGCTTCTACTATGTCTACCAAAGATTATTTTCGAAAGGTACTACCTCCATTAATTAAAAATGCAAATGTTAGAGTGCAATATTATGATGAATTTGGAGATACAGGGGAACGTCCTTTCATGATCTTTTTCGAGGGAGATAATCTAGAAGAACTTGCGGCCTATTCCTCTAAGGTTAAGGAACGTTTTTCAAAGATTAATGGATTAATAGAGCTAGATACAAACTACCGAATTGGTCGGCCAGAATACCAGGTAGTGTTTCAACGTAAAAATGCAGAGGAGCGGGGAATCTCCGTATCTCAAGTGGGTCTTGAACTTCGCGCTCGCGTGGACGGTATTGTTGCTTCTAAATTTAAAGAAAATAATAAGGAATATGACATACGAGTAGAATTGGATGAAAAATATAAAGACATCACTAAAAATTTTAATAATAGTAAAATACCCAATAAAACACTTAACTTTATCTCTCTTAACAAGATTGCAAAAATGGAAACCACTACTGGGTTTTCACAAATAAATCGTCTTAATAAGGCCAGATATATCTCTGTAACAGCAGATCTCTCCACTAATGGAGCATTAGGTACAGTAATGGATGAGGCAAAAAAAATCTTAAAAAATGAGTTACCACCTCCTAAAGGTATCAGTTGGTCTTTTCAAGGTATGGCCGATGATTTTCAAGATTTAATTCGTAACATGCTTCTAGCAATCGCTTTTGCAATTCTTTTAATCTATCTAGTGTTATCAAGTTTATATGATAGTTTTGTAACTCCATTTTCCATTCTGCTCGCCCTACCAATGGCAGTTTGTGGAGCAATCTTTGCTCTTTGGATAACTGGAGAGGGAATAAATGTTTTCTCACTAATTGGTTTTATTTTACTTTTAGGTATTGTGGCCAAAAATTCTATTCTGCTCGTTGATTACACCTTAAAGAAGGTTAATGAAGATGGAATGGATCGCAAAGAGGCCTTGATACTTGCATGCAAAACAAGGCTTCGTCCTATTCTAATGACAAGTATTGCTTTGGTTGCAGGAACCCTTCCTATTGCTATTGGATTAAGTGAAGTAAGTTCTTCGAGAACATCAATGGGAATTGCAATCATTGGAGGTTTAATAAGTTCTACACTGCTCACACTTCTTATTGTTCCCGCTGCCTATGGATACATTGATGACTTTAGATTATGGGCCTATAAAAAAGCAAAAAGAGTTAGCAGCTAACAAAGTTAGCTCTAATTCCACTCTATTTTTCTTTATTTTTTCTAAAATATATTGATATGATTTTCAATCATGAAATAAATACATTATAAAAACTAATATAAACAAAATGTAATTGATAAAAATTCAATTTGACTTTATAATTCCTTCCCAGCTGATACCTAATCGCAATTTAATAATTAAAATATTTTCAAGGAACTATTGATGAAAAAAAACTTTTTAATTTTATTAATACTCATACTACCCTCATTAGCACATTCAATTACCTTTAATCCTACTTACTCTAAACTAAGAAAAGAACTAATAAAAGATCTAGTCCAATGGAACAAAACTCAAAAGGAAGGGCCTAAAAGAATTAATGAATGGGCCGATAGACTTACAACTTTACTTAAAAGTTCTTGTGGAGAAACTGATGGTAAACTTAACTACAGTATTGATGTCTCTGCAATGGAAATTGCAAATGGAATATCATTAACACCTATATTTATCGATCATGAAAAGCAAGATGAACAAACAGATTTAAGTCTTTTTATCTTTGACGAAATGACATCTGAAAATACTGAAAAGGTTGAAAGTATCAAATGCACCAATGGCCAGAGATATAACTATACTAAAATGATAATAAGGATTTACTCTGTTCCAGAGGTATTAAATCCATTTGATACAAGCAAAGAACTTCAAACCGCCAGAACTAAAACAATTGCATTTCCAGAAGAGGCCAGCGGCCAAAGCGATGTTTGTGTTATTAAAGATATGAATGGTACAAATGCACCTAGCTCTACTCAAGGATTTCAAATTATAGGAGAAGAGAGAGCTGTTTCTAAATTTCTCAAAGTTAGCACTGGAGGAGTTTGTACTTTATTTGATCATCAAATGGGATCATGTAGGGCCAATGATTTTGGAAATGCTGGCGGTAACAGAATAATTTATAATATAGACACTCTCACTGATTCCGAATTAGAACTTTCTTATGAAGCAGATTCTTTATTAGAAACAGGAAATTACATCTACGTAGGTGATGGAGTAAAGAAAGTAAATAACAAATTAGAGATCTCTGAAGAGAAACTTTATAAGTTAAAACCTGCCAATTATAGCAATGATAAATATTGGAGGATTAACTATGACTCATCAACAACCATTGAAC
Organism: Oligoflexia bacterium; assembly: GCA_015232015.1. GTDB lineage: Bacteria > Bdellovibrionota > Bacteriovoracia > Bacteriovoracales > Bacteriovoracaceae > JADFZW01. Next base: position 12,967 of record JADGAM010000036.1, on the reverse strand, counting down.
AAAAAATTGAAGATTTTAACAAGTATGCAATAATTAACTCTATAGACTTTTCAGACGTTGTAATTACCGCCAATTTAGTCGAAAAAATTAAGTTAATAAACCTTCCAAAACTCAAACAAATAGTTCTTAGTAATTGGGAACAATTAAATGATAATTTAGTTATAAATATTCTCTCACAAAAATTAGTCGGACTTGAAGAGATTAAAATTGAAAGAACTGATAAATTTCCTGGAAGACCAGGGAAAAAAAGCAAATTAATAATCTCAACTATTGAAAAGATAGAAACCTCTCTACCATTTTTAACAATTATTACTCCTACTATTCCAATTGCTGAAGGTGAGTTATTTACATTTAATGTTGGAAATATAGGAAATGTACGTAATGGAATAAGTTTTTTAGTAGATACAAAGAACACTCATGATAATTTTTCTGGTTGTTTGAATTTAACAAAAAGTACAGGTAAAAATGATTTAAGTTGTAATTTAAAAAATGCTCAGATGGGAGAAACTTATAATATATCAATAACCAAAACAAGCAGTGATAAAATGACAGTAATTCCAACAACTAGAAGCTTTAAAGGAGAAATTCCAAAATGTATTGAGTGGTTATATAATGAAAGGACAGCGGCCCCTTGTGAACCTTTACAATTTAGCAGAGGAAAAGGTGAGGTCTGTGGAGTAGCATTGTACAAACAAAGTTCTGGCGCAGCTTGTGGAGTTAGTAGTTATAATTCATCAAGAGGGGAGGTTTGCGGAGTAGAAAGATATTATGAAGGTAAAGGAAGAGAATGTGGAGATTACGATGGCCAATACCGCTCACTTATTACAAATCCTATGGATAGAGCTTATGCTGGTGGAGAATATGTAGATAACATTTGCAAGGCCACAGGGTTTGATGGTGCATCGGCAGTTGATGTACAAGATTATTCTCCTCAGGAAAGCCGCTACCGTATAAATTTCTTATGTGTTCGTTTTAAAACTTGCAGACATCCAGTTTTCGGAGTTGAATTATGGAGACAATGTGAACATGCAAATTTCGGAATAAAAACTTACAATACCTGCAGACATCCATCTTTTGGCGCTGAATCTTATAATGAATGTGAACATGCAAGCTTTGGAGTAAAAACTTATAAAACCTGTCGTGATAAAAGTTTTGGCAATGAAAAATGTTTGATTTTTGCAGATAACTAAATAGTCATTAATCTTCTATAAAAAATCTTTATATAAATGAGGTTCTTATGAAAATGAAAAATTTTCTAATTAATTTATTAATGGCAACCGTTTTTGCAATAAACTTGTATGGATGTAATGGCAGCGGTAATGGTAGTAGCAATGCTAGTCTTGCAAGTAGTGATAACTCATCCACTACACCTGTAACTCTAACTGAAAATAATTCAAGCACAAACGATATATCAAAATGTGCCGAAACTCAGTATTTTGACAGCTCCAAAAATACTTGCGTGCTTAAATGTTTACCTCCTCAGCTATATGATTTTGAAAAGAAAACATGTTACGATTCCTTTACCATCACCAGCGCTTGTACAGGAGACTATGTTTTTATTTCTAAATATAATTCATGTGGATGCCCTGAGAATTCTTTTCAAGCGGAGAATTCTCCGAATTCTCCTAACAGTTGCGCATGCCAAAGAGGACAAGAGTTCGATCACATACAAAAAAAATGTATAACAGAAAGATGCAAAGAAGGTTTTGAAATTATTCCTAGATATTCTTATCTTGGATGTGTAAAAAAATGTGAAACTGGAACAATTTTTGATTTTGATGTGAATGGATGCAGAAAAGAATGTACAGGAAATAACTATTGGTCGTTAAAAGATTTCAACTGTCTTGAGGCCAGACCATTAAAAACCTTTAGCGAAAATATAACGACTATTACATCGTTGATAGTTAAGAAAAACAAAAAAGCAAAGGTGTGTTTATCTGTTTCTAATTCTGCTAACACAAAAGATAACATTGCTAAAATTATTAAAAATATTAAGAAAGCAATTAATATATGGATTGAACCTCTGCGTACATTTGCAATTAATAATGAAATTATTAATGAAATCGATGTTGAAATACAAAGATCATGCAATGAAAATCCTGGAAATTTCTTATTTAGCATGATGGTTGCAGAGAATGGATCAGATTCATATGGTGCTGGAGTAATTAGTTTAAGTACTAAAAATGTTGATAATATTTCTGCTTATTTACATGAAATAGGTCATGCTATTGGATTTGGTGACCACTACTATTTACCAGGAACACAGCCAGCACACATACACCGTCCATGCCATCCTGGATATGATGAAAATATCACTATTATGTGCGTGGACGACACAGATAACTTAAAAGGTGCTGATGTTATTGCTATCAAAAGAAAATATTGCCGTTTTTATCCAGATGATCCTGCCTGCAAAATTTTTAATATTAATAAATCAAGCGACATTGATAGCAATGATTTCATGTCTTGTGAAACGGAAGACAAGGGCAATAAAGTAATCATCCAAAATAAATACGAATACAGTAATGATTACCGTCCTGGCATTGTTAATGACCGAATTAGTGATCACATTATGACAGTTACAAAAAAAGGTGGCCATTTTATTTCAGAACTAACACCAATGCAGGAAGATTTTTCGAAATTTATTTGGAAATATGAGGATCTTGGTAATAAAAATAATAATATTACTATCGATTTTATTAACAACAAGGCCGATATTAATTTAACCAACGAAGAAGGCAATCCTAAAATATATAATGGTCCAATTTACAACATTACTGACAATGGCACTAAGATAGAATTTATATGTGAAATTCCAAATACGTTTCTCAGATATCAAATCATTAAAAAACTTAGAGAAGGGCCTTATCCTTATCTAATCTGGGAACCAGCGTACTAATCAATGGCAACTGTATTTTCAGTTATTTTACAAGAATATCAATAAGAAATTTTTATCATGGATCATGTTCAATAGTAGTTTCAATAGCAAATCTTAACCAATCCCAAAATGTTTCGTATGTTTTTCGTTCTTCCCAACCAGGTGATGCAAAATTATGGATAATAATTATTTTATTTCCACTTCCTTTTTGCCAGCATGCTATATCATCGCAATCTCCTCTTTTCGCGAAGGGAACAAGCTCTCTATTGGGATAACTTTTTTTCAAATGATTCATCCACGTTTTTGCATCTTCAGCATTTAAAATCCACCAGGGATCAAAATCAATAAGATTTTGATCTATTATTCTTAAAAATTGAGGTGGATATTGAAACCATGAAGGGATATCTTCTTTTCCTATCAAAATTTTTATGTATTTAGAATTCATAAACTATTCCTTGGTTCCAGTAAAAGGTGATCCGTTAGGATATGTTTCTCTAAAAATTTTATTTTGATCTCTAATTCTATTTTCAAGTGCTTCCCCCCAAGTTTTCGGAACAATGCCATCTTTAGTCTTAAATCTTAATGCTAAAATTGGATCATCAGGAAGTATTTCATTTGCCTCATGAATTTTTGCTTTCACATTAATATTAGCTCTACTTGCGGCCAACACTCTAGTATTATCTACTGAGATAAGTGATCCATCCTTAAGTCTTACGATATCTATTGGATCACCTCTCCATCCACTTAATTTCATGCTCTCTACAACTTCTGCAACATCGTTTACGCTACTCTGACTAAACTTTATCTTGCTTGGATCAACAGTAACAATCTCTGCTTTAGGTACTGCTTTAACCCCAGTACTACCAATCCCCTCTAACCCAACGGCCCCAATTTCATTCGACGTTTGTCTAACTAATCCTCTATAAATTCTATCTGCAAACTCAGTATTTTTTACAACCTTTATAGCAGTAGCGGCCGCCTCTGAAGTAATATAATCTACTCCAGCACTACCTGCAAACTCACCCACTAATTTTCCCTGCTCCTCTGGTTTTGCAGAGATATACTTAAACATTTTTATCACAATATTTGCTTTATATACTTTAGCAGCTTCTTGTGGATTTTCAATGGCCCAAGCAACACTTGTTGAAAATTTCTTCCAATCTTCCTTTGATTGAATAATAAAATCAACAAACCCTTTTGTGGAATTTTTAGCTCCTTCCAAAAGTCCTCGATAATATCCCTTATGAAACTCAATATTAAAAGGATCGTCATCAGATTCATGTGCTTGATAAATATCAAGACCACTATCAAGAAGTTGTTTACCTTTTTTCATATATTCTTCATAGGCCGCTTGATATGTATCATCTTTTGATAATGTAGAAGCAGTTACAGTGTGAGCATAGCTTTGAAAGAAAATTATATTTTCTATGTTTAATAAATCAATACGATCATCGTAGACAATTGGAATATTTTTTATATCAGAATAAGCATTTTTAATTTGATCAACTTGATTAATAATTTCAATTTGCTTATTGCTTAGATTTTTAAAATCCCAACTATTTAGTTGCATTTTTAGGCGTTGTGATTCTTTTGGAAGATAAGCGCTCATCTCTTCTGAAATAAATTTTCTTTGCTCATTTCCCAATGAAAGATCTTTTATAAAACCATAGTTGTCTAAAAGAGATGGTTCATAAATATTTAACTCTGTATCTGTATCGACATTAAATTTTATCTTCCATTTTTCAAGTAGTTCTGAATCAAGATCATAAGAGGATGGATTGAATTCACTTCCAATGTAAGTAGGTTTTACAGTTGATTCAACCGATTCTACTGCTTCAATTGAATCTACTCTTAATTTTGTTTTTTCAGCTTTTTCAGATTCCTCAACTTTTTCAGATTCACCATTGTTATTATCGTTATCTTCTTCTTTGCTTAAATTTGATTCTAAATTTCTAGCTAAAGCATCCACTGCCTTTTTAAAACGATCAGACATCTCGGCGGCAATATAAATATCCCATCTTTTTTGATATTCTCCAGGAAGATTTTGGGTGATGTAAGTTTTTACTTCCTTTGAAATCACATCGCTAACTTTTCCATTAATAGCACCATTTAAGGCGGCATCTCCTACGTCTTGTAAGTTCACCTTGTGATCTATGACGGCCCCATTTATAATCTGATTTGATCCAGCAGAGAGTGTTCCGTTAACAAATGGATTGCTACTACTTACTCCTGAAGTAGCAGAACGCAAGATCATGGCCATAAGGTCTGCAGAGGAGTAAGCACGATCATCTAGAACAATATTCCCAACATCTACTATTCCATTACTAGCTAAACTACTTGCAAAGTTTTTAAAACCTTCTTTTGTTATCTCTGAGACATGTTCTGCTGCATATCCAGCTGCTAACCCAATACTTAAACTTTTTAGTATCTCACTTGAGCTCATTTCTTTTTTGCTTATATACTTATCAGAAATTACATTTGCTAAAGCAGAACCAGCAGGTCCTGCTAGTTGTGAGGCCAAACTTACAAGAGCTACTCTAGTGACATTTTCAAATGAGGTGACGGCATCAACATAAGCAACACCTTTATCTTGAATTTTTATAGTGTTATCAATGATATTGGCGATATCGTGAGAAATTTTAAAAATCACCTCTTTGTTTAATTTATTGGCAAACTTCTTTTCTAAATATGAAGCATCTTTAATTACTTCAATAGCAACAGTTTTTATGTTGTTGTATTGTTCTTTGTAGGTATCTACTTTGTAGAATTTTTCAACATTAGTTACATTCCAAGAAAAATCTGCTGAAGAGTTTGCAAGATTTGCAATTAGATCAATATACTTTTCACTACCACTGATATTTTTAGTTATGGGTTTAGAAATCTCTCTAAGTACTTTCTCTCCAGCTTTAAGTATATTATGAGTAAGTTTTTTGCCAGCTTCATTTATATCTTTGGCCGATTGATAGGTGGTTGCTAATGGTTTAATGAAAGCATTATAAGACTTATTAACCGTAGTAGTTACACTGTTTTCAATTTGTTTTAAAGACAGTTGTCCATCCAGGAATTGCAATTTAACTTTCTCTAGATCATAATCATTTAAAGTAAGTTTTTTATTATTGTAAACTAGATTGGTAATATCCATATTACCTTCACCACTACCTAAAAATAGTTCGCTAGATTCCATTTGAGAATTTTTATAGCTAACAGATGTTGTAGTGGTAACCTTTTTTCCATACCATTTCTTATCTATAGTCTCTGTTACAAAAACTTGCTTAATGGGAGTAATAACTATTCCTTTCTTAGTTAGAATAATTAATTTACCAGTAGTTCTAGTTTCAGCAGCAACCTCTTTGTAGCTACCATCGGTAGAAAATACAATATCACCTTCAGCAACTTTAATAGATGATATTGCAACATTTTTATCACTATCACTTAATTCCTCTCCATTGCGAACTATATCTCCCTTTGCAAATATCTTCACATTTTTTTGAGCAGTAATTTTACTGCCAGACTCTAGAGTAACATCTCCCTCCGTAGTATTAAGTGTTACCTCGGAAGCATCAATAGACGTGTTTTTATCCAGCTTAATATTAGAAGCACTAAGTGCCAGTCCATATTTAAGTTCTATATTTTTTTGAATAATTATTGGTTCGGTAGTGATAACTCCAATACCTTGTGCTTCAATTAAATCTTTGCGATCAACTATCAACGAGACAAGTGACTCGGTATCAATTGTGCCATCTACTACTACCCAGCCATTGGCCTTTAAGTGTCCTCTTATATTTTTTCCATTATCACCATCAAGCTTAAATTCAATGTTTTTATCAGAGGTAATCTCTCCATCAGTACTTATTTTTGCTCCAGCAATAATAGAAACAAAATTACCGTGAATATTAGAGTTATTTGCTAGAATTAAATCTTTTTTAGCATTAATTGTTAAGGCATCAGCTGATTTAATAGTGCCATCAATATTTATCTCATTCTTAGCTGTAATTGAAACTTTACTTTCTCCTTCTATTTTACTTCTTGCCTTTATCTCAACTAAATCTCCTACAATAGAAATATCTCCTTTACCGGTTATGACTCCGCTACCTTCTAAATGAAACTCAGTACCGTTATAAGTAAGTGCTCCTAAAGAATTTAAAGCACCTTCAATTTTGGCATAATCACTTTTTATTTCGACAGAGTCACCTTGCAACTTACTATCACTAGAAATTGTAAGCTTATTTGCTTTAGTAATATCTATCTTTGCACTTTTTACATCAGCTGCATTTAAAAATTCCACTGTTCCCGCATTCTC
>JADGAM010000036.1:1471-5761 GCA_015232015.1 Oligoflexia bacterium | reverse complement strand
AATAACTTACTCTCAGATAATTTAGCGCTAAAATGAATATTACCTTTTTTATAAGTGGTGTTTTCAACTTTAATTTTTCCTTTCTCAAATACTTCAAGAGCATCAATAGTTTCAGTTCTACCAATTCTTGTTCCTTTGTTTTCTATTTCTAGAGCACCCGAAAAGGTGGCGGTATCATATTTGAGAGTTGAATTCTCATTAATAACTATCTTTTCTTCTCTGGAAGTTAAATTCATTTCCGTACCGGCGGTATGTTCTCCACTTACTTCCAGCCTCTTATCACAGAGGATATCAATAAAACCGTTAGCTCTGCTCTTTCCATCAAGAGTTACTGCTCCTCCCACAGCACTCATATTTATATTAGTTCCTGCAGTTATTATAGAGGGAGTTGCTATACTTATATTTTTTGAAGTTAAAGCAATAAACTCTACCGCCATCATTTTTGCAGATGATTCTAGTTTTTCAGAAACAGTTACGATAATAGATTTCGATGAAGATAATATTGCATTTAATTTTGCTTGCTGGGATTGCAGTATGATATTGCCTTGTTTATTGCCAGTAGTAGTAATTTTGCCATCAATAATTAGGTTTTTCCCTCTGAATAATATATCTTGATCTCCCATTACCATAGAGCTTTTATCTGTAATAAGATCTTTATGGGAAATAAATTGAATACCTTCAATTTTCAAAAGATCACTACTATCACTTCCTTGAGATTGATCTCTAGAAAATTTAAACCAACCTCTACTACTTATTGTTTCAAGACGTTCTTCCATACCCATCATTGAACCTAAATCGTGAGAGATAAAAATATTACCATTTAATTTTAAACGTGCTTCTTTTTCATCATGAGTAGAAATTAAAATTCGTGACAGAGAAAAATTAACTCCTTTACCTATATAAATGTCGTCAGCAACAATGGAAGCAACTTCTCCTAAATAAGAAAATCCCATTAAAAAAGCAATGCTTTTGGACCAAAAGCTAGAACCCATTCTGGCAATTGTAGTAGAACCATCATTTAGTTCATTTTTAATTACAATTCTATATATTCCATTAGAAAATATTTTAGTGCCCTTTTTTAATTCAGCACTTTCAGCATTAATCGAAATATCACCATTACTTCTAATTATTCCATTGGCCGAAAAATTGTTTTGAGAAATTAAACTTATTCCTTCTTCAGAATCAATAACAGAACTGCTACTTAGAGAGATATTATTAGATTGAATATTGATCTTTTTATATTCAACTGACGATTGATTCTTAAAATTACCAGATATAACTTTTAAGTACGCTCCAATCAACCTTGCTTTATCGTTACTAATATCGTTTCTACTATCGTTACTAATTATTACCTCATCGCTGTCAATATCTAAATCAATGGGAATAATGTTGGTTTCATTAAATTCTAATTTCTTGCTTTTAATTTTTAAACTATGAGGAAAGTGAGTGTTCTTGAATTTTACCAAGTCTTTAGGAGAATCAATTATTATAAGCATACTTTGCAAGTATTCACCTTCAAAAACAAAGACTCGTTCACTATCCTTTTCGAGTATGGAAGTGAAAGTTGAACTTACAGGATCAATAAAAACATTTACTTGTTGACCTACTTTTGAATCATCCACGCATTTTAGACTACCAATAACTTTATTACTATTTTGAGGGTCAAATAGAGGTTGAAGTTGATAATTTTTACAGACTAAATTGATTGTTTCAGGAGAGATTTTGATAATTAGATTTTCTGGATTATCGTAAGCAAAACTTAAAGAAAGATTAAAAATAAAATTAAAAATAAAAACAAATAAAAAAGTAATTACAGAAAAAAGAGCTTGAATATTTTTTAACATATTAAATGATTCCCTAATTTTGATGTTTATTACTTAAAAAATCAACGCATACTAAGAGATCTTTTAAAAGAAAGCAAGATTTATAAATATTTTGGACCATTAAGAATTTCAATAATGAAATTATTACAAAGAAAAATAAGACTAAATTAATATTATTTATGGGGACATAATCGCTAAGACGGAACTAGGGGACATAATCCCTCTGCAATCACACATACATTAATTAGTATTTCAAGAAAATCAAAAATAGCCCGAAGATATATCATGTTTTTATCTATAACTATAACTTGAACTTGAACTATAATCTATTCCACAACATGAGAGGTATTACAGTGTTAAATATTCGTGGAATCTTAATAAATGAAAAGATATATGAGTCTGAAAAAAGTATAATTGTTCGTGGTCGTGATAACGAAGCTAACTTCGCTCGAAATAAAAAATTAATATTTAAAATATTAAAAAATAAAAATCCTTCAGAAAAAGAATCTGAAGTATTTAATTACGAATTTAAAAAAGCTAAAATATGTCAGGAATGTATTTATGAAAATTTCTACACAGAATACAAAAATTACGATAATCATTTAACAATTGTTAGTGAAGATTTCAATGGAATTTCTTTAGATAAAATACTTGCAACAAAACAATTAAATTTAAAATCTTTTTTAGAGATATCTTTACTTCTAGTACAAGCATTAAATAAAATTCATAGTAATAACATTATCCATTTAAATTTAAATCCTTCTAATATAATTTATAATGAAACTAATAATATTTTACAAATAATTGATTATGCTCTAGCAACTTTACCAAGCAATCAATATGTAGATATTATATCAGGAAATCCTTTATACATTTCTCCTGAACAAACAGGCCGAATAAATAGATCCATCGACTATCGAAGCGATTATTATTCACTAGGTATAATTTTTTATGAAATGCTTATAGGTAAAGTTCCTTTTTATTCAGATGATTTAATGCAAATAATTCATTCTCATTTAGCAATTACTGCTTTTGAACCCTATTCTACTAATAAAGAAATACCAAAAACTGTATCTGATATTGTCATGAAGCTAATTGCAAAATCGCCTGACGATCGTTACAAGGGATTAGTAGGTCTTGAAAATGATTTAAAACAATGTAAAGAAAGTTTTCTAAATACCGGGAATATAGCAAATTTTCAAATTGCATCCAAAGATATTCCTCATCATTTTTGTTTTTCAGAAAAAATTTATGGACGTAAAAATGAAATTGAAAAGCTAACATCACTATTTAAAGAATGTTGTAATGGTAAAATCCAAATTGTTTTTGTTAAAGGTGAATCAGGAATAGGTAAAACTGCTCTTATTAATGAAATGAATTCTGTTATAAGCAAAGAAAAAGGCTTTTTTTTAAAAGGAAAATTTGATCAGTATAAACGAAATATTCCATATTCTGCTTTTATTGAAATTTTTAAAAATCTGATTTGCCAACTTTTAACTGAAAACAATCAAAATATTAATCATTGGAAATACAAAATTATTAATACTTTAGGAAATAACTGCCAAGTTATCTGTGATTTTATTCCTGAATTAGAGTTAATTGTAGGAAAACAAAATAAACTTGTAAAACTTACACCAATTGAAACCCAAAATCGTTTCAAAATTACATTTCAAAATTTTATATCAATATTTATCTCAAAAGAACATCCATTAGTTTTATTTTTTGATGATTTACAGTGGGTTGATCTTTCATCAATATCATTACTGGAATATATTTTTGAAACTAGCGATATAAATAACTTTATGCTTATCGGTGCATATAGAGATAATGAGCTAGATGAAACACATCCATTTCAAATAACTTTAAACAAATTAGAAAATATTAATATCAATTACATACAATTAAATCCTATTACTAAAAATGATCTTTCAATTCTTCTCGCTGAAAATTTAAGTTTAAGTTTAGATAGTAATATATCTCAAATTGAAGAATTGACCACTCTTTGTTTAAGTAAAACAAATGCTAATCCTTTATATGTAAATCATTTTTTACATGCTCTATATGATCAAAAAATATTTTTTTTTAATAATACAACTTACAACTGGGATTTTGATTTTTCTAGAATAGAACAAATGAATGTAATGGGTAGTATCGCTGAATTTTTACTTAATAAGATCGATAATCTACCAAAGTTTTGTATTGAAATATTAAAAATCTCCTCTGTAGTAGGTAATACTTTCAATACTTCGATTATCGCTCAATATTTCAAAACAAAAATCGATGATATAATTGATGTTTTAGCACCTGCTTTTGAAGAAGGGTTACTATTTCGTTTAGGAACAGTTGAAAAAAACACATTTAAATTCGCTCATGATCGTATTCAACAAGTAATTTATTCACAGATAGATAAAGAGGAATTAGGGCATATTCATATTGATATTCGCCAATTAATATATACAACTAGCAA
>JADGAM010000036.1:0-1408 GCA_015232015.1 Oligoflexia bacterium | reverse complement strand
GAATCTGATCAAAAATTATTTATCTCTAATCTTAATCTTCAAGCAGCACAAAAAGCAATGTCTTCTTCAGCATATAAATCCGCATATGATTACTCAAGAAAAGGTATTTTATTACTTGATGTTGATAATGTTCAATTTTGGAATGAACATTATGATTTAATTTATTCACTTCATTTGATTGCAGCTGAATCCGCATACCTTACATTTGAACAAAAGGAAATGGAACAACTGTTAATTGTAACAAATGTTCATGCTAAAAATGTCATTGATAAAATTAAAATATATGAGATTAAAATCCAAAGTGCAATTATGCAACACAATTTTGTACAAGCAGTAGATTTATGTTTGGAGATATTAAATATTTTAGGATTTAAATATTCATTAAGACCATCAAAGTTACAAATATTATATTATTATTTAAAAACAAAATTTATTTTTAATAAAAGATCAGAAAGCTATTTTCTGAATTTACCTATAAATGAAAATGAAGAAATCAGGGCCGCGTTTAGAATTATGCTACGAATGGGCTCGTGCTCATATCATGTTAATTCAAAGATAGCTGCAATGAACGCATTTAAAAGACTGTTTTGTATATTAAAAAATGGAAATTCACCTGAATCAATTCAAGGCTTTTCAGCTATCGGTTTAATTTTTTGCGGGGCCTTTAATGATTACGAAATAGGATATCGTTTCTCACAAATATCATTAAAGTTAAATGAAAAGATAGGACAAAAAAATATTAATCATTTTACTCTTTTTGTATATTATACATTTATAATTCATTGGAAAGAAAAAATTCATAAATCTCTAGATGGAATGTTAAATGGTTATAAATTAGCATTAGATTGTGGTGATTTTGAATATGCCAGCATTTTTCTTATGGTTCGATCCTATTCATCCCTCTATAGTGGTTATAAAATAGAAATATTATTAAAAGATATTAAATCCTATTTAAAAACTCAAAATAAGCTAAAACAAAGATCTGCTTATCTTATTACAAAGCAATTTTATATAATTTGTGAATGTCTTGCTTATGAAAATAATAACATCAAAAATATAATATCAGAATTAGAAAACAACAAAACAAAAGATGAATTTAAAAAAACAAACAATAATACTGGATTAGGAGCACTCTATATTTGTAAACAATTTCTATTTTTTCTTTTATGTGATTATAAAAAATCCATTGAATATGCTAAAAATGTAAAAAAATACCAAGATGGAATTCGCTCTACATTTCATATTGTAATAACAAATTTTCTAGAATCACTTTCTAAATGTGCATATTACAATGAAATATCAAATATCTTTGAAAAACTTAAAATTTTAAATTCAATAAAGAATAATCAGAAAAAATTAAAGCGATGGTCAGAGCATTCCCCTTCTAATAATTTACATAGGTGGTATC
>JADGAM010000369.1 GCA_015232015.1 Oligoflexia bacterium | reverse complement strand
TGAAGCAAGACATGGATCGATATTTGAAGGGTTATTGAAGAGACATTTTAATATTCATTAAAATTAATAGGAGCTAGTGTAAGCAGAATGAAAAAACATGGATGCAATACTTGCTTTCTTTTTGCAGTCTATAGATTTCCATAAGTAACATATTGAATTCTGATTTTTCTTTTGCTTATTATATTCATAATATCAACGAGAATAAAAAAAATATGCTTAAAACAAATTAATAATTTTATTTAAGGAGGTTGTTTTGAATAAAAAACAAATATTGAAGTATCTAAAGGAAACATCGAATAATTACCCCGATCAAAATGTTTCTAGAAATAACAATATGGACGATGATAATATAAGAATAGAGATGGCCATTGAAGCACATCTGCTATGGTTCGCCCAATTGAAAAATGCTATTGAGTTTGGTCATAGTAACTATACACCTGAGATCGTACGATCAGATAACCTTTGTGAATTAGGAAAATGGCTAGTTAATGATTTTCCTACCATCTGCCTTAATTGTGATGAATTTGAAAAAATAAAATCCCTTCATACAAAATTTCATATTGATGCTGCAAAAGTATTTGATTTAGCTCTTAAGGGTAACCAGCTTGAGGCCATTAAAGCATTTGAACTTGATTCTGCGCTCATGAAGGATTCAGTTGAACTTATTTTGGCCTTGAAAAAATTAAAAAGATGCCTTCGTTCATATTCAAACGCTAGTATTTAATACAGTAATCGCTATGAACTTTGTCCCATGAACGGTCGTTGCAACAGCATTACAACCCCCTTCAATCGCAAGCTTAATGATATTCTCAGGATCAAAATACTCTGGATTTTTAGCAAAAGAAGCTCCTGCGGTATGCTCGATCCCTTGATCAACTGGAAGTATCGAGAGATATCCCGTCCCTCCGAGACGTCCATGGTTTAAAATTTGCTGTAAATTACAGAGTACGCGGATATTGCGATCAGATTGGCCAAAAATTCTATCAACCCAATCAGGTCCTGGAATATGTAAGTTTTCACTCAATACCTTGCATTTATGTCCAAGAAAATATTGGGCCCTATCACCTAATGCTTTTTGAATATCACTATACGTTGTCATTTTTAAACTCCTCGTGATGTAATTGCTTTTTGCTGGACAAATTCAGCAAATTTTCTATCATCCCTTTGAATATGATTCAAAAACCACTCTTTCAAAAATATTGCTAGTTCCTTTGGTTTACCTGCATTCATTAGCGATGAGGAATTAATAAGAGTGCTAAACTCCAACACCTTCTTCTTAAATATTTCATGCAATTGTTTATGTGTTGCAAGTTCTGGCCAATTGTGCTTTTTCATCTGATTTTCTTCGTATAAAAAATGGACTGTAGAATATTGTTTTAAATCCTGAACTAAATCAAAAACAGCGATATCTTTGGAATTTTTTTGAGCACTGATTTTTTTAACAGCATCTTCAATTATTTGCATAAACCGTGCGTGCTGTTCATCAATTAAGGGCAGGCCAATTTGATATTTTGCTAGTAGTGAATCCATAAAAACACTCTTTTTATAAACCACAAGGAATAGACAAAAGTGATAGTACTTTTTATTAAGATTACAATTATTCTTTAAAAATCACAAATTACATTTCCGTAGAATTTAAAATAAATTGTTAAAATAAAATTAAGTTGGGTTAATAAAATTTAAGTTGATTACTGACATAATCAGATAATAAAATTTATTTTAGAATTTGGGTTGTAAGAAAAACGGGGGAATATTAAATTCTGTGACAGAATTATTTTGGATTTTAGAAGCAATGGAAAGTGGCAACGATTCAACAAAAGGGAAAAAATGAAATCAAGTGATTTAATTACCGAGAGAAGATCTATAACTTTTTTTGACCCTAATGCTGAACTATCTAGTAGCAAAATAAAAGAGCTAATAGATCTGGCCAATTTAGCACCTTCTTCTATGAATTTACAACCATGGGAAGTAATCGTGATTAAAGACAAGGAAAAAAAGGCCGGGTTGAAAGAATGTGCTTTTAATCAAGCAAAAGTTCAGGAGGCATCTGCAGTTTTTATTATCATTGCTGATAACCATGCAGTGGAAGAAAATTTGGAACGCTGTTTGGATGATTGGGTGAAATTGGGTTACCTAAAAAATCAAGAGAAAGAGAATTATAGGCAAATGGCATTCAACCTTTATGGAAAACCAAATTCCGAGGCCCGTAAAATTTTTGCCATAAAAAATGCGTCCTTCTTTGCAATGAATTTAATGGTGGCGGCAAAAACTATGGGAATTGAGACTCATCCATTGGATGGATTTGATCAGGCAATGATAAAAAAGGAATTTAAAATAGATGAAGATAAATTTATCCCACTATTAATTGCAATTGGACAACCGATCAAAGATTTAAAATTACTACCACGAGCGTATAGACGGGATTTTGCAGAGTATGTATCTATTTTAGGGTAACATCGTTATAATAAAATTAGAGCAACAAATAAAAAAAACAAAAAGGAAATCTAAATTTTATGAAAAAATTTATTTGTACTGTCTGTGGATATATTCATAATGGAAACCAACCCCTTGAAAAGTGTCCTCAGTGTTCTGCCTCTAAGGAAAAATTTGTTGAAAAAGTAGAAACTTCATCCCTAAATTGGGCCGACGAGCATAGAGTTGGAGTGGTTAGTGGTCTAGATCCAGATATCGTCCAGGGACTTAGGACCAACTTTGTAGGTGAATGTACAGAGGTGGGAATGTACTTGGCAATGGCCCGTCAAGCAGAGAGACAAGGTTATTCTGAAGTGGGTGATGCTTATAAAAAAATAGCTTTTGAAGAAGCAGATCATGCCGCCAAATTTGCCGAACTTCTAG
>JADGAM010000368.1 GCA_015232015.1 Oligoflexia bacterium | reverse complement strand
ACAATAACAAAAATTGCAGGAATAAGCGCAAAAATACCAGGGATGAGCATATCTTTCATGGTCACGTCTACCTCTGGATTTTTACTGCTGTACCACCTGCCTAACATTAGCACCAAAGATATTTTCATCATTTCAGAAGGCTGAATTCTAATTGGGCCAAAATCAAGCCATCTTCTTCCTCCTAAGGCCTTAACTCCAACAATTAGTACCAGTACTACTAGAATAAGATTGATGGCATAGAATAAATATGAATACCTAAATAATGTTTTAGGGCGAATAAAACTTACCACTACTCCAACTGTGATTGAAATTATAAACCATAGAAGTTGACTTTTATAAAGAGTAATTACAGATTTATCAGTAACTGCATGAGTTGCTGAATATAAATTTAAAACCCCGATTATAAAAATTAAAAACATCAAAGTAAAAAAAGTAAAATCATATTTTTTTAAAAAAGATACCAGCGTAGATTGCATAATTTTATTAGTCTCCTCCACCTTCAGTATTTATACCTTGAATTTGTCCTCCAGGAGCAGCGTGAGAGGAGGGTTCATTATTAGTGCTTCCTTGAATATTATCTGGTTCCTCTTCGACATCCTCTGTATCATCTGCATCAGCTGCAGTGATGGCACTAGTAGTACCTTGTCCACTCTTTTTCAAAATAGGCGCTTTCTTTTTCAGTGCTTCTTTTTCTGCCAGGGTGAGAGGTGGTTTAGGAGCTTTCCATAGTATTCCCTTTGCTTTTTCTTCCTCTAAATATTTGGCATGTAAATTGGGATAATATTTTTTCATGTAAGTAGAGGCGATGGCCTCCACCACAGGAACTGCTAAAGAGGCCCCATGACATCCATGTTCAACAATCGCCGCAATTGCAATTTTAGGATCATCAGCAGGAGCATAACCAACAAAGAGGGCGTGATTACGAAAATCATAATCCATCTTTTCACAGCCCATCTTTTCAAATAATTTATCAGCACTTATTCCAATAACTTGAGCAGTACCAGTTTTTCCTGCTAAATTTATTCCTCTTCCATGTGCTCCTGAGTACGCAGTACCACTAGGAACATTAGCTACTTGGCGAAGCCCTTCTCTCACCAGTGATAAAGATTTTTCACTTAAGTTTTGTTTGGCCATTAATTCAGGGTTGAATGTTTTATAAACTTTTCCTGAGTTAGAAAATATTTTTTTAACCACAAATGGTCTATATAATTTCCCTCCATTTGCAATTACAGAGTATGCTAGTGCTAATTGAATAGGAGTTGTCATCATATAAGAGCCACCAATTACACAAGAAAGAGTTTCTCCCATCATCCAGTCTTCGCCTAACCTTTTTCTCTTCCACTCTCTAGAGGGAATAATTCCCCCAACTTCTCTAGGTAATGCTATTCCAGTTTTTTGTCCAAGACCTAGCATTTTAGAATAGTGAGCGACTATATCTATATCAATTCGTTTTCCTAGTTTGTAGTAAAAAGTATCACAAGATTCTCTAATAGATCTAATGAGATCAACTGAACCATGACCATGCTCTTTCCAACAGTGAAATACTCTCGAGCCCATTGGAAATTTCCCGGTGCAAAATGCTTCACTTTTTTCATCAATTAGTCCTTCCTCAAGTCCTGCTAGTGCTACTATAGGCTTAAATGTGGAGCCAGGAGGGTAATGTTCTTGAATGTTTCTATCTCTTAAAGGATTTCTTGGATTTTTTGTTAAAGAGCTCCAAAATTCATTGGTTAAACCTTTGCTAAAGTTAGATGGATCGAAAGCAGGCATGGATACCATGGCCAAAACCTCGCCAGTATTAACATCTAATGCAATAGCAGCACCTTCATGACCTTGAAGTTGATTGTAGGCACTTAATTGCAAGTCACGATCTATTGTAAGAAGAATGTTGAGTCCGGGAATCGAAGGAGAATCTTCCACTTCTTTATATATTCCCTCAAGAGTTCGAGTACGACTTTTTTTTCTACCAACGGCATCTACTTCTACAAACTCAAAGCCATTTTTTCCTCTTATAACTTTATCAAATTGCTCTTCAAGACCAAATTGTCCAATGAAATCTCCCAATTTATAGTCAAGATGATCTCTCTTTATATATTTAGGTAATTGTTTTTGAGAAATTTCAGAGATGTAACCTAATAAATGTCCTCCAATTTCTTGGTCGATATATTCTCTACTGATAAAAGTTTCTACACTTACTCCTGGAAGATCATCACTTTGGGTTTCAATAAGAGCAACCTCTTGTCTTGTGATATTTTTCTTAATTACAATGGATTTATATTTTGCCAGAGTGGATTTTTTTGCCATTTTTTTATAAATTATATCTTCTGGCATATTTAAGATTTTAGATAAACTTGAGATAGTAAGTTTTTTATTTCTCAAATATTGAGGTGTTATTACAGCATCAAATCTAGGAGCATTATTCACAATTAATTTTTGGTTTCGATCAAAAAACATTCCACGAGGTGCCTCTATCTTTTCTTGTCGTAACTGATTTTGTAATGAATGACTATAAAGTATCTTCCCTTTATAAACTTGTAAATACCAGAGTCTTGCTAGGATGATAGAGAAGGCCATCAAAATTATGTTGGCCATAAGATTGGCCCTGGCCCGATGTAATTTTATTAACCCTTCATGATCAAACATTTAATAAATACCTTATTAAAATATTAACTAAGTATTAACTTCTAATGTATTAACTTCTAAGTATTAACTTCCATTTTATCTATATCTTCTTTCCAAATCATATTTAACAACTTGAAAAATATAGGTGCACAAAGAGCGATAATAATACTTTCTGGAAGAAATAACCAGAAACGCTCGATGATAAAAGAAAAGTTATCCAATTTAAAAAATAATAAAACTGATTCAACCA
>JADGAM010000367.1 GCA_015232015.1 Oligoflexia bacterium | reverse complement strand
GAAATTTAAGTAAAAAAGTTGATATCAAATTAACTCACAGTATGACTGAAGAAGATATAGAAACCGTTAAAGCAGGTGGAACGATTCAACTTATTAAGAAAAAGTATCGTTAATAAAAGTTAATAAAAATTATATTATTTGTATTTATGAGAGGAGATTTTATTTATGAGTAACAAGTATAAAGTAAAAACAACTTTAGTTGAAATTGATGGTGACGAGATGACTCGCATTATTTGGCAGATGATAAAAGAAAAATTAATTCCCCCTTTTATCGATGTTAAATTAGAATACTATGATTTACATGTAAAACATCGTGACGATACAAATGATAAAGTCACTGTCGATGCTGCTAATGCCATCAAAAAATATAAAGTAGGAGTGAAGTGTGCAACTATTACTCCTGATAATGCTAGAGTTAAAGAATATAATCTTAAAGAAGCATGGAAGAGTCCAAATGGCACACTTAGGGCCATGCTTGATGGTACAGTTTTTCGTGCTCCAATTCTAGTAAGCAACGTAAAACCAAATGTACGTACATGGAAACATCCTATAATAATCGCTCGTCATGCTTATGGTGATGTTTATAAAAATGCAGAACTTTCAGTTAAGGGTCCTGGTAAGGCAGAAATAGTTTTTACTGATAGTAATGGGAAAGAAGAACGCAAGTTGATTCAAGAATTTAAAGCAAGTGATTCAGGTATTCTTCAAGGAATGCATAATCTTGATAGTTCTATTCGTAGTTTCGCTAGCTCTTGTATGACATATGCTTTAGATCAAAAAATTGATCTATGGTTTAGTACAAAAGATACGATATCTAAAATTTACGATGCTCGTTTCAGAAATATTTTTCAAGAAGTATATGAACAAAATTTTAAAGCTGATTTTGAGAAAAATAAAATTGAATACTTCTTTACATTAATTGACGATGCAGTTGCAAGAGTAATGAAATCAGAGGGTGGATTCCTTTGGGCCTGTAAAAATTATGACGGTGATGTTATGTCTGATATGTTGGCATCTAGTTATGGTTCACTTGCAATGATGACTTCAGTTTTAGTTTCACCTAATGGTGATTTTGAATATGAAGCTGCTCACGGAACAGTTCAAAAACATTACTACAAACATTTAAAGGGTGAAAAGACCTCTACTAACTCTATGGCATCCATCTTTGCTTGGAGTGGGGCACTTAAAAAACGAGGAGAACTAGATCATACTCCTGACATTGTAACTTTTGCTGAAAAATTAGAGCGTTCTGCTTTATCCACTATTGAATCAGGATATATGACTGGAGATATGGCGGTTATCGCAGAACCAGCAGCAAAAAAAGTATTATCTACTGAAGAATTTATTGATGCTATTTCCGCCAGATTAAGAGACAATTTATAGTTAACAGCTAACAGCTGACGGTCGTCGGCCGGCCGTCAGTTCGTCAACTGTCAGTTAAAAAACAATTGGAGTATAAAATATGGCACAAAAAGGTATTCGCGCGAATTCATCTTGCAAATCTTTTCAAGTTTGTCTCCCATTTCAATTTTGTCATAGTCTTGTACTGAAACAAAAGTGAAAGGAATAATTCCAAAGTTGATAAGATTTGCAAGATAAATTCGCGCGAATGATTTTGCTATTACTGCTTTTACACCTAGATATGATGGGCAGCGTGCTGCGTGCTCTCTAGAAGAGCCTTGACCATAATTTTCACCAGCAATTACGTAACCACCATTTTTAGATTTTGCTCTATTATAAAACTCTTTATCAACTGGTTCAAAAACATGTTTAGAATACTCTGGAACATTAGAACGTAGAGGAAGATAAATACCTGCTGGCATAATGTGATCTGTAGTAATATCATCGCCCACTTTTAATATTATTTCTCCATCTAAATTTTTTGCTAAAGCACCTTTAAGTTCAATTGGACGAATGTTTGGTCCTCGAAAAATCTCCACTTTTTTTGCTTCTTCCTTAGATAATGGCATAACAATAAGAGATTCGTTCATCGGCATTTCTACTGGAATAGAGACATTTTTAATTTTGTCGAGAGTATCAGAATCATTATGATAAAGATTTCGTGGATCGCTTATTTCGCCTTTAAGAGCGCAAGCAACAGCAGTTTCTACACTTGAAAGATAAATGCTTGCATTATCAGTTCCACTTCTAGCTTTAAAATTTCTATTAAAAGTTCGTACACTAATACCATTATCTTGAGGGGCCAAACCTTGTCCAATACAAGGGCCACAAGTACACTCTAAAATTCTAGCACCAGCTGCGATCAAATCGGCCAAGTGACCTTTGCTTGCTAAGAGGTGAAAAACTGACATTGATCCAGGAGAGATTGTAAGTGAAATATTTTGATTAATCTTTTTTCCTTTAACCATCACAGCTGCTGTTGCTAAATCTTTATAAGATGAATTGGTACAAGAACCAATACAAACTTGATTAATTTTTGTTCCTTCAAGCTCTTTTACTAAAACAACAGTTCCTGGACTGTGAGGTTTACACATTAATGGTTCAAGAGTTGAAAGATCAATATCGATTGTAGAATTATAAGTGGCATCGCTTTCTGCTTCTAAACGAACCCATTCATTTTCACGGCCCAATTGGCGAAGTCCATCTTTTGCTACATTATCAGAGGGAAAAACAGAAGTTGTAGCACCAGTCTCTGCTCCCATATTAGTAATTGTTGCCCGTTCTTGGATTGAAAGTGATGTCACTCCAGCACCAAAATATTCTAAAACTTTTCCAACTCCTCCCTTAACTCAAATTTTTTTTAATGTGCCGAAATTTGAAATAAGTTTGTTATCAGGTAGGCCAGCTGTTGGAATCCAACGAATGTTATTATTATCTTTATCATCGCCAAAGCTCTCAGCTTTTGCGGTATTTGTGAATG
>JADGAM010000366.1 GCA_015232015.1 Oligoflexia bacterium | reverse complement strand
TATCGGAAGGTGAAGGTTTTAACTCTATAATTGATGTTTTAAAAATGGTTATGTACAAATTCCCTGTAGAAGGAGGTAAACCACAAAAGCTTCCTATCCCAGAGAGTGAAAAAGAACATGCAGAAAAATTAAGAAGTGAATTATTAGAAAAAGCTGCAGAAAATGATGAAAATTTAATGGAATTATATTTTGAAAAAGGTTCTTTAGATGAAGCAGAGTTAATGAAGGGATTAAAAGGTGTTCAACAAACCAGATCACTTTCAGATGTGTTTAGCCAAGAAGAATCAGGACAATCAATTATAAAGATGATGGAACTAGATATGATCGTTGGTAGTGGTGGAGTTTTATCACACGCCCCTAGAAGAAATCAGTCGATGTCTATGATGATAGATGCCTTCCAACCACAGGGTATCACAATGCTTACGGTTGATAGTATTTTCATGATGCCTCACCTAGGCGTGCTGTCAAAAATCAATAAGAAAGCTGCTACAGAGGTGTTTGAAAGAGATTGTTTAGTTTATCTTGGAACTTGTATAGCGCCTGCTGGTATTGCTAAAACTGGTGCTAAGATCATGGAATATAAAATTAAATTTGCTGATAATAAGCAGATATCAGAATCAATTAATTTTGGTGATATGAAGTTCTACCCACTTGCAAGTGGCGAGAGTGCGGAAGTTGAATTAATTCCTGAGAAGAGTTTTGATGCTGGAAAAGGAAAGGGAAAAGCATTCAAAAGTGTGGTGAAGGGTGGAGTAGTTGGTCTTATTGTTGATGGTAGAGGAAGACCTTTAATTCTGCCAACAGAAGAGAAGGCCAGAAAAGAAAAAATTATTGAGTGGAATAAAACTATGGATCTTTATCCCCACTATTAATTAATAATTAAAACTAATTTTAAAGGAGATAATACATATGGCACACGCATATACACCAGGTCTGAGAGTAGCAAAGAAAGCAGTGATAAGAAAAAAACGTATTCTTCCTCTTAAAGGCAATGTTTTAAAAAAAGTCGGCGAGAGTGTAAAAAGAAGTGATATCGTTGCACAAACTAATCTTCCAGGAAATGTGCTTACAATAAACGTAGTAAATAGATTAGGAATTATGCCTAATGAAATTAGTCAATATATGCTAAAAAAAGTTGGAGAAACTTTTCAAAAAGATGAGGTATTGGCGGAATCTAAATCATTTATTAAATGGTTTAGAACTAAAATTACTGCTCCTATTACTGGTTCAGTGGAAACAATTTCTCCGGTAACAGGACAAGTATTACTGAGAGAACCACCACAACCGGTGGAAGTAGATGCTTATTTAAATGGTAAGGTTGTAGAAGTTATTCCTACAGAGGGAGTTGTTGTAGAAACTGTAGCAACATTTATTCAAGGAATTTTTGGTATTGGTGGAGAGACATGTGGAATATTAAAGTTTGCAGTTAATTCTCCCTCTGAAATTTTAAAAATGGATAAAATTACCGCTGAATTTAAAGATGCAGTAATTGTAGGTGGTGCATTTGCAAGTTATGAGACTATAAAAAAGGCCATCTCAGTTGGAGCGAAAGGTTTAATCGTTGGTGGAATTAGAGATGGCGATTTAAGAGAGATTTTAGGTTACGATTTAGGAGTGGCCATCACTGGAACTGAGAAGATGGGAATCACTTTAGTTTTAACTGAAGGTTTTGGTGAGGTTACTATGGCGGATAGAACCTACAATGCTCTTAAATTTAGAGAAGGTTCAATTGCTTCAATAAGTGGTGCTACTCAAATTAGAGCGGGAGTAATTCGTCCAGAAATTATAATTCCTTATGATGATTTATCTCAAGAATCACTTTCTGCAGAAGGAGGAGAGGCACAAAGTGTGAAGATCGGAGATAGTATCAGAGTAATTAGACAACCTTATTTTGGAAAAATTGGAATAGTAAAGGCATTGCCTTCTGAATTACAAAAAATTGAATCTGAGACTAAGGCCAGAGTATTAGAGGTAACATTTCCAGATGGAAAAACAGCAGTTATTCCTAGAGCAAATATTGAATTAATTCAGGAATAATTTTTTATTAATATTTTATTGTAATATTTTATTGCAGTATTTTGTTGCAATACTTTGTTGCAATATTTTTTACAAAAATTTTTACTTTTTTTTATTTTTCACAAGGAGGAATCAAATTGAGGTACATAGTTTATTTTATTTTTATGTTCTTGCTAATCTCCCCTTGCATGTTGCTTTTAAATTCAACATCTGCAAGGGGAGAGCTGCTAACACCGGAAGGTTTAGAACTCATTGACAAACCTAATGACAATGGGCAGGCCTTAATGCTTGTTTGGAAGAAAATCTCTACTTCAGAGGAGAAATTTAGTTATGAAGTAACTATAGCTGAAGATCAAAATGGTCCATATTTCTTTGCGGGCAAGGTAATGTTTCCTTTTAAGAGCAAGTATGATTTTTCACAATTATTTGGTTATGCTAAGGAGAATAAGGAATATAATGCTTATGAAATAAAAGGATTTACAAGGCCAGATGATAAAGATCCTACAAAGACGAAAGATGTTTTACTTACTCCTGATAAAACCTACTTCGTTAAAATTAAAATGTTTGAGGAAATTTCAGTAGGAAAATTTAATGAAAAAAATTTAGATGTAGTTTTAACTACTACAACCAAAGGAAACTGGTTTGCTACCAACAAAACAAATAGTTTTCTTATCCTGATTTTTTTAACCGTTGTAATTATGCTTTATATTTACATGGCCCAAAGAAATCCTCAGGGACTTTTCATTCGTAAAATTGCAGGACTAGATGCCATGGACGATGCTATAGGTAGAGCAACTGAAATGGGTAAGATGGCCTTGTTTGTTCATGGTCTTCGCACTGTAAGTGATGTGCCTACCATTGCCGCCATG